>JAIPAF010000088.1 GCA_021740225.1 Bacteroidales bacterium | reverse complement strand
GAATATCATAGTGCCTTTAAGGGAAGGGGCATGTCATTCAGTGAGGTGAGGGAATATCAATATGGCGATGATATAAGGAATATTGACTGGAATGTAACGGCCCGCTTTAATCATCCTTACATTAAGATATATGAAGAGGAGCGGGAACTCACTGTAATGCTTCTTATCGATGTGAGCAATTCGAGAGTCTTTGGTTCCCATGCACAACTCAAGAAAAACCTCATTACTGAAATCAGTGCGGTGCTTTCTTTTTCTGCGATTCAGAATAACGATAAGATAGGGGTGATTTTGTTTAGCGATGGCATTGAGAAGTTCATCCCTCCGAAAAAAGGGCGGAAACACATTTTGATGATTATCAGGGAGTTGATCGATTTTACCCCGCAAAGCAGTATGACCAACATTTCTGAAGCATTGAAATATCTTACGAATGCCATCAAAAAGAGATGTACTGCATTTATTATTTCTGATTTTTATGATCAGGATCCCAATACTTACCGGATGAATTATGGAGAATCATTGCGTATTGCAAACAATAAACATGATGTAATTGGATTACAGGTATATGACAAGAGGGAAACGGAACTCCCTTCAGTTGGACTGATTAAGATGGAAGATGCTGAGACCGGTGAGTATGTATGGGTGGATTCGTCGAGTAAAAAGATCCGGAAAGCTTTTCATGATTGGTGGAACACCACTTCTCAAAATATAAAGACGACATTTTCTCAGGCAGGGGTGGATTATACTTCCATTGCTACGGATGAGGATTACGTGAAACCGCTTATTGGTTTGTTTAAAAGGAGATAACAGGAGAACAAAATGCGCTATATCATAAATAGACAATGGTACAGGTTGATTTTTTGGGGTCTATTATTGCTGATAGTGCCTTATGGTATAGCCAGTGCTCAGCCTTTTCAGGCTGAAGCAAGCCTGGATACCAATAAAATATTGATCGGGGATCAGATCTATCTTAACATTAACGTCGTTCAGCCGGAAAATGCCAGGGTTTCTTTTCCCGATATAGAAAAACAGGTTTCTCCTGCAGTAGAAATTCTGGAATCTTCAAAGCGGGATACGATAACCCGGGAAGGAAACGACATCGAGATCCGTCAGCGTTTTCTGGTTACTTCTTTTGATACCGGTCAGGTTGATCTTCCGTCCTTCACATTTCCCTACAGATACGATAGCCGGAAGGGAAGCGTGGAAACGTCTCCCTTGGCTATGACCGTGCAGGCGGTGAGGGTAGATACTACCCGAAATATATTTGATATAAAGGCACCTTTCGGAGCACCGGTTACATTTATGGAGGCTTTGCCTTATATTGCCGGTATTCTGGCTTTGATTCTACTTGGATGGCTGGTTTATTACATTATCAAAAAACGAAAGAGGAAAGAGCCCTTTATTGCTTCCAGGAAACCTGAAGAGCCCGCTCATGTCTATGCCTTCCGGGAATTAAATAAGCTTAAAGAAGAAGCACTTTGGCAACATGATCAGGTGAAACGATATTATTCCCGACTATCTGAAATATTGAGAACTTATCTGTGGAAACGCTATGGGATAAAAACCCTTGAACGTACAACAGATGAGATACTTGATTCGTTGGAGAAAAGTGATTTTTCTGGTGACCATTTGTACAGGAGATTGGAAGATACTTTGAGGCTTAGTGATCTGGTAAAATTCGCCAAAATGGTACCATCACCCTCGGAAAACAAACAATGTCTGGATTTTGCCTATGAGTTTGTTGAGCAGACCAGGTATGTTGCAGAACAAAATCAAGAAGCGGCTTCAGCAGAAGAGGAGAAAGATTCTGAAAAGAATGAAAAAAACAGATGGAGTTAAGCAATGATGAGAGATATCACTTTTTCCAATCCGGAACTTCTTTATTTACTGGTATTGCTTATACCGGTGATTGCCTGGTATATATTTAAGAACCGATCCTCCGAAGCAAGCTTACAGATATCGAGTATAAATGGATTTAGATTCGCCAATCTCTCTGCCAAATATTATATGCGTCATGTACTGTTTGCTTTTAGGATCATTGCCATTGCCTTACTTATTATGGCATTGGCCAGACCCCAATCAACCAGAAATTGGAAAAATGTTACCACAGAAGGGATTGACATCGTGATGGCCCTGGATATTTCGAGCAGCATGTTGGCAAAGGATTTTAATCCCAACCGGCTGGAGGCCTCCAAAGAGATTGCCAGGGAATTTATACAAGACAGGCCAAATGACCGAATAGGACTGGTAGTTTTTAGCGGGGAAAGTTTTACGCAATGTCCCCTTACAACGGATCATCCGGTGTTGGTTAATCTTTTTGAGGATGTGGAGAGCGGTATGGTTAAAGATGGGACAGCTATCGGAATGGGGCTGGCTACAGCCGTAAACAGGCTTAAAGATAGCGATGCCAAAAGCAAGGTAGTGATTCTGCTTACCGATGGGGTAAACAATATGGGATCGATTGCTCCTGCTACTGCTGCCGAAATAGCCCAAACTTTTGATATTAGGGTTTATACCATTGGTGTGGGGAGTCAGGGGAAGGCCCCCTATCCCGTAAACACTCCATATGGTATACGTTATAAAGATATGAAGGTGGAAATAGATGAAGATGTGCTTCGGCAAATCGCTGCTGAAACCGAAGGAGAATACTTCAGAGCTACAGACAATCAGAAGTTAAAGCGTATCTATCAGCAGATTGACAAAATGGAAAAATCCAGGATAGAGGTTAAAGAATTCAGTGAGAAGAGTGAAGAATATTTAGGTTTTGCCCTGATCGCGGGAATATTGTTGTTGATTGAAATCGTTTCGAAGCCAACTGTAATGAGGAGTATACCATAAAGAGGGATTGTGTATGTTTAGATTCGGAAATAGTGAGTTTCTGTATGGGTTGTTAATCATTCCGGTATTAGTCATTATCTTCGTGATTGGGATGTATTGGCGAAAACGCGCTTTGAAAAGATTCGGAGAATTGGGGGTCATTAGTCAGCTAATGCCTTTTGTTTCGGGTGTGCGGCCGGTCATCAAATTCATCTTTTTAATACTGGCTTTGACATCAGTCATCTTTGCACTTGCCGATCCCCAGTTCGGTTCCAGGTTGGAAAAAGTGAAAAGGGAGGGGGTAGAAATAATTATTGCACTTGATGTTTCCAATAGCATGTTGGCAGAAGATATTGAACCAAATCGCCTGGAAAGGGCGAAGAGGGCAATTTCGAAAATGGTGGATCGATTGAACAATGATAAGATTGGGTTGATCGTTTTTGCTGGTGATGCTTATGTACAGGTGCCATTAACTACGGATTATTCCGCCGTGAAGATGTATATGTCATCGATAAATACAGATATCGTACCCAGGCAGGGCACAGCGATCGGCTCGGCCATTGATCTGGCGGTTCGTTCTTTTGATGAAAAGAGCGATTTGGATAAAGCATTGATTACTATTTCTGATGGAGAAGATCATGAAGGAAATGCCATAGAGGCTGCTCAGGAGGCAAAAGATAAAGGTATTACAATACATACCATAGGCATGGGGGATCCAAGTGGTGCACCTATTCCCATAAAAGAAGAAAATGGTACAAAAGTTTACCAGAAGAACCAACAGGGTGATGTTGTAGTCAGCAAACTTAATGAGAAAACATTGAAAAGGATTGCGGCTCAGGGAAATGGAACATATATACGTGCCAACAATGCAAGAACCGGTTTGAATGAGCTCTTTGAAGAGATCAGTAAGATGAATCAGAAAGAAATAGAATCAAAGGTATATTCCGATTATCAACACCGTTTTCAATATTTGATAGCTCTGGCTTTGATATTTCTCTTTGCTGATTTGATGGTGCTTGAGAGGAAGAATAAACGGTTCATGAAGTTAAACTTGTTTAAAATAAGGAAGTGATTATGTTCAGAAAAGTTTCTATAATATTGGTATTAGCGGTTTTGAGTACTAATGGATTTACTCAAAGTGAAAGGAAATATATCCGAAAAGGCAATGATGCCTTTGAAGACCAAGCTTATACTCAATCAGAAATTAATTATCGAAAAGCAGCTGAGAAATCACCCCATTCTTATAAAGCCATCTATAATATGGGCGATGCCCTTTATAAGCAAGGCAAATACGAAGAAGCCGCCAAAAAGTTTGTCTCCCTTACCAATAGAGATTTGCCGGACAATAAGCTGGCTAAAGCCTATCACAATCTGGGTAATGCGTTTTTAAAATCTGATCAGTTAAAGGAAAGCATCGAAGCTTATAAAAATGCATTGAAGTTGAATCCTAATGATATTGAAACCAAGCATAATCTGACTCATGCCTTGAGAAAGCTCAGGCAAAAACAGCAACAAAAAAATAATAATCGGGAGAACCAGGATAATAGAAATCAGAACAAAAATAAGCAAAATCCAGATCAGAACCAGCAGAATCAGAATCAACAAAATCAGCAAAAAAAGCAAAATCAGGATAAACAGAAAAAAAGGCAACAACCTCAGAAAGACCGCATAACAAAGCAGGATGCCAAGAGGTTGTTACAGGCTCTTGAAAATGATGAAAAGGAATTGCAGAAAAAATTAAAGAAAAAGAAAGCAAAGGCTAAAAGTGCGAAATCAACTAAAAACTGGTAAATCGATACGGATGAAGAGGCATCTGATATTATTTATACTGATCTTTGGAACGGGATCACTTTTTGCCGATGAGGTGAAATTTACCGGAGAAGCCCCGGGAGTGGTTGAAATGGGTCAGCGATTTCGACTCACCTATACCATCAATACCGAGGCTGAAGATTTTCGTTCACCGGATTTACAACATTTTACAGTACTTGCAGGTCCCAGTACTTCATCAAGTACAAACGTGAATATTGTTAACGGTAAGATGACCAAAAATTATCGGCTTCAATTTACTTACGTGCTTCAGGCCGATGAAGCCGGAAAATTTACCATTCCGCCGGCAACAGTTAAGGTGGATGGAGAAATCTACGAATCCAATGCCGTTCAAATTGAGGTAATTAAAAATGGCTCATCTGCCAGTAAGAAAAGCAGGCAAGCTGACACAGAGCAAGGCAGTAGCCGGGCTAAGAAAGCAAAACCCAGTGGCGATGATATTTTTGTTAGGGTATTGGTAAGTAAAAATAACGTTTACCGCGAAGAACCTTTGGTGGCCACCATAAAGCTATATTCAAAACTAAATATTTCGGGGTTGGAAAATGTTGATTTTCCGAACTTTGAAGGTTTTTACAAACAAGAGATAGAGACCCCCTCTTTGCGTCAGTTGGAAAAAGAAAATGTAAACGGTGAAATATACGGGACAGGGATTTTGAAGAAGTATCTGCTGTTTCCGCAAAAGACGGGACGATTGACAATTCAGCCTTTCGAAGTAGATTGTATCGTAAAGAAAAAGGTGGAGAGTGAGTCGCGCAGTCTTTTCGATGATTTCTTCGGATCATACAAAAATGTGAAAATGCCTGTTTCAAGCGATCCGGTGAGGATTAATGTCAGTCCGCTTCCTTCCGGAGAACCTGTAGATTTTACAGGTGGTATTGGGTCTTTCAGTCTGAACACTTCTTTGGATAAACATTCGGTAGAGACAAACGAAGGGGTTACTTTGAAAATCAAGATTTCAGGTAGCGGAAATATTAAAGTGCTTAGCCCTCCCCAAATAAATTTTCCTCCGGATCTCGAGGTTTATGACCCCAAGACTTCAGATAATATTAGTGTTTCCGAGGGAGGTGCCAAAGGCTCCAAAGTTTTTGAGTATCTTATTATTCCACGACATGCCGGGGAATATAGGATTCCTTCCATTAGTATGTCTTATTTTAATCCTAGCACCGGCAGTTACAATACACTGCAAGCTCAGCCGATAAACTTGAATGTCGCTAAAGGGGAAGGGGATACCACCACCCGTATCTCATCATCTTCCAAACAGGAGGTGAATATAATTGGGAGCGATATACGATACATTCAAACCCAAAAATTTGATCTCAGAGAGAAAGGAGAATTTTTGTTCGGTTCCGGTAAATTCTATGCCGTTTATGCAGGGGGAATTGCTGTCTTTTTTGTTGTATTCTTAATTCGAAGAAAGAAGATTAGGGAAAACGCCAATGTGGCAATGATGAAAAACAAGAAGGCCAATAAGTTTGCCCGGCGGCGTTTGAAAGTAGCATCAAGGTATTTGAAAGAAGGCGACAAGGATAAATTTTATGAGGAAACACTTAAGGCATTGTGGGGCTATCTGAGTGATAAACTTGGTATTGCGGTAGCTGAATTGTCCCGGGATAAGGCAAAAGAAAAGCTATCAGCAAAGCAGGTTCCGGAAAATTTAACAGAACAGTTCATTGAACTCATTGATAATTGTGAATTCGCACGTTATGCTCCTTCAGGGGGCGGGGAAAAGATGGATGAATTATATAACTATTCCATTTCTGTTATCAGCCGGTTACAACAGAAACTCAAGTAATAAGATTTTTGAAAATCTACGTTGAATCATTATGAAGAAGACAGTATTACTGATTATATCATTGTTTGCTTTGTTCACTGGAAAGCTTGAAGCACAGGAAGCCAGGTCGCTTGTGGACTCAGCCAATAAATATTACTCGGAAGGAAGATACGAGAAAGCGATAAGTTTTTATAAACGGGTTTTAGATAAAGGATTGGAATCTTCCGGTATATATTATAATCTGGGCAATGCCTATTATAAAGCGCACCAGTTGGCGCCTGCCATATTGAATTATGAAAGGGCCCGTTTGAGAGATCCCAACAATGAGGATATACAATACAATCTGCAACTGGCCAGATCACAGATAACCGATAAAATTGAAAGGATACCTGAGTTTTTTATCACCCGCTGGATTAATCAGTTGATCAATCTTTTTTCCTCCGATTTATGGGCAATGATCAGTATGATAACGTTTATCGCATTTCTCGCGCTGTTTTCGGTTTACCTGTATAGCCAAAGAAGGGGAGTGAAAAAATCCGGTTTTTGGATTGGTTTACTGGCTCTGGCCATTGCAGTGGCATCATTTGTTTTTGCTTCACAACAGAAAAAGGAGGTGGTGGAGAGTGAGCAGGCTATAGTGTTTGCCCCCAAAGTAACAGTTAAGAGCTCCCCTGCTGAAAGTGGAACGGATTTGTTCGTAATACATGAGGGTACAAAGGTTTTTATTAATAATAATATGGGTGAATGGTATGAGATCAGGCTTTCTGACGGCAGCCAGGGATGGCTAAGGAAAAAAAGTGTGGAGCCCATTTAGTTGCACCTGTTATATGAGGGAAATGCTTACCAATCAAATCAGTAAATTGAAGCGTCTTTATAAAAAATGCATTACTTCCATCATAGCAGGTACATTACTGATGATTGCAGTTAAGTATTTTGTCCCTGAAACCGTTGAACTTCCTGAGCGATATGCCTTGAAAAGCAAATCGGTTATCATTTTGCTTTTTCTGTTAACTGTTCCTTTTGTGGTATCCCATCTGAGACAGCGAATAAAAAAAATCCCCTCTAATATTCCTTTAAGCGAGCGTTTATCTTCATATATGCATTATTTTAGAATTAAATCGGTTATTTTTTTGGTGCTTTCCGCATTAACCCTGGTCGTTTTTTTCTTTTCCGGGGATCCTATGATTTTGATTCTCCTGATAGCTGTAGTGTTGTTTTTTTATTTCGAAAGACCCAATCGGCTGAAAATTCAGGAAGATCTTCGGATAAATGAAAATTCCCATTGATTGCCTTATAGTTCTTATAACTGAATGATTTATTCCTATCCCTTGCAATTAATCCCGCTTTGAAAAGGACTGAAATGTTCTGCAAAAAGATGTTTGGCATAGTAAGAGAAAAAAAACTATCTTTATATTCCATTTTTGAACGACTTAATATTTTATTTCTATGGAGCAGAAAAAATTTCATGGCAGATTTATTTTGGGAATTATATTGGTGCTGACGGGTATTGCGATGATAGCCAAAAGCCTGAATATATTTCCTTCGGAGCTTGCCGACGATTTATTCAGTTGGCCGATGATCCTGGTTGTTTTGGGAATCATTTTTTTAAGCAGCAAATCAAAGAATACGACGGGATGGATCCTTTTGATTATCGGTGCGATCTTTTTACTGTCAAGGATTACTGATTTACCTTATTCTTTCAGGGAAGTATTCTGGCCGGTAGTATTTATTGGCATTGGGCTGTTGATTTTGTTTAAGTCACTTGGGAGTTTCAGAAGACATGATAATCCAAAAACCCCCGGTTCCAGTATTGATTTTATTGAT
>JAIPAF010000087.1 GCA_021740225.1 Bacteroidales bacterium | reverse complement strand
CTACTGTAAATTCCCTTCAGTGGTTTCAGTTCCCTTACTGTGTTATAGAATTCTGTGACATTGAATCCCGTTTGTTCATGGAAAGTTTCACCGCCAACAAATGACTCTGCCGTGCGCATATTTCTTATATTCCCGATCAGGTAAATAATGAATCCCAGTACTATTGAGAGCAGGATAAGTATTGAAACGGTAGTTGATTCCCAAATACCCACAAAGCTGAACTCTCCTACATAGGGTTCAAAGAATTGGGGAACTACCCAGTTTATCGCAAATACACCGAATCCTATACAGATTAAGGCAAGCAGCAGTTTTGGAAACCACATAAGGATGTTTACTTCTTTGATTTTGTCGAATGCTGGTTTCCTTCTGCCCAGAAATATGCCCGAAATAAATTTGATGAAACTGGCCAGGGTAAGCGCCGAACCCAAAACGGCCAAGGCAAGCCATATAATCCACAGCTGGCTGGCTATGCCGGCGCCGCTGTGTCCGAAATCGATAATTCCCTGATATATCATCCATTTGGAAGCAAATCCGTTAAGAGGCGGAATACCAGAAATTGCCAATGCAAAAACAATGGCAGAGAAGAAGGTTACCGGCATTTTACCGGCCAAACCACCTACTTCGTCCAGATCGGATTTGCCGGTTCGGTTTTCGACGCTTCCGGCGGATAAAAACAATCCGCTTTTGTACAGGGCATTGTTTACCATGTGGAACAGTCCTGCAGCAATTCCCAATGGTGTTGCAATGGCAATGCCGACAATCATGTATCCCACCTGGGAGACAGCATGAAAACCAAGCAACCTTTTGAAATTATGCTGCACCAAAGCCATCATGACGGCTATAATAATAGTTAGTACGCCCAATATGAGCAGTAGCAAAGTTAACCACTGATTAACCCGGAAAAGATCAATGCATATCCTGGCCAGAAAGTAGATCCCAAGTAACTTGTCCAACGAGGCGGGGAGATAAGCTGTAGTTGAGGCAGGGGCGTTTTTTGAAAAATCAGGCAACCAGGTGTGAAGAGGAAATGCACCGGCCTTGGTAAAACTCCCAATAAGTAATGTAATAAAAGCTGTAGCGGCAATACCTGAACTTGTGGCGATATCGAGTTCGCTCATGTTCAGCGTTCCAGTCAGGCTCCAAATGATGGCAATACCCATGATCATAATCCCGTCGGAAGAGCCAATGACAATAAGCGTTTTTTTCGCAGCAGCAGAACTCTCTTCATCATGGCCTTTTATTAGTTTGTATAATGTAAATCCCAATACGCCCCAGAAAAAGATGAAAAGCAACAGGTCGTCAGCCAGTATGGCTCCCATGGAACACCCAAGGGTGATCAGGTAAAAGGGATAATAATTGTAAATTGCTTTCTTTCTTGTGACATACAATGAAGAGTATATGGAAATAATGAAGCCGAAGATTCCCGTGAAGAGCACAATCATTTTACTGAGCGAATCGATATTCAGGGCAAAGTGTTTGCTGATACCGTTAAAAACCTGATGAAGGAGCGTACCGGTGGCAACCTGTTCTGTGAACAGGGACAAGTTAATTGTTTGTTCGTTAACCAGGTATACCTGATAGGCAAAGTATAGCACAAATGCGGAAATGATCAGCGCGATTGAAGCCTTGATCCATTTCAGTTTCTCAGGAAAGACAAACAGAACGATTCCTGCAACAATCGGAAGAAAGATGATGTAATACAGAACATCCATAATTTAAATTTTATAAGTTTTTCTTATTTCTTCAGTTTTCTTTTGCGACAGCTGGACGAGTTCATTCCCATCGTATATCTTTTTACCCGTGTCGTGATCATAGGCAAAAGCCATTCTCTCCGTACAGCAATAACAAGGATCCACTGCGGCCAGGGATATCGTTGCGTCCGATATCGTCTGGCCCACGCATGATTTTTTAAAGGTGGCTATATTCACGTAGCTCGGAGCCCTTATTTTGTGACGAACCGGTGAATTGGAACCGTCCGTCTTGACAAAGTGGAATACTTCCCCCCGTGGTGCCTCGGCATGGCCTGTTCCGATTCCTTCCGGAATTTCTTTTACCTTCACTTCTGTATTTCCTTCAGGCTCTTGTTCAAGCTTGTCAAGGCATTGTTCAATGATTTTAATGGATTCGTAATTTTCCAGCAATCTTACTTTGGCTTTGGCAAATACATCCCCCTCCTGTGCCGTGATTACGTTCCAGTCCACCATATCGTAGGCAGCATAAGGATCGTCGTGTCTAATATCTATTTTCCATCCCGAAGCCCTGGCTGTTGGTCCGACAGCAGCATAATCCATAACATCTTGTTTGGTGAGCACTCCTACTCCTTTGGTACGGGCATGAATAACCGGGTCATCCATCACAGCTCCGGTCAAAAGATCATTTTTCTTTTTAATCTGATTCATAACCTTTCTTAGCTGATCGATCTGATTTTGGTTGACATCTCTCCGTACCCCTCCGATTTTGAACATGGCATAACTGTTTCGGTTTCCCGAAATGATCTCGAACATATCGAGTATCGGCTCCCTGTATTTCCAAGCCCACATAAATACTGTATTATAACCCAGGAAATGACCGGCAAGGCCTACCCACAAATAGTGACTGTGCAATCTTTCAAGCTCTCCGATAATCGATCTTATGTATTTTGCCCTGTCCGGAATTTCGACATCAGCGATCTCTTCCATGCAGTTTGCATAAGCAAAAGGATGGGAGGTAGAACAAATACCACATATTCTCTCCACCAGGAAGAAGACCTGTTCAAAGGTTTTTGATTCACTGAGTTTTTCTATTCCCCTGTGGTTATAACCGGTTTCCCATTTTATATCCTTTACGGTTTCTCCTTCACAATACAATTTGAATAGTTCGGGTTCTTCCTGTAAAGGATGATACGGTCCAACCGGTATGATTTTCCTGTTTGCCATATCTTCTGTATATTATTTAAAATTTTTTCTGTAAGGATACACGCCTTCGGCCCAGTTCCCCTCAGATATTAATTTTTCGGGTTCGGGATGATTCAGGAAAGTGATCCCCAAAAGTTCACTCATTTCACGCTCAATCCAGTTAGCGCCCGAAAGCATGTTGGCCAACGATTCAACCTCCGGCTTTTCCTCAGGCAGAATAACGTGTATATTGATTATATTTCCTTCCGTGTCATCACTGAAGTGATATAGAATCTCAAACCCCTTCTTGGTGTGAAAAGCCGAAGCAATTATAAACCTTAACTCCAATTCATTAAACAGATGACCGCTGACTTTCAGAATCGCTGCCGGTTTGATATCCACCGTAACCCGCTTTTCCTTATTGATGGTAGTGTCGATCACATCATCAGGAAAATGTTTGTTTATATGTTTTATAAAGTCTTGTTTATCCATCACTTATATTGTTTTTACTAATTTGGTTATGCCGGCCAGGATGGCTTCGGGTTTAGGCGGACAACCCGGAATATAGGCATCAACCGGAACAATTTGGTCAAGCGGCCCGGCGAATGTATTCCCTTCTGCGAATATTCCGCCGGTGCATCCGCAGGCTCCAAAAGCCACCACAAAAACCGGTTTGGATGCCTGATTGTAAACTTCCAGCAATCTGGGCTTGTCCCGTTGGTTGATTGACCCACTGACTAATAGGACATCTGCATGTCTCGGGCTTCCGATAAGCTGTATTCCGAATCTTTCTACATCATATCGGGGAGTCAGCACATCCAGTATCTCAATATCGCAGTTATTGCAGGAGGCGCCTGCAAAGTGAAATACCCAAAGTGATTTTTTCAGACAAAAACTTTTAATTCCCATTGAGTTCAATTTATAATCCAAAATAAATCAGTATTATAGCAATGATTACCATGATGTTCATTCCTACCAGGAAAAATCTCATGACTTGTTTCACCTTAAGCCTGGGATTGGTGTTCCTGATCAATGTAAGTAAAAGAACCACGGCCAGTAATTTAAGCACGGACCACAAAATACCCGTACCTTCCCAGTTGAAGCCGGCCATGAAGAAACCTACAAGCAATGCCGGAAGAATGAAGAGCATGATGTATTTGGTGAATTTGATGATGCTATAGGCTGTACCGCTGTATTCTATAAAGGAACCTTCGGATAATTCGGTTTCTGCTTCGGCAATGTCGAAGGGCACCATGCCCAGTTTAGCCTGAACGCAAAATAATCCTGCGATGAAGAGTAGTACCCCTGAGATGCTTCCGATGAATGCATTTCCTCCGGCCTGCATTTGAATGATCTCCTGAAGGTTGATGGTCATACCTGCTTTCATGATGACCGCTGCAAAGATCAGCAGAAATGTCAGTTCATAACTGATGATCATTTTGATTTCTCTTGAAGCTCCCACCGAGGCCAGAGGATTGCCCGAGGCGAGCGCCCCGATCACGTAAAACAGGGAGGGTATTGTGAGAAGATAGAAAATGACGATCACGTCTCCCTCGAAACCGATGTCTATATTTAATAGAGGCAGAAGAATGAATATAGCCGAAAGAGTGGCCCCGATCAGCGAAAACAGGGGCGCTATCAGAAAGGTCAGTTTTGAACCCCGCTCAGGAAGAATCGTTTCTTTTACCAGCAATAGTTTCAGAAAATCATAAAAAGGTTGCAATAGTGGCGGGCCCTTTCTGAACTGGACTTTAGCAGTGATCTTTCTGTCGAACCAGGACAGAAGCCCACCGACTATGCCTGCAAACAGCAGTCCCGGATAAATAAAAAAGTAAAATAACTGTTCAGCCATTGTCTTGTTTTTTTAATTTGTCATAAGGGATGTCTTTCACGAGCACTCTGTCATTGAGTTGATATATATTTTCCTCTTCATTTTCTTCCATGTCGACCAGTTTAACTGCACCACCCGGATTGAATTCTATGAATTTTTTCAGCTCCCGCTCGTCGTTGAGGTCAAAATAATTTTCAGGAGTCCTTTTATGTTCAAAGAAATCGGACATCATCGTACCGAAGGGACAGATGGTAACGCATGATTTACAGGCAATACAAAGATTGGTATGTCTTACGATCATGCCTTCATCATCCTTTTCCAGTGCCTCGCTCGGGCAAACTTCTATACATGGAGCTTCCTCACATCTTCGGCACGTAAACCTGAAAACGGCCAGTTCCCGTATGGTTTTCAAACCGTTGGTGTTGGGATAGGAACTCATTATACCATCCAGTCTGGGCTCGTCCCCTCTTCCGGCTATTTGGTGATCCCTTAGTTTGGTTAAATCGATCAGTATTTTTTTATTTCTCATTGAAGCAAATTTTTATTTCCAGATATCGGGTTTGTCCTTGATCTCATCATAGCGGAAAACCGGCCCATCCTTGCATACAAAATATTCTCCCATCATACAATGTCCACACTTACCCACCGCGCATGACATGTTTTTTTCCATAGAAAGATAAATTTTTTGATCTGTATAGCCCATTTCCAAAAGTTTCTGAACACTGAATTTCATCATGATGGGCGGGCCCACTACCACTGCCACAGAGTTATCAATATTGACATCGATTTTATCCAACAGAACAGTGGCGACCCCTACCTCTTCGGTCCATGTTTCATCGGCTTCATCAACCGTGCGCATGACCTCGAATTTTTTATACTGGCGCAATTCATTAATGTATGGCTCATAAATACATTCCTGCGGATTTTTCGATCCATAACAGAATGTAACCTTTTGAACTTTTTCCTGTTCGGCTTCAAGATTGTACAGGAGAGAACGCAGTGGGGCAAATCCGCAACCTCCTCCAAGAACCAGAACTTCTTTGTCATAAAGCTTTTCAAGTGGGTAACCCCGGCCAAATGGCCCCCGGATGCCTACAGTTTCTCCGCCCTTCATTTGGTGCATTTTCTCTGTTACATAGCCGGTTTTCATCACCGTTACTTCCAGTTGATTGGTTACCAGCGGTGATGAGGAGGGGGTGAAAGGCGCTTCTCCAATTCCGTCAAGAGCTACTTCGATAAACTGCCCCGTTTTAAAGTAAAATTGCCTTTCGGGTTCAAGAACAAAGCTTTTGATTGTAGGCGATTCGTCAATCACCTCCAGCACTTTCGCTTTTATTGGTTCGTATATGTTATCTCCTTTCATTAAAAAGCAGTTTATTTGTTGGCTAATTCCAGGAATAATTCATTTTTGTTGATGTTTCCTATGCAGGCTTCGATGCACCGCCCACAACCGGTGCACGCAATGGATTCGAATTTTTTAGGTTTCCATACATACTTGCACATATACCTGTTCCGAAACCTCTTGTAAAGTTCTTCAAGAGGATCCTCCCCTGCGGCAACTTTTTCGAACCCGGGATATTGACAGGCATCCAGATGTCTTACTTTTTCAAATCCGGGTTTTTCCAATAACAAAAAACAAGTACAAGTAGGACAAATTGTGGCACATGCCCCACAGGAAACACAGGTTTCCGAATACTTTTTCCATATTTCGTCTTCCGAGGAGTTGATTAAATCCCCCGTAACCCTATAATTGGGAAGATCTCTGTTTTTCGTATTTAACTCTTCCTCAACCTTTTCGCGTGTGTCGACTATTTCCTGTATTTCATTTTCAGTAGGATCTTGCAGGGTTGTGATTTTTTCAATCTCTTCAATCAATGTCTCACCCTTTGCCGAGTGGGTTTGTAGATAAATGGTATCACCTGAAAGAGAAAGGGTCAGATCATGATTTTTCATTGGATAAGGTTTGATGCCATAGGTTGTACAATGGCAATTTTCCTGGGTGGTATGACAATCGGTACCGATCAGGATCGAATCCTCCCTTTTTTTCTTATAGGTTGGATCCACAAAGGCGTCATCTAAATACATTTCATCGAATATATTGATTCCGCTAAGATCACAGGACGGAATTCCCATGATGATCCTTTTTTTATCGCTCTTTTCAGTATTTACTACATTTTCCCTGATGGGCAGGAAGAAGGTCTTTAAAGGGGTAGCCGGCTTGGGACGATTGTAAATGATATCAGAGATGGAATCATCGTCTATACGTTCGTAGTCTTGGGTTTCACCCCAGGGAACCGGGGCATATATATGGTAATTATTTATCAGATGGGATAGTGCTTTTTCCCATTCTTGCCTGGATATAGAGTGATAATTATTCATAATATTGTTATAATTTTCACAAAGCAATATAAAAAAGATGTGAATTTGTGTCAACATGTTTTATAACAATATCACGAAAAAATCCATTATTTTAATTAAATCTAAATATAAAGAGCTTTAAATTCCAGTTGTTATCAGGGTTTGTAATTTCAGTAAAAATGTTATAAATTTAACTTTTTAAATATTATTGTGAAAATTTTCTCAATAAAATGAGCACATTCATACAAACCAAACGGCTTTTAAAGTACAGGATGGGTTTGATCCGATTGAAACAGATGGGACTGGAGAAGGTTTTTTCTTATACCCTGGGTAAGGAGGCCGGGGTTAGTGCCGAGTTGGTAAGAAAAGATTTTTCCAACTTCGGAATTAAGGGCAATCGCAGAGGAGGTTATGATATTGATGATTTATTAAACTCACTGGAAAAAATTTTCGGTAAGGATCGTGTACAGAACGTGGTGATCATGGGTATGGGTAATATGGGGAAAGCCCTTTCTCAATACAGGGGTTTTCCCGATAATAAGATGAACATTGTAGCCGGATTTGATATAGACCCTGCAAAAATCAATAAGAAATTTCAAATACCTATCTATCCTGTGGAAAATCTGAAGGAAATAGTTGACGCTTTTCACGTTTCTGTGGCCATTCTTGCAGTGCCTGAAATAGCAGCCCAGGAGTCAAGTGATTTGCTTGTTCGTTATGGAATTAAAGGCATATTGAATTTGGCCCCTGTATTGTTGAAAGTTCCGGATGATGTAGTCGTAAATAATGTTAACCTGATGGTTGAGCTGGAACGTTTGATGTATCATTCAGGAGTTCTGAAATGAGATCATGTTTTGTTCATTGAATTTTGGGAAATTGAATATTATTTGTTATTGGGGGTTTGTGATTTGTTATTTTTATTATTTATATTTTTAAATTAGAAGAAAAATTTGGATACTGCAAACGCTTATAAAATACACATCAAAGGACTGGTACAGGGCGTTGGTTTCCGGCCCTTTATTTTCCGCTTGGCTACGGAACAGCGCTTGAATGGCTGGGTTGTAAACCGTAATGACGGGGTCATGATTAAGGTTCAGGCAGAATACGGAGAAGTGGAACGTTTCATATCGCTTCTCAGTACCCGGGCACCGGCTGCCGCTTCTATTCGTTCCATTCAGTTTATGA
>JAIPAF010000086.1 GCA_021740225.1 Bacteroidales bacterium | reverse complement strand
GGGATTAATTAAAGCGACTTTGGATATTGACTGCCCGAATGCCGCTGCATGCAATAAGGTGCTGCATAAACCTCCACGGGCCAGCGAATATATTTGTTCGGTTGCTATATCGTTGCGGTTTTTCAGCACATGTATCAGTCTCATTATATTTGCAGCCTGAGTACCAACCATACTTTTCCCAACCAGAATTCCAAAGAACCAGATGTTGTAAGCACCCCGTCCGAGTTCAAATTGATAAGCATCACCATTAAATCCTGCAGGACCTAACTCTCCGACTCCAACAAGATCGGGAGCCAGCACTGCATACCCCTTTTTTACAATGGATTCAATCTCTCCTCCCGGAGATGCTTCAGCAGCTTTGCCGCCGGGATGTAAATACAGCACTACAGGAAGCTTTCCAGTAGCATTTTGAGGTCGGAACAGCAGGTAGGGAATCTTATACCTGCCGGTTCCATTAACAAAGTATTTCTCTATTGTGTAATCCTCCCTGACATAACGACCTGTGCAAACAGGATCGTGCTTGGTTTGCGGAGACATGAACCCGGAAAGCTTTTTTATCGTAGGTAAAATTGATTTTACAGTATCGGCACCTGATTTTCTGCGGTCTTTAAGAGCGGTTATATGCTTCTCCGCTTTTTCTTTATTGATCTGAAATGTAGACCTACCCTTACGGGAAGTCAATACCTGCCCGGTTTCCGTAACGGTCAGCTCTTCAGGCGTAAGGTATTCTACCGGCTCATCAGCTGAATTTCCCGGGACGTTAAAATGCTGCTGGAAAAATGCATACTTCCGCTGCCTGTTTTTTTCGGTAGATGCATGGGGTGCATTGTCTTCAATCATTGAAAAATTTCCCGGTTCCCCGAATATCTCATAAACCTCTTCTACTTCCCGTGCAGTCTCCCGTGCACCCTGAATGCTAAAGAAATCTCTTGTGGTAGTAACCATCAACGTGGGCTTTGGAACCCTTTGTTCCAGCAGATCCGCATGATCAATTTGATGCTTTATTCCGTGATAGAAGTTCTGTTCGGCATCCTGGGGTCCAATCGATTGTATCAACCTTTTAAAGCTGGTAATATAGCATTCCGGTGCCGAAGCCAGGATCCGGTCATCCAAAGCTCCGATATAGGCGCTCTGGGTTCCTCCTCCCGAGCGGCCGGTGATACCCAGCCGATCCGGATCCACTTCTTCCCGGGATAGCAGGTAATCAACCGCACGGATTCCATCCCATATAAAATACCGGGCAATGGAGGTTCCGGTAAGGAAGCACTGTGCGCCGGGGTAAGAATGTTCTTTTGTGGCCCCTCCTACCATGGACCTTCCCAGATCAGGATTGTAATAATGCAGGCGTTCTCCCTGACCTATGGGATCGATGGCAAAAACTACAAAACCTTTTTTCACCAGGTTTAAAATTTCATGTTGATAGGCCTGAGCCCTGAAAGCCTCATGGGTATGTCCGGAACAATAGATTATTGCCGGCTTTTTCGTTTCTGCGTTGCTGGGTATAAACAGACAACCCGTAACATGATACTCAAGTAAAGATTCAAAGACAACTTTTTCAATCGTATAATTGTCTTTATTTACATAGTCTGTTGTTTCAGCATTCAAAGGGGTTTTCGCCGGAAATTCACCACCAATACTTTGGATTATTTTTCCCCGCATAGACTTCTGGCGAGATTCCCACTGATCTTTCGTACTGAGTTGAGAAACCGTCTCTTTTCTCTCACTGAGAAGGGAAGCAGCTATGGAATAATAATGATTATATAAGGCATTTTTTTTGCCTCTATGACGAATCCAGTTTGATAAAACGCTGAGGTCTTCTTCCTGTGCTAAAAGGGTGTGATCAAAACCCACCTGATTTAACATAAAAACTCCGGCAGAACCAACCGCTGCCTTCTTTAAGAAATCTCTCCGGGACTGTTCCATAATTTTAAGTTTTTCTAAAAATTTAAAAAATATTTCAAAATGAGCTCATAATAAATATCTTTGACCATATCAAACATATCTTTCCTTATCGGTCATCTTCCTCAAATTCTCCCAGTAAATCCATCAAATGTTTTACCTTTTCAGGATGCGCTTCACTTAAGTCATTTTCTTCCCTGAAATCATTTTCCAGATTGAACAGTTCTGTCCTGTCTCTGTTGCGGTGCACAAGTAGTTTCCAGTCACCTTCCCTTACGGCATAAGCCTGCCCGGTTTTCCAATACATTGTT
Source organism: Bacteroidales bacterium (assembly GCA_021740225.1). GTDB lineage: Bacteria > Bacteroidota > Bacteroidia > Bacteroidales > UBA12077 > JAGXLC01. The sequence continues at coordinate 6,084 of JAIPAF010000086.1, read as the reverse complement.
CGTGCTTCCGGAACCGATTGTTCACCGGTCAAAAAAGGCCAGATATTCCGCCCGTCCAGATCCAACTCTTTCAGAGACTGATCGCTACCGGTTAATTCGCAAAGGGTAGGCAGCCAATCGTAAATGTGCACAGGCATATCCAATGACCCTTGTTCCACTTTTCCGGGCCAGTTTACAAAAGCAGGCACGCGTATACCGCCTTCATATAACTGCCCTTTCCATCCCTTCAAGGGAAAATTATTACCCAGTACTTTATGTGGCTTGTCCGCGTACCGCCCTTTATATTGATCTTCGCTGTGCCAGCTCATCAATGTTAGGGGTCTTGATTTCCGAGCCGTGGTAGCCAACATCAGACCAGCCCAGGTCATCCGGTAAAATAAAAACAATGTTTGGGTCATCCTGAGCATCAGAGGTTTCCGGGCTTTTTTCATCACAACCGGTAAAGAACGCCGTTATTCCGGCCAGTGAAAGGCCTAACAGTTTTGGATTATTTAGATGTATCATAATAATGGATTTTTCAACATGGAAATGGTTTCAGTTTAGCATTTAATGAATCCCAGCCAATTCCGTTTTTGTTGATTGAGTTGATTCGGTGAATTAAGTTAATCGGGTTGATCTTTTCAATCTGCTTAATTATTTAATTTACTGGCTGTCAGAGTTAAAACATAAGTTCCTGTAAATCCTTGTGGGGAGTCTTCTTGAAAACTCATACCGGCTGTTTTTTCTTTAAAAGTAATCCAGCAATCCCAATACTCCATTGTAAGCCATTACAAGGGAAAAGACAAAAGTGGCTCCAATGCCAAGATTCATCCACAGACCTATCTTATATTTACCCATAACCGATTCTCGGTTTAACAGGATCCATATCAACAGGGTAACCAAAGGCATAAGCAGTGACTGAAATGCAAGTGCGGCAATAAGTAGCCAGACCGGGCGACCACCAAATATGGGTACGACAAGGGCAAACAGCAGTGCAATGCCTGCCAGCAGCCGATACATAAGCGAGCGTTCGTTTCGTTCTTTCCCCATATAATCGCTAATAAGCCACGGGGCTATAAGTATAATGGGAAACAGGGAGGAGATACCGGCTGCAACAATTCCCGGTATGAAAATATTCATGGCAAACCTTCCCGCTATGGGTTCCAGGCTTCCTATCATATCTATGGCCTTATCCACATGGATGCCTTTCGGGTACAAGGAGCCGGCTGCTGCTATCATAATAAATATGCTGAGTATGAACATAAGGGCAGCAGAAGTGAAAGCATCCCGTTTTTCCTGTTTGAGATCCTTAACGGTCCATCCCTTCTCACTGACCACAACGCTTCTCATAATAAATAAAACAGCCGAAAGAGTGGTACCTGCTATAGCAGCAGCGACTAAGGGGGCACCGGGTTTGTCGGGGATCCGGGGAGCCATATCGGTAAATACTTCTGTACCACCGCGAACGATCATAAAAGAACTTAAGATAAAACTAATCCCCATGATTATGACAAAAACAATCATAACCTTCTCAAAAAACGGGTATTTACCCTGCCAAAAAAGAGCATAAATAAGGACCATAAGGGCTATGGTAATGCCCAGCTTGTTAAATCCCTCAAAACCGGGGCCGAGATCAAGATAACCTGACCAGTGATGGATCAGATTGGAAAGAATACCCGAAATTCCAATCATAGAGGCTATTTCTCCAATAACCAGACCCACTATCAAAATAATGCTTAAGATGCTGCCACCACGGAGGTGTTTCCGGAAACTTTGAAGGGCAGTGTGCTGAGTCACTGCTGTAAACCTCCCGTAGGCAGTAAGCATAATAAAAGTAAAAATACAGGAAACCAATAGGGCCCAGGCAAGGGACATGCCAAACTGTGAGCCTGTGGAGGCCATGGTGGTGACACTCCCCGTGCCTATGTTATACCCTATCAGGAAAATACCCGAGCCAACGGCAATTAATAACGCTTTGAATCTCTTGAATACAGATTGGATACGCATATCATCACAATTTTAATTGTTTATTATGTAGTTTTTTCAAGCAGTTGAGCTGAATCTTCATCCAGGTAGATAAAGGCATTTTCATGCTTTTTCAGAATAGAAGCGGGGCAATGCGGAGAAACCTCACCTTCGAAACATTTCTTAACCGCCTCAGCCTTACGTTCCCCGGGTACGGTACAAATGATGTTGTTGGATTTCAAAATTTGAGAAACGGACATTGTAATGGCTTTCGAGGGCACTTCATTAAGGCTGGCAAACCATCCTTCACCGACCTGTTGTTTTTTACAGGCCTGATCGAGTGTCACCACTATAAAAGGGTCTTCCGTTTCAAAATCTGCGGGCGGATCATTGAAGGCCACATGTCCGTTTTCACCTATGCCAATAAAGGCAATATCAATTGCTTTGTCTGCCATAAGCTGATTGAGTCGAGCAACCTCTTCATCCGGCTGATCGGAGCTTCCATTGATCAGATGCACCGTGCCGGGATGTACCTTTTCAATGAACCGCTCCTTCAAATATTTTCTAAAGCTGGCCGGGTGAGTATCAGGGATTCCAACATATTCGTCCAGATGGAACATCTCCGTTTTCGACCAGTCAATTTCGGGATCCTGTGACAGATAGTCCAGAAAATCAGTCTGGGAAAGCCCTGTGGCAGCTATAAAAGTGGCTTTGTTCTTTCTGTTAATGGCTTCCTTCAATATTTCAGCAGCCTGTTGGGCAGCTTTACGGCTTGTTTCCTTTTTTGTACTGTAAACCTGTATTTTCATATGTCTTTCTATTTAGATAAACCATTTATTAAATTCCGGCTATTCTTTCGAATATACAACCTTTCCGGCGACAATCGTCTTTTGTATGATCATCTCTCCTTCTTCCATAGTAAATAGTATCAGATCGGCCCGTTTGCCCTGGCTTATCTCCCCAATCTCATCCAAATCAAACTGCCTGGCCGGATTGGTACTGGCCATTTGAATGGCATCTTTCAGGCTGCAACGGGTAAATTCCAGCATATTGGATACACATTTGCTGATGGGTGAAGCAGCTCCTGCCAAAACATTCTGATCGGGAAATTTAACTACATTCTCCGTCAATTGAAGGGTTCGTCCTCCCCTTTCATATTTTCCCGGCGGAAGACCTGCCAAATCCAGAGCATCGGAAACCAATATCAAATTATCAGCTCCTTTCACTTTATAAAAAGTCCGAACTTCTTCACGGGTAAGGTGGTATCCATCGGCAATAATAGAAGGGGTTAACCTGTCATCTGCCATTTGTGGCCATAGTGGATTATTATGGCGATGGATCATGTTGGCACAACCGTTACCCAGGTGATTGCTCATAGAAGCACCGGCATCAACGGCCTCTTTTATCTCTTCAGCCGAACCGTTATGATGGGCGAGGGTAACCTCTACCCCGCTTTCAACACATCTGCGTACGAACGGAATGGCTCCCTCCACTTCCGGCGCAACAGCCACCAGTTTTATTCCATTGTCTGCGGCCTGTTGATATTCCATAAATTCTTCCCAATCCGGCTTTCTGATGTACTTCTTCAGGTGGGCACCGCGGAAACCTTCTTCCGGAGAGATGTAGGGCCCCTCAAGATGAAAGCCCGCTATAGAAGCTCCTATTTCCGAATCATCCATTGCCTGCGAGAGAATGGTAAAATTTCCCTTTAACCGTTCATGGGATTGTGATATTAACGTTGGGAGATAGGTAGTAATGCCTGCTTTCCACAATTCTCTGGTTGCCTCACGCACTCCATCCAAAGTTAAATCCTCACCGGAAAAATCCACCCCCATGTAACCATTGATCTGGACTTCTACCAAACCCGGGGCTACATAGGTATCAGACTCTTCAGTGTCCACTTCCTCTCCAGGCAGATGTCGGATTTTCGCAATCCTCCCATCTGCAATCTTTATCTCTACCGGTTCACAATCGCGATAAAAAAGACCTTTAATGGTTTGTTCAGAGGGTTGATCGGCAAATGAGGTCATGGTACAAATCAATTGAAAAAATAAAAAAAATAAGAAATACTTTGAAAATTTGCTCATGGCTATGGTATTTTAATGGTTATCCCTTGTTTACTGATCCAGGCATATGACTCAACGAAACCTGCATGCAGTAACCTTTACAACAAGCAACATGATTAACTTGCGGGTTCCATGGTGAAACAGGCAAAGTTTTTGAATTGGGTATATAAATAAATTTGAAATTCAAACCTTTAATAAACTGTTAAGCTAATGAATCGAACTCCCGTCAAACGGTCAAACTCTTTATCAAACAGGACTTTACATTCCATACTGAAAAGTATATAACCTGTTCTTCAATAAAGTACTTTCATGCTCCCTCAATCAGACTTTTGGTTCCCAGCCGGGTTCATAGGTTCTGCCCCACATCTGCATGGCTTCCCCGTCGCCTAAGATATGGCCGTTGTCAGGATTTATTCTGAGTTTCCTGCCAACATGCTGGGAAATATTACCCAGATGACAAAGCACATTGCTCTTGTGGCCTTCATCAATCGGGGAATTATTGGGTGTATTGTTCTTTATGGATTTGAATAAATTGTAGATATGGGCGTCTGTAGCATCCCCGCCAGCCTGCAGATCTGTAGCCTCTTCAATATCACCTTTGTAGGTTTTTATCTGGTTACCTTCCAGGTCATATATTTCATATGAATCTCTGGTGAGCACCATATTTCCTTCTGTACCATAAATTATAGATCCGCCGCTTGCTGAATACCCGGTACAACTTTTACCTTCCCAGCTGATCATTTTCCGGTCGTTGAATGTAAAGCTGGCTAACTGGGTATCATAAAATTCCCAGTCATCCTGATAATGAAATCTTCCACCGCTTGATGAAACCAATACAGGGTAGGTATCGATGCCCATTACCCATCTCATCAGATCAATGGGATGGATCCCGTTGTTATTGATCTCACCGGTTCCCCATCTCCAAAACCAGTGCCAGTTATAATGAATGACATTATCTCGGTAGGCAGTTCGCGGGGCAGGGCCTTGCCAGAGGTCATAATGCAGCCACTCAGGTACGGGAGCTTCCCTGCCGTGACCAATGGATTTACGTGGCCTGGCATATTCCGCTTTGCCATAATAGGGACGGCCTATAATTCCATTCCTAACCTCCTGCACGGCTTGCATACATACCGGCGAGGAACGGTTCTGGTCGCCCATTTGTACAACTTTGTCATACTTTTTCTGGGCTTGTATAAACAATTCCCCTTCGCGGGAGTTGTGACTGCAAGGCTTTTCAACATACACATGTTTACCTGCCTGCAAAGCCATAATCCCTGCAGGGGTATGCCAGTGATCGGGGGCGGCTATAATTAGGGCATCCAGTGAACCGTCATCCAGGGCCCTGCGAAAATCATATACTCCTTTGGGTTTTTTACCCTGTTGATTTTGTATATCCTGTACTGTCTCCTCCACAACACGTTCATCCACGTCACAGATATAAGCAACTTCACCCATCTCAGAACGGGCAACACTTCTGGCCAGGGCAGCACCCCGGCTGTTCGTGCCCATAACGGCTACCCGTACACGCTCATTGGCGCCGGGAGTATTTCGGACATTCCGGGCCTGCAAGCCCGGGCCCGCAAATGCGATTCCGGCAGTTCCTACTGCTACTTTTTTTAAAAAATCTCGTCTTGAATGATCCATAATTGTTTTTTAATTAGTTGTATGCTATAACCATATTAAAATAATAAAACCCCGTAATTGACACCCAGCAATATCGACGAAAGCAACAAATTACAATATCCAAATAACAAATAAATTTCAATGACCCAAACACCTTATAACTAATGTCCGGAGAAAGGTATTTCGGACAGTTTGGAATTTCATTTTTTGGAATTTGGTTATTGTTTGAAATTTGATGCTTGAGACTTGGAATTTCATTGTCTCCTTATTATGTTTCAGTGAGTTAAAAGTACATCCTTCTGAATTATTCCATATATTGTCGCAACCTTTTAACCAATGGTGGAATGACTTCGTATGGAGCGTCTTCCTCGTACTCAATATCAACATAACGCTCATAGCCCTGGTTTTTGATCAATCTGAAAATGCGTTCCATATCAGCGGGAATAGGCTT
>JAIPAF010000085.1 GCA_021740225.1 Bacteroidales bacterium | reverse complement strand
TTGTATTATTCCTTAAAGGATTCCGTTATCCGAATGTACAAAGATCCGGTTATCTGGACCGATAGCAGCCAGATCACCGCAGATTTCATTGAAATATTCACAGAAAATAATCAAATCAGTAAATTCGTGCTACACAATGCCGCCTTTATGATCAGCAGAGAAGCAGAAGACCGTTTCAACCAGATAAAAGGCAAAACGATGACCGGCTATTTTCAAAACAACAATCTAAAGACAGTGGAGGTCAATGGAAATGGTGAAACCATTTATTATACCAAAGACGAAAATGATATAGTTGGTGTGAATAAGGCGGTTAGCAGCAATTTATTAATTAAACTAAAAGATAATCAGGTAACCCGTGTTACAATGCTTGAACAACCAGATGGCACGTTATATCCTCTAGGAGATCTCAAAGAAACCAAATTGTCAGGATTTCATTGGCTTGAAGGGTTCAGACCCAGATCAAAATACGATATTTTCCTCACTTCCCAAGGGTATAAACCCGAAGAGGAGGGTGAACCTCCCTCCTCTCAGTAAAAACAGGTAAATATTATCATTCCTTAATATTCATCTTCATTAAAGAAAAAGTCGTCCTTGCTCGGATAATCAGGCCAGATATCTTCTATACTTTCATATACTTCTCCCTCATCCTCAATTTCCTGTAAATTCTCAATGACTTCCATTGGAGCACCGGAACGAATAGCATAATCAATCAATTCTTCCTTTGTTGCCGGCCAGGGTGCATCTTCTAACTTTGATGCCAATTCAAGTGTCCAATACATAATTAGAAGATTTTTATATTTTACTAAAGTTTTACAAATTTAAAATTAATACGACAAAACCAAAATTTTATTATTTTTTTGGGATTCCATATTACATCCTTTATATACAAATCTAATAAAGGATGACATTAACGAAACAAGAGATTGAGAAAAAACATCACAATATAAATTTTCTGTGCGATGAATATTATTTTTATACAAAATTTAAGGGTTAATGAACGCTACAGTTTTTAACAAAGATATTACATATCTTCCCGGAGTCGGACCCAAAAGAGCCAAGTTATTTGCTGAAGAACTTGACATAAAATACTACGGGGATCTGCTTTATTATTTTCCATATAAATACGTGGACCGGACCAAATTTTACAACATAAAAGATGTGCATCCCGACCTTGCCAACATCCAGATAAAAGGCAAAATAGTGAAATTTGAGCTGGCGGGTAAACCCAATAAAAGAAGACTAATAGGATATTTCGCAGATAACACAGGCATGATAGAGCTTGTATGGTTCAGGGGCATTAACTGGATCCGAAAGTCCTATACCCTTGATAAAGAATATGTGATCTTTGGAAAACCCACCTTATTCAATAAACAAATCAACATCGTTCATCCCGAAATAGAATCGCTGGAAGAATATAATTCCAGGATACAACAGGGGTTTGAGGCACATTATAATACCACGGAAAGGTTAAAAAAGAATTACGTAAACTCGAAGGTGATTCGAAAATTACAAAACAACCTGCTTCAAGAAGTTAAAGACAAAATAGGGGAAACGCTTCCAAAAACACTTATTAATCAACTAAAAATGAGTCCTCTAAAAGAAGCTTTGCTCAATATTCACTTTCCCAAAAACCAGGATCAATTGCGCAATGCACAATACAGGTTAAAATTTGAGGAGTTGTTTTACGTTGAGTTAAATATACTGGAGCAGAAAAACACCCGTATCCGAAAATTCAGTGGATTTCATTTCGAAAAGGTTGGAACACTGTTTAATAGCTTCTACAAGGAAAAATTGCCTTTCAAACTTACCCATGCTCAAAAGAAAGTCCTTAAAGAGATACGAAGGGATTTGGGTTCAGGGTTGCAGATGAATCGTCTTCTACAGGGCGATGTAGGCAGCGGTAAGACGCTGGTAGCCTTAATGAGCATTTTAATAGCCCTGGATAACAACTATCAGAGCTGTATCATGGCGCCCACGGAAATTCTAGCTAATCAGCATTATACGAGTATAAAAAGATTTCTGGATGACTTACCGGTAAGCATCAAACTTCTCACCGGCTCTACCCCGGCTGCCGAAAGGAAAAAAATCCACCAAGCCCTACTGGATGGTGAGCTTCAGATATTGGTTGGCACCCATGCTCTTATTGAAGATACCGTTCAGTTCAGAAACCTGGGCTTGGTCGTTATTGATGAGCAACACCGTTTTGGGGTAGCTCAGCGGGCAAAACTCTGGAAAAAAAACACCCAGCCTCCGCATGTGCTTGTCATGACGGCCACTCCAATTCCGCGCACTTTATCCATGACCATTTACGGGGATCTGGATGTTTCGGTGATTGATGAATTGCCGCCCGGAAGAAAACCGGTAAAAACAGTGCATTTTTATGAAGCCAGGCGTTTACGGCTTATTGAATTCATGAGAAAGATGATCCATCAGGGAAGACAAATTTACATTGTTTACCCCTTGATCAGGGAATCCGAAAAGCTTGACCTGAAAGACCTTGAAGAAGGATACGACACCATCCTCCGGTATTTTCCTCCACCAAAGTACGCAGTTAGTGTAGTACACGGAAAAATGAAACCGGAGGAAAAAGACAAATCTATGGAACTTTTTGCCCGGGGGCAAACGAACATCATGGTCTCCACCACCGTTATAGAAGTTGGCGTGGATGTGCCCAATGCCTCTGTGATGGTAATTGAAAATGCCGAGCGCTTTGGTTTATCCCAGTTACACCAGTTGAGGGGCAGAATAGGCAGAGGCAAATATCAAAGTTACTGTGTGCTGATGACCTCAGATAAACTTTCCACAGAAGCCAGAAAAAGAATTCAAACGTTGGTTAACAGTAATGACGGGTTTGAAATAGCGGAAGCGGATCTGCAGTTAAGGGGTCCCGGCGATATTGAAGGCACGCAACAAAGTGGCATACCTTTTGACTTTAAAATAGCCAATCTTGGTAAAGACTCGGAAATATTAACCCAGGCCAGAAATGTCGCTATGGAGATACTCGAAGATGACCCTGAGTTGAACAAGGAAGAGCATTCTCTTGTTAAGAAACAACTTGAATTGATCAGGAAAAGATCAAAGAATTACAGTGTTGTAAGTTAAACAAAGCAAGGTTTTATAATGAAAAGGCTCGGTTTGATCATATTGTTTCTTGGTATTTTACATTTCACCGAAGGACAAACCCACAATCCAAATTGTATTCCGTCGTACAAAAATTTCGAGGTTGGAGAAAAAATCAAATATGTGCTTACCTACAACTGGTTTTTGGTATGGACGGATGTAGGGGAAGTTACCTTTGAAGTGAATGAAAGTAAACGGAATAATCTGGATACTTATCATCTGAAAGGTAAAGGCAAGACCTATAAGTTTTATGACTGGTTTTACGAGGTAAGAGACATATATGAAACATGGATCGATCCGGAAACCCTGAAACCTTATTTTTATAAAAGAGACGTCAACGAAGGGGGATATAAGATTGATATCACCTATCAATATAACTGGAAGGATAGTGTAGCCTATGCAAAATCGAAAAAGACCCGCCAACCATACAAGGAAGACACAATTTCGCTTGACGGTTGCACCCACGACGTCATGTCCATCATCTATTATGCCCGCTCCATTGATTTTTCAAAATACGAAGAAGGAGAAAAAATACCCCTTACCTTATTGCTCGACAGCAAGATTGAACCGGTATATATCAGATACCTAGGTAAAGAGGAGCGAAGGGTGCGGGGAATGGGTAAATTCAATTGCATCAAATTTTCCGGTTATCTGGTTCCCGGCGATGTATTCAAAGGCGGAGAAAATCTTGAAGTTTGGGTGACCGACGACAAAAACCGGTTGCCCGTATGGATAGAAAGCCCTATCAAAGTGGGAAAAATCAAAGCCAGGATGGTGGATTATGAGGGACTGAGGTATGATCTTAACTCAAAAATAGATTAAATAGCTGAATTTTCTCTGATATTGGCTGTATAAAGCAAACCATAAAAAAAGCTGAAGAATATTACCCCATCCTCTCTGAATAACATGGATTTAAAAAGCAAATGGATTCCTATTAAAATCAGAAATGCCAGGAGAAAATAGTCTTTGCTCTGAAATCCCCTGACAAAACCAAACCAAAATGCTCCCAACAACATCAGAAAACCCAATAAACCCGTCGCCACAAAAGTTCTGAGAAATTGGTTGTGAGGATCGTCATTTTCATGCAGTGTATCATAGACCCCCATTTCTTTATATTTTGCTTTTATTTGTGCTTTTACATCACCGGTTCCTACACCGAACCATAAGTGCTCACCGATTACCTTTGCTGAAGTCTTCCAGAAAACCGGCCGAAGGACATTTTTTTCAATTAAATACTCAGAATCCGCCGCTTCGGTTGAACGAATCATACGGTTAAATACCTGCCTGTAACTATCAAACCGATAATTCCCCGTCATGTAAAACCCGGCTAATAGCAGCAAAATCAAAGGAATAGCCCTTGAACAAAGGGATTTACAGAAATAATAACCCAAAAATATCAAAGTGATTACCAAGGCCATTAAACCCGATCTTGAAGGAATCAAAAAAGCAAATGCCAAAAACAAAAATAAGCCAATATACATCCACCGTTTCATTGCCTTTCCCAAACCAGAACCGGATGGTCCAAAAATGATTCCTATTACCAGTAGCGCAGCCATACTCAAATAAACAACATAATAGTTTATATTTCCGAAGATATAAAATCTGGAATATAACATAGAAAAGGGAAAGTTCAATATCTCCCGGTGGAAATGGGAATCGGAAAAATACCGGATTATAAAATAGAATAAACAGATCAATGTAACAGTTAAAACTCCGGCCAGATAAAACCAATACAGCCGGTATTTTTTGTTTTCGGATATCTCTGTTATAGTGAAACCCAAAGGCAACAACACCAGGGGAAGTTTCTTTTGCACATCAATCCAGGCCAGGTTTGAATGCTGCGAATAAAAAAAACCGATCGCGTAAATAAAAAAAAGCAGAAATAACAATCCAACACCCGGAAATTTCCTAATATTGAAATCCCTTATCTTTCTCCAATACAAAAAAATTGAGGAAACAAAAAAAATTCCAATTATATAACGAACCAACAAACAGTTAAATGGAATAATAAAAGCCAGTCCCATCAAACTGAACTCCTGCAATTGGATCAAAAAGCTCCTGTAAGGGTATTTCTTATTGTTTATTTGATTATAGTGCAAAGCGTACGGAATATTACCCTGAAATAGTTACTTAAACTGGGATTATTCTTAAATTTCATATTCAATTCGATCTTATGGGGCATTATATGGTCTATATAATATTTCTCGGGTTCTTCGAGATCTTCAAGTATATCATTTTCATTAAAATACACCAGAGAGGCCAAATCGGTAATACCAGGTCTTACATTCAATATTTCTTTTTGCTCTTCATCATAAAAGTTTACATATTTTCTGACTTCAGGCCTCGGCCCAACAATACTCATATCGCCTTTCAGAACATTAATCAATTGGGGCAACTCATCCAATTTATATTTACGCAGAAAATAACCGATTCCGGTTATCTTTTTATCATTTGAACTTACCGTAAGCAAACCCTTTTTACCAGAATCTTTGTACATGGTTCTGAATTTATACAAAATAAAATCTTTACCCCTCTTCCCTACCCTCCTTTGCTTAAATAGCACTCCTCCGGGACTGTCGAGAAGTATTAAAACCGAAATAATCAACAATAAAGGGGAAAACACCAATATTCCAATCAAAGAGAAAACAATATCTATCACTCTGATCATAAACCGATTTCTTTGCAGGTTTCTATAAGGGTATCGACTATTGTATTCAGGTCTTCATCAGAAAGATCATAATAAACAGGCAAAGATATTTCAGAAATGTAATTTTTGTAAGAATTTGGATAGTCCTTTATTTTAAAACCATTGTTGTTATAATAAGAAAGAAGCGGGATAGGTTGAAAGTGGACATTAACAGATACATTTCCCGCAAACATCCCCTCCATGATTTTATCTCTTAATTCTTCCGAAGCACCTTTTATTTTCAGCATATAAATATGATAAGACGACTCATACTCGGTTGTTTTATACTCCGGTGTCACTGCCCAGTCAAATATTTTCAATCTATTCGTATAATACTCAAAAATTTGTTTTCTCCTTGTCAGGTGATCCTCTTCGTAATTCTCTATTTCAACAACACCGATAGAAGCTACCAAATCCGTCATGTTGAATTTATATCCAGGCATAATGACATCATATTTCCAGCTTTTGTTCCTGGATTTGGCCAAAGCGTCCTGTGTTTGACCGTGAAGGGAAGCAATATTCAAATATTCATACAATTCAACATTATCAAAAGGTTGCGGTAAATTAAAAGCAATGGCCCCACCTTCACTGGTTGTCAAATTTTTCACTGCCTGAAAAGAAAAAACCGTAGCATCTGCCAGCAATCCCGTCATTTTGTTATTATACTTAGCCCCTAACGAATGAGCCGCATCAGCAAGAAGTAATATTCTACCCAGCTTCTTTTGATTTTCTCCTGAAGGGGTAAACTTATTCTTTATTTCCGGAGATCTTATAAGTTGATTAAGCGCTGTATAATTACAAGGCAATCCTCCAATATCAACAGGAATAATCACTTTTGTTCTTTCAGAAATTAAATTTCTAACAGAATCTACAGCAATATTGAAATCATCTTCATTGGTATCTGCTAAAACCAATTTAGCTCCGCAACGAAGCACTACATTCGCTGTAGCTGAATAAGTATAAGCAGGGACAATAACTTCATCGCCCTCTTTTACACCGAACCAACGAAGCATAAGTTCCAGACCATGAGTGGCAGAACCAACACATAAGGTTTTCGGATTGCCGCAGAAATCTTCCAATTTCTTTTCAAACTTTTTTGTCTTCGGACCCGTAGTGATCCAACCCGATTGTAATGTATCAACAACTTCCTCTATTGCTCTCTGATCTATTTTCGGCTTATTGAAAGGGATCATAACAAAACATTTTCTATCTGTTAATACCAACCGCTTTTATTTTCTTCCTTAATAACAAAAATTTTATTATTCCTGCCAGATATCCTGTTCCGTAAGAAAGATGGATAATAAAGAACATCAGGGGTAACAAAAATAAATATACGATATTCTTTTTTTCCCATACTGTTTTTACAGAAAACAACATTCCAAGAATAAAGTAAATGACCAGAATATACAATGCAAATGAAAACACAATTTCATGAATAAAAGGAAGCATAAATAATGAAAGCATAAATAAAGTGAAAACCAATGGAAAAAATTGTCTTAATGTGGCAGGTTTCCCTAATTTCAAATTAACAAGCGGCTTATACAACCCATATTGATAAAACATGCTTATCATTCTTCCCAATTTTTCTCTCGCGTAGTATGTGATTCTAACTTGCGGAACCAAATAGATAGTACCTCCCGCGTTAATCAGCCTTGCATTAAACTCATCATCCTGGTTACGGACGAGTTCCGTATCAAAAAAACCTATCCGGTCAAAGACTTCTCTTTTATAACATCCGAAGGGCACCGTATCAACTTTTTTTACCTTGTTGATATTCAATCTGTAATAAGAATTGCCGATTCCAAAAAGATTGGATGTGCTTTCTGCAATCAAATGTGCTTCCAATGAATTATTCGAAGGCAAAATTAACCAACTCCCACCGATATTATCTGCTTTTAGTTCAAACAACTTTTCAACCAGTTTCGAGATGTAATTGGAAGGATACACGGAATGCGCATCGATACGCATTATTACTTCTCCTTTTGATTTTCTTATGCCTTTATTAAGTGCATGGGAAACTATTTTTTCCTCATTTTTCAGAAAGTATATCCGGGAGCTATCCGCAACCCAACGTTCGATTATTTCCACTGTTTTATCAGTACTTTGACCATCTACTACAAAAATTTCAAACCGATTCTTCGGGTAGTCCTGATCCTGCATATTCTGAAGTACGCTACCTATATAATTATCCTCATTCCTGCATGGAATGATGACGGACACAAAAGGTAAACCTTCTGCTCGATTTATCTGACTTTTTTCCATTCATCCAGATTTTCACCTGTCAAAACTTCGATGCCTTCAATTTCTCCTTTTAGCTTTTTAATAAGCTCGTATTTAAGATGATTGGGTATAACCTCCCTACAATTCCACTGTATCTCTTTGAATAATAATTTTCTGAGGAATTGATTCCGTTTCAGCTTATTCAAAAATGCATACATCTGTAAATTTCTCAGGAAGTTAGATCCAAAATGCACTCCCCGGGAAAACATATTTAATCTCGGCTTGTTGC
>JAIPAF010000084.1 GCA_021740225.1 Bacteroidales bacterium | reverse complement strand
TACCCCTCATCTTATATCCTTTGGCCACGTTGATCATACTAATCGATAAGGTGCATGTGTTGTACTATCCTGATATCGTGTGGTCTGTTGCTTGTTTGATTATATCGATTTCAGGGCTGGCAGTGAGAACCCTGGTTATCGGATTTGTGCCCATGGGAACCTCAGGAAGAAACCGAAAAAAACAGATGGCGAATACCCTCAATACAAAAGGAATTTATTCAACGGTACGTCATCCCTTATACCTGGGAAATTTTTTGATGTGGCTCGGCTTAATCATATACATCGGTAATGTTTGGTTCATCATTATAGCCATTTTGTTATTCTGGCTTTACTATGAAAGGATCATGTTTGCCGAGGAGGAATACCTCAGGCAAAAATTCGGCGGGGAATTTGAAAACTGGGCCAGGCATACCCCTGCTTTTTTCCCGGATTTCAAAAAATGGAAAAAACCGGATTTGACATTTTCTGTTAAAAAGTCCATACGGAGAGAATACAGGGGGCTATTCGCAGTGATCCTTTCTTTCGTTTATCTCAACCTCCTTAAGAATCTTACTGTCAATCAAAACTTTACCTTAAGTGGTCCCTGGACCATCCTGTTGATTATTGGTATCATATTTATTACCACCATACACCTTATCAACAAAAAAAGCGACTTATTAAAGCCAAAAAGCGACAGCGCCAGATCCAAAGGCAATTAGTGTTGTTACAGGAGTATCCCACCGGTTATGCCTTATGTTCTTTCCCAAAGTTTCGGCACAGGCTGTATTCCTCGGGCCGGAACTCCGCCGCCTGCTTCCTTCATACCGAAAGCTTTCGGGAGGCTTTACAGTGGATACTCCTTATCTTTGACTATTGGTTGGTAGTCACAAACCCTCATAACGGACTTACACCGTCGAGTTATCGGTCTTGCACGGCGTACTAAAAAAGACGGGAATAATGCTTATTCCCGTCTTTTTAGGGTTTCTTCCTAAAATTTAAATTAAATTTCGTCGGTTTCCACCACCTTAGCCAAAATGTCAGCATAGGGAATAACCAGGTAATTTTTCCCGTCGTCCATTTCGACTTCTACACCGGAAAATTCTTTATAAAGTACATAATCTCCTGGTTTGATGGCGGCATTTTCAATTTCGCTCACTGCAATTACTTTTGCCGTTTTTTTCTTTTCTTTTGCTGAATCAGGGATAATGATTCCGGAAGAAGTTTTTTGTTCCGTCTCCTCCTCTGTAATGTCCAATACTACTTGCTCATTAAGTGGTTGTAATTCTTTCATTTTTTATGGTTTTATTTATTCGACTTTAAATTATTACGCTTGTATATTTAACAGTTCATCGATCTTCTGTTTATTGAATCCCACTATTATTCTTCCGTTGATTTCCGTTTGGGGTACCCCCTGCTGTCCACTTTTCTTTACCAATTCCTGTGCCATTTTTTGATCTTTTGAAACATCTATGTCTCTAAAATGAATTTGATTCCTTCGCAGATAATTTTTCAAATTGTTGCAATGCGGGCAGGTTGGGGTGCTATAGACAATAACTCTTTTCTGTGATTGTTGTTCATTATGCCGTGATACAAACAGGGTATTTTTGAAAAGAGAAATATAATAATCAATGGTTTGGCATCCCTTAACCGGTTTTTTGTAGGTACTGTCCTCAAATTCAAGTAAAGTAGGTGCTGTTTGTACGCCGTAACGGCTATGGATATCCCGGACTTTATTGACATCGGCAGCCAAAACATTCACCTCTTCATCAATACCGGCAGCGGCCTTCTGTAAATTTTCATATGCACAAACATTCTTTTCACTGCCAGATTTAAACAACAACAAAAAAGTTCTTTTCTTAATACCCAGGTTTGCAGTCAGTTCTTCAAAGGAACGTATTTCTTTTATCTTCATAATGCATTACAAATTTAAAATTAAATATCTTCATATGTACATATATTATGCCAGAACAATTTCTGTCAGTTTTATGAAATATTGTCATAGTAGAAGGGCTGACAAATTAACCCGGCCGGATGAGTATAATTTTTGTATAATACATAACCAAATAAAAGAAAAACGTGAACCAAAGAACAAAATAATCTGTTATAAACCAAGAAAAAAGAAGGAGGTGCATGATGAATTTATCAAAACTAAAAGTCGTCAACCTGGTCCATCATAGCTACGAAGACCTGGAACTGTGGTATCCAGTGATTAGATTAAGGGAAGAGGGTGTTACTGTGCATCTGGCTGGCGAAGAAGCAAAAACTCAATATTACGGGAAACATGGAGTACCTGCTACAGCTGACATAGGCTTTTCCGAACTGTCCCCGGAAGAATACCACGGTGTACTCATTCCCGGTGGCTGGGCCCCGGATAAACTGAGAAGATACAAACAAGTCACTGAATTCATCAGGATGATGAATGAAGGGGGAAAACCCATTGGAGAAATTTGCCATGCCGGATGGGTCTTGATTTCTGCGAATGTCCTCAAAGGAAAAAGAGTAACCAGTACACCGGCCATCAAGGATGATATGGAGAATGCCGGGGCCATCTGGGCAGATGAGGCAGTGATAATTGACAAAAACCTGGTGTCAAGCAGAAGGCCTATTGATCTGCCGATTTATATGAAATATTATATCAATATGCTGAAAAAGCATTATGATAAGTAATGGTGACAGAAAGCAACCAGTGCTTATAAAAAGTATCTACCGGCACAACAACTTTCTCTGTTCCCGGTATATTCAAAACTATCGCGTGATCTTGAATCCACTATAAAGCACCTGATTTATTTTAGCCGTGTCTTCATTTAAAAGATAAACAAACCCTGGATTTATCAATTGGAAATCATAGCAGGAAATAAAACCGGACAAGCGACTCATATCGCACCGCTCAACCGCTTACCCTTGCTTCCTTCCGGACCTGGGGGAATTCAGCGGGAGCTGGTCGTATGAGACTTGCCCGGAAATGCAAAGTTAGAAAAATTCTCTCTAATAACAAATCATTTACCTGTAAAAATTCTATCTTTGCTTTAAAGATTTTTTACCAAAAAAATATAACCCTATGGAAAATTATAGTCAACCTCAAGAAACAGGCAAGCGGCAAAATACTTATCTCAAAAGTAGCATGACATTTGGTTTGATCACCGGAGTAGTGCTTATTATTTATACTTTGCTTTTATATGCAACCAATAACCTCCTCAAACAGAATTTTCTCCTCAATGTTATCAATTATGTAATTCTGGTAGCGGGTATTGTAATGGGAACCCGTGCATACCGCGATCAATCTCTGGGGGGTTATATCTCCTATAGCAAAGCATTGGGGTTTGGAGTGGTTATCAGTATATTCACAGGCGTTGTTCTGGGCATATTCACTTACGTTTTATATGCCGTGATTGATCCTGGATTAATGGAAGAAAGTATAAAAATATTCCAGGAACAAATGCTCAACCAGGGTATGTCAGCTGATCAGGTGGAAACCATAACAGAATTCCAAAGGCGAGTAAGATCTCCTTTCATGATGCTGATAAGTTCCGTATTCAGTTATGCCCTTATGGGATTGATCTTTTCACTCATTACCTCTGCATTTCTCAAAAAGGATAAACCGATATTCGATCAATAGAAAAAAGGTACAATTTTTAATGGATATATCAGTAGTTATTCCCCTGTACAATGAAGTTGGCTCACTCCCCGAACTTACTGACTGGATAAAGCGGGTAATGGAAGAAAGTAGCTTTACCTATGAGATCATTTTTATTGATGACGGAAGTACGGATGGTTCCTGGGATAAGATCAAGGAATTAAGCAGTAAGCATCCAGAGGTCAAAGGAATTTGTTTCAGAAAAAATCATGGTAAATCCGCAGCCCTACACCTGGGATTTAAAGAAACAAAGGGTGATGTAGTTATAACCATGGATGCCGATCTTCAGGATAGCCCGGCGGAAATACCGGAGTTATATCAAATGATCCGGGAAAAGGGATATGAATTTGTATCAGGATGGAAAAAACAAAGGCACGATCCTTTATCCAAAAGGATACCCAGCAAGTTTTTCAACAAAACCGCCCGATTCGTCACAGGTATCAAACTACACGATTTCAATTGCGGATTAAAAGCTTACAGAAATGAAGTGGTAAAAAATATAGAAGTATACGGAGAAATGCACCGGTATATCCCCGTATTGGTTCGAAGGGCAGGTTTTAGCAAGATCGGGGAGAAAGTGGTCCGTCACCAGAAAAGAAAATATGGAAAGAC
The DNA here is from genome assembly GCA_021740225.1 of Bacteroidales bacterium. Classification (GTDB taxonomy): domain Bacteria; phylum Bacteroidota; class Bacteroidia; order Bacteroidales; family UBA12077; genus JAGXLC01. The sequence goes on along the minus strand of JAIPAF010000084.1, from coordinate 4,144 downwards.
CAAGTTCGGACTGGACAGGTTCATCAAGGGTTTTTTAGACCTGATGTCGATTATTTTCATTACAAAATTTGGCAAGCGGCCCATGCATCTTTTCGGCGCCATCGGCACCATCATTTTTCTTCTGGGCTTTCTTGCAGCTTTATGGCTGGGTGCGCAAAAACTGTATTTTCTGGCCCATGGTATCCAGGCAAGGCTGGTAACCGACAGCCCCTATTTTTTTATAGCACTTGCCTGCATGATCATCGGAACCCAGTTATTTGTTGCAGGGTTTTTAGGAGAATTGATATCCAGAAGTTCCGAAGCACGGAATCATTATTATATTAAAGAAAAAATTAACCTTTAGGGTTTTTGTTTTACTTATCTCCCATAAAAAGAAAAAGGTTATAAATTATTACTCCTTAAGTTTTATTTCTCCTTTAAAATACAGCAATGAATCAAAAAGGTACGAAGTTTGATGAGGGAGATCAAAAAAAATTAAAATATGAACAGCAGAATAGTTCGATCTACCAATCCGGCCCTGACAAAAGAAATGTTTCATAAAGCAGGCAGGGCTCAGACACAGGCAGAAGTAATGACCATTGACGGGACTGTCAATAAGACATTGCTTATGTTTGGACTGGTAATCCTGGGGGCATTTTATACCTGGAGGCTGTTTTTTAACGCGGCAACTATGGAAGCAGGGGCTTCGGTAGTGATGCCCTGGCTTATAGGAGGCGCCATCGGGGGATTCATTCTTGCCATGATAACCATTTTTAAGCGAACCTGGGCCCATATAACCGTCCCGCTTTATGCCGTTCTGGAGGGTCTATTTCTTGGTGGATTGTCTGCTTTACTGGAGGCTCAATTCTCAGGCATTGTAATCCAGGCAGTAGGACTGACCTTCGGAACCATGTTTGCGCTTCTCGCTGCATATAAAACCGGCGTTATCAAGGTAACCAAAAAATTCCGCATGGGAGTGATTGCTGCTACCGGCGGCGTAGCCTTACTTTATTTTGTTTCCATTTTGCTCGGGCTATTTGGTGTAAATTTTGCCATATTTCAGTCCTCACCACTCGGCATAGGGATAAGCGTGGTTATTGTAATCATCGCAGCGCTGAACCTGGTTCTGGATTTCGATTTTATCTATAAGGGGAGTCAGGCAGGAGCTCCGAAATTCATGGAATGGTACGGGGCTTTTGGTCTTATGATCACCCTGATCTGGTTATATATAGAAATACTAAGACTACTTTCGCTTATCGCGGGTAGAGAATAAATTACAATTTTAATGAGTTAAGCTTTTGTTTTTTAAATAATCATCTGTATTTTTGCCTCGCTTTTGTGTATAAACCAGAAAAAAATAAAAAAATGAAAAAGGATATACATCCCAAGAATTATAGATTAGTGGTATTCAAAGATATGTCAAACGGAGAAACATTCACGGCCAGATCAACTGTTCATACTAAAGATACCGTGACCATGGATGATGGGAAAGAATATCCCCTGGTTAAACTGGAAATCTCCGATACCTCGCACCCCTTTTACACGGGTAAAAGGAAACTTGTTGACAGTACAGGAAGGGTTGATAAATTCATGAACAAATACAAAAAACATTACGAGAACCGAAAGAAAAAAAATCAACAATAATAATTTTCCCGATTAATAAAAGCTCCGAGATAAGCGGAGCTTTTTTAACATATTGGTTTTTCCATATTATATTTTTATATCTTACTCAAAATTATCTCTCGGAAAAGTTTTCCACTAAAAAAGGATCCCCGGAATATGCTTCTAAACGGTGCAGTGTTGCCTGACAAGGAATGGGTAGATCGCATCAATAAATTGACTACCGATCAAGCCCTGTTTTACCGGAATGATATTGTTGAAGCCAATCCTATAAACTTTCCCGAAAGTACAATTGTTTATTAAGTAAAACCGATAAAAAAGCATATTTGATTATGCTGTATCTTTTGGCATAACTATTGACAAATATATACAGGAAAAAATATTGTACGCTAGGCGTCATTTTGACATGAACACTTTAAAGGATTAAGCAAGGTAAATATGAGTTGGAAAAAACATCAAAAAAACGATTGGCAAGATTTAATCTTATTTGAGGAAGATACTCAAAAATCGGAATTCATACCCCTGGTTACAGACGAAGAAGAGGAATCAATGAACAAGGTAGAAGTACCGGATAGTGTTCCCATTCTACCCCTGAGAAATACAGTACTCTTTCCCGGCGTGATACTCCCCATCACGGTAGGCAGGGAAAAGTCATTAAAACTCATCGATGAGGTTTACAATAAAGACTTACTAATTGGAGCCATATCCCAGAAAGATCCTAACACAGAGGAACCGGGAGATAATGATCTGTTCTATATAGGTACAATTGCCCGGATCATCAAAATCCTCGAAATGCCTGATGGAAGCACTTCTGTAATCATACAGGGAAAAAAGCGTTTTCAGCTCAATGAACTAACAGAGCGTGATCCTTATATCAAGGGTACGGTGACCACACTGGAAGACAAAAAACGTCAGGCGCAGGGAAAAGAATTTGAAGCCATAGTCGGCTCGTTGAAGGATCTTTCACTGAAAATCATCAATCTTTCAAGCAATATACCCCAGGAAGCTTCATTTGCAGTTAAGAACATTGAAAATTCCACTTTCCTGATCAATTTCATCTGTTCCAACAGTGACATCGATCTGAAGGACAAACAAAAACTGCTGGAAACAGATGACCTCAAAGAAAGGGGGGTAAATTTACTCGAACACCTGACCAAGGAAGTTCAGATGTTGGAGCTCAAAAGCGATATTCAGTCGAAGGTAAAAAACGATATGGATAAACAGCAGCGTGAATATTTACTCCAGCAACAAATGAAAACCATCCAGGATGAGCTGGGTGGGAGCCCCCTGGAAAAGGAAGTAGAAGATTTAAAAGAACGGGCAAAAAACAAAAAGTGGGGCCAAGCAGTCCAGGAAGCCTTTGATAAAGAACTGGATAAGCTCCAAAGGCTGAATCCGGCTGCCGGAGAATATTCGGTACAGCTCAATTACCTGAACACACTACTTGATATTCCCTGGAATGAGTTTACTACTGACAATTACGATCTGCAAAGAGCAGAACGGATATTGAATGAGGATCACTTCGGACTGGAACAGGTTAAAGAAAGGATATTGGAATATCTTGCAGTACTTAAGCTTAAAGGCGATCTGAAATCACCGATATTGTGTCTGTATGGTCCTCCCGGTGTTGGAAAAACCTCACTTGGCAAATCCATCGCCAGGGCACTTGATCGTAAATTCGTAAGAATGTCTCTGGGTGGCCTCAGAGATGAGGCTGAAATCCGGGGACACCGGAAAACATATGTTGGAGCCATGCCGGGAAGAATCGTTCAGAACATCAAGAAAGCCAAATCGTCCAATCCCGTTTTCATTCTGGATGAGATAGACAAGGTGGGAAATGACTTTCACGGTGATCCCTCATCGGCACTGCTTGAAGTATTGGATCCAGAACAAAACAGTACTTTTTACGACAATTACCTGGAACTGGAATACGACCTCTCCAACGTCATGTTCATTGCCACAGCCAATACCACAGAATCGATCAGCCCAACCCTGAGAGACAGAATGGAGATGATCGATGTAAGCGGGTATATAGTGGAAGAAAAGGTGGAAATAGCACGCCGGCATCTTGTTCCAAAACAATTGGAAGCCCACGGGGTAAAAAAGAACCAGATTACGTTTCCCAAAAAGGTGCTGGAATATATTATTGAAAACCACACAAGAGAATCTGGTGTCAGGTTACTTGATAAGAAAATTGCCAAAATTATCAGAAGTTTGGCAAAAGAGATTGCGCTCGACAAAAATACTCGAAAAAACCTGAAAATTGAGGACATCAGGAAAATCCTCGGTCCTCCTGAATATTTCAAAGAAAAATATCAGGGGAACGAATTTGCCGGAGTAGTTACCGGCCTGGCATGGACAGCCACCGGGGGTGAAATCATGTTCGTTGAAAGCAGCCTGAGCAAAGGAAAAGGGAAACTCACCCTTACGGGTAATCTCGGGGAGGTGATGAAAGAATCTGCCACCATCGCGCTGGAGTATGTAAAAGCCCACGCGCAAGAAATCGGGATCCCGGAAGGTATATTCGATAACTGGAATTTGCACA
>JAIPAF010000083.1 GCA_021740225.1 Bacteroidales bacterium | reverse complement strand
AATAAATAACATGCTGATAGAGAATCTGCTGAGTGCTTATGGTTATCAAACCTTATCAGTAATCGAAGGTAGCAGAGCTGAGGAGAAAATAGAGGAATATCAGCCCGATGTGATCATACTAGACCTGATGATATCTGATAAAAGTGGGTTTGACATACTGGAAGACTTAAGAAAAAAGCAAATCAGCATTCCGGTGATCGTTGTAACAGCAATGCAGTCTGACGAGACCAGGAAAAAGGTTGAACAGCTCGGAGTAGCGGATTATTACACAAAACCGGTTGCTATAAATAACCTTGTGGAAAGTATACAAAAACTCCTCCCTGACAATTAAAATGGTTAATTGGATATTGAAACTTTAAAAATTTACTTTTATTAATCAAATTTTTTGTTTTATTTTCGCTTTCATTAGAGCGGTATGCCGGAAGCTTTGAATAAAGGGAACATAATAAAACAGTTGATTATATGCACGTATTGCTTTTTAATGGAAGCCCCCGGAAGAATGGAAATACAGCACGTCTTCTCACACGGATGGCGGATGTTTTTTCTGAATATAACATGAATAATGAGTTCATACAGTTGGGAGGAACAGCCATTCAAGGATGCAGGGCTTGCCTGGAATGCAGAGAAAATAAAGATGAACGTTGCGTCATAGATGATGATTCAGTGAATGAGTATATTCAGAAGATGAAAAAATCGGATGCCATTGTTGTGGGTTCTCCTGTATATTTTTCACAGATGACCTCCGAAACAAAAGCTTTTATTGATCGTTGCGGATATGTGATAAAGGGCAACGGCAATTTATTGAGCCGTAAGATAGGTGCAGCAGTTACAGTTGCCCGTCGGGCAGGTATGATGCCTGCGTTCCATTCTATCACCGATTTCTTTTTTATCAATGATATGATCGTTCCCGGATCGCATTACTGGAATGTAGCTGTGGGCAAAGATCCCGGAGAAGTGCAGAATGATGAAGAAGGATATAGAATTGTTACAAGACTGGCAGAAAATATGATTTGGCTTCATAAAAAAATTTCCGGGTAGAATGTAGGCGAAGCACAGAATTTTTATTAAAACCAAATAAATATTTTGTTCCCCTTTCCTTATCAAATCTATATCCCCGTAATGATTTCATAGCTGATTCGTTTGAAGTATTGACTATAATTGATCTGTTCCGTATCTTTAAAAAAACAGAATCATTTGAATCATGGGCAATTTTGATCAGTTATTACGCAAGCAAGAGGCATTTAGTTCTTTTTTGAATTCGGATTATTTGTATACCTATATTGCTCCAAAAGACAGAGAAAAATATTTTCGTTTCCTGGAAAGTATCTATAATTCATCGGTTTCAAGTTCATTGTATAAGATGTTGTCTGATCCGGAAACGGTGCGAAAGCTATTAAAAAGTTTGGGGTACCTTGAGGATACCGAATTGGAAATTTATGTGGCTACAAACGATAAATATTCCACGGTTTGGTCGAATTGTACCCTTCAGGAATACATTGAAAAGGAAAACCTGCAATTTGATTGAATTTTTATATTGTGAGCTCAAAATTTTTAATCCACATTGCTTTATACACGAAATATTTCAATAGAGAGATCATCAAAAGGTGGCCCTTCTGTTTTTTAATTTAAATATACTGCCAATATGAGTGAAAATATCGCTTATGCGGGAAACAAAGGTGAAAACGTTCGTTCAGACTGTTTTGTTACCCTGGAACTGACCGGGACAGGATGTTATGGTATTGATATCCAGAGCAAAGTACAGTCTTTGTATGGAGAATCCATTCGGAAACTGGCTGAAGAAATTTTGCGTTTCTTTGAGATCCGGCATGCCCGTTTACAGATCGAGGATACCGGTGCCCTTCCCCTGGTGATTGCCGCTCGGATTGAGGCAGCCCTGAAAGAGCTCATAGACTCTGATGAGGAATATTTACTTCCCATGTCGGAGGAAAATAAGTATGTTACCGATAAGGAGCAGTTTCGTTTTTCCCGGTTATATCTACCGGGCAATACACCTAAAATGATGATCAATGCAGGGATACATCAGCCCAATGGCATCATTCTTGACCTTGAAGATTCCGTAGCTCCCAACAAGAAACGGGAGGCGCGTTTTCTCGTTCGGAATGCTTTGCGGGGGATCAATTTTTATGGAGCAGAGCGTATGGTAAGGATCAACCGATTTCCTGAAGGCTTCAAGGATCTCCGGTATATAGTGCCCCATAACGTTCAGGTGATTCTTATACCCAAATGTGAAGGAGCAGAATATGTCGATGAAGTGGAAAATGAGATCCATAAAATTAAAGAGCGAAATCCCGCCGGCAATGATATATTTTTAATGCCCATTATAGAAAGTGGCCGGGGTGTAGAAAATGCCTTTGAAATTGCTACTGCCTCGGATAAAATTGTGGCCATGGCCATAGGCTTGGAAGATTATACCGCTGATATAGGAGCCCAAAGAACCCAATCGGCTTATGAATCGTTTTATGCCCGGTCCCGAATTGTAAATGCATGCAGGGCTGCCCGGATTCAACCTATAGATTCCGTATTTTCAGATGTCGGAGATGAAGACGGACTGAAAGCTGCGGTAAAAGAAAGTAAATCACTGGGGTTTGAGGGCATGGGTTGCATTCATCCCCGCCAGATCAGGATCATTCATCGGGGTTTTGCACCGGACGAAGAAGAAATCGAAGAAGCAAAGAAAATAGTCAATGCTTCTTATGAATCGGAGGAGAAAGGATTGGGAGCGGTTGCACTGGGCACAAAAATGATCGATCCGCCGGTGGTTAAACGGGCCCAAAAGACGCTCGACCTTGCAATATTCCTGGGTTTGATCCCTGAAGACTGGAGAGACCGGTTTATATCCTGATAAATTTTGCAAATGCCTTGCTTTTTATCTATTTTTACAAGAAGTAAACCATTGATCATAATGCTTGTTTATTGGATAAATCACAGTTAATTGAAGAATATATGGGTCAACCGGCTGACAACCTTGTAAAAAATGCAGTAGGCAGATATGTTCCGGAAAAGGTAAACGGAAAAACTGTTATACCCTATCAAGGGGTAGGCAGATATAAACCGGAGGGACAAAAGCACGCTCCTGCCATTCCCTCATACGCAGATTATCCTTCCAACGGAGATAAAAGAGTATCCTCCCTGAAAGAAGCCCTTGAAAAAGCCGGTATAAGCGATGGTATGACCATTTCCACTCATCATCATTTTCGGAACGGGGATGTATTGGCCAACCAGTTGTTTGATGCCATATATGAACTCGGTGTAAAAAATCTGGTATGGTTCCCTTCCGCCTCCTTTCCCTGCCATGAGCATTTGATCCGATATCTTGAAGATGGTACCATTGATCATATTGAAGGCAGTATGAACGGACCTCTGGGAAAATATACCTCTGAAGGCAAGATGAAAGGAACGGGGGTGCTCCGGTCTCATGGTGGACGTTATCAGGCCGTGCAGGACGGAGAGGTTAAAATAGATATTGCCGTTATAGGAGCCGGATGTGCCGATCCTTTTGGTAATTCCAGCGGATTGTATGGTCCGTCGGCCAGTGGTTTGCTCGGATTTGCCCTTGCCGATTCCCAGTATGCCGATAAAGTTATTGTAGCTACGGATAATATGGTTGAATTTCCCTGTATTCCCTGGCAGATTCAGGGAAATTATGTGGATTATACCGTTGAGATGGATCAAATAGGGATACCGGAGAAGATTGTCTCCGGTACTACACGTATAACCCGGAGTCCCGACAGGTTGCTTCTGGCTGAGATGACCGCGGATTTTTGTGAGGCCACCGGAATCCTTCGTGACGGATTCTCTTTTCAATCGGGAGCCGGAGGTACATCCCTGGCTGCTGCGGAGTTTTTTGCCGGAAAGATGAGGGAGAAGGGAATAAAGGCTCGTTTTGCCCGGGGTGGCAGCAATAAGTATCTGGTCAATATGCTTGAAGAGGGACTGGTGGAATATATCCTCGACGGGCAGACTTTTGACCTTGAAGGAATACGCTCGATGCGGGATAATCCGAATCACGTCTGGACAAGCCCCTTTACCAGTTATAATTACCACGGGAAGGGCAATTTCGCCGGCATGGTGGATGTTGTGATATTGGGGGCCACAGAGGTCGATGTGCATTTTAACGCCAACGTGGTGACCCATTCCGATGGCTACTTATTACATGGCATAGGAGGATGGCAAAATTGCCTTTTTTCCAAAACGGTGATATTGCCTGTTCCTTTGTTTAGAGACAGGATACCCGTTGTAAAGGATGCGGTGACTACCCTCTGCGGTCCGGGTGAATTAATTGACGTGGTGGTTACGGAGAGGGGAATAGCCATTAATCCCCGCAGAACAGACCTGATTGAGAAAGCCCGACATTCCCGTTTGCCGGTTAAAAACATTGAAGAACTGAAAGAAGAAGCCGAAAAGATCTGCGGAAAACCTTCCGCACCTGAATTGGAAGATGAACTCGTTGCTGCCATTAAATGGGTGGATGGAACGGTAATTGACGCGGTAAGAAAAGTAAAAGTCTGAAGAATACATCATTGTATTGTTAATCTTTAAATTTTTGTTTATGAAAAAGTACAAATGCAAAGTATGCGGACACGTTTACGATCCTAAAGAAGGAGATCCCCAGGGAAATATCAAACCCGGCACTCCATTTGAAGATATTCCTGATGACTGGCGATGTCCTGTATGTGGTGTCGGAAAAGAGGAATATGAACCCATAGAGTAAAAATTTTTCTGATAATCGGATAGGGCAAACCGGATGGAAGAACAGCACTTTATCCGGTTTGTTTTATATATTGATTGTTTTGTGGGTATATTTCCGGGTTTTCAGAAAAAATGTTCCGGAAATGGCGGCAAGGATGAAGAATGTAACGGACGACAATGCCAGGGCATTGGATAATGAGTAGTGATCGGTGTACCATCCCAAAAAGGGTCCGATGCCTGCAAAAAGTAACCGGATCATAAAATTGCGCACCGATAAAACAGTGGCCCGGGTGCTGGATTCTGTCAGACGGTTGATGTAATCTTTCAGTACAGGCGTTGCCAGCCCCCGCATTAAGTAAAACAGGAACAATACGGAAATGCCCCAGATAACATGGATTTGACTTAGAATGAAATAAAACAGGGGCAGAAGCAGGGTGATGAGGAGGATCGTTTTAACCTGCCCCAACCGGTACTCCACTTTGTAGGCGATGTACGAAGTGATGGCCACTGACAGATTGAGCAGTGTCCAGAATACTCCAAACAGGGACAATTCCAGGTCAACATACTTAAAATAGGGCTGAACAAACCATGCCATTGTCAGGGTGGAGGCTCCTATCCCTGCTGAATAAATGATATTCCATTTCAAATGGGGATTTCCGTAAAGCGAATGTTTTACAATAAGGAGAATATCTTTAAAATCCATTTTTTCTATTTTTTCCTGACGGATGGGTTCGACCAGCAAAATGGCAGCCGGAATGCCTATGAAGGATACCGCTGTTTGCGCATAAAACGGAGTACGAAGACTGATTTCAGCTAAAAGCCCGCCAAGGATTCCTGCAACGGCTTCTGCAGCGTTTCCTAGGGAAACCATCTTGCCTTCGAATTTAAGGTATTTTTCTTTCTGGTTTCCTGCTTTCAGCGTATCATAAAGCATGGCAGAGTCGGCCCCGGAAACCAGACTGGTTCCTATTCCCATCGTGACTTCCGCCATCAGAAAACCCCAGAAATCATAAGAAAAACTATAAATGACAAATCCACAGAAACCCAGAACAGCACCTATGATTAACGTGGTTTTCCTGCCAAGCACATCTGCCAGATAACCGGAGGGAATTTCCAGAATTACGATCACAACGGAATAAATGGACTGAAGAACAAAGATATCCTGCATTTCCAGTCCGTTCTCCTGATAAAAAAGCACCACTATAGGCATAAAAAGCATGAACCATTTGGCAATTTTTATCAGGTAAAGCTTGACAATATTTGATTTCAGGCTTTGCTCCATTACTAATTCAGATCATGCACAAATGTAATGGAACCGGTCAGATTTTGAAAGGAAGGCCGGTTTTTCAGATAAAAAGTATTAAATTTACCTGAATAAAACATTATAAACCTTATAATTATGGGAATGACGCTAATTGAAAAGATTCTCACCGGCCATTCTCCATACGGGACTTTAAAACCACGCGATATTACCGATATTGAAATAGATGTTCGGGCTGCCAGAGATTTTGGAGGAGCCAACGTGGTAAAGAATATGGTGGATTATGATCTGGATATTGCCGATCCGCAGAAGACTTTTTTTACATTCGACTGTAATCCTACCGGATCGGATCAGAAGTATGCAAGAAATCAGCAGATCTGCAGAACCTTTGCCAGGGAAAACGGCATCCAGGTGTATGACATTGACAATGGCATAGGAACCCATACCTTGATACATGAAGGTCTGGTTTATTCGGGTACCACAGCAGTAACTACCGATTCACATGCCAATATTCTGGGAGCCGTGGGCGCTTTTGGCCAGGGGATGGGAGATAAAGATATCGCTGCGGCCTGGCATAAAGGACAGGTATGGTTTAAGGTGCCACCAACGGTAAAGTTGAATTTAAAGGGTAAGCGACCGGCAGGACTTACTGCAAAAGACATTGTTCTGAACCTTCTGCATCGGTTTGGTACCGGAACATTACTGGGGTATGCGGTGGAAATATACGGGGAAGAAGTGGATCGGTTTACGCTTGACGAGCGGATTACCATTGCCTCAATGGGGACGGAGATGGGCGCGGTTACCCTTCTGTTTACCCCCAATGATGAGGTCATGAAATATTGTGAGAGCAGGGCAGAGAAAACGATTGAACGTATTGCCGCGGATGAGGACGCTTCCTATGATCAGGTGATTGATATGGATTTAGGCGAATTTGCCCCCGCCATTTCACGTCCCGGTAAGCCTCATGATACGGTAGAAATCGACGATGTGAAAAAGACAAAGATCGACAGCGCTTTTGTGGGAAGTTGCACCAACGGAAGGATGGAAGACATGCGCCAGGTAGCTGAGATATTGAACGGTAGACAGGTTGCCCCCGGCGTTGTGCTTAAAATCGTTCCTGCTACCAATAAAATCTGGAACCAATGTATGCATGAGGGCTTACTGCAGGTCTTTAAGAATGCCGGAGCCCTGGTATCCAATGCCGGGTGTGCCGGATGTGCAGCAGGACAGGTTGGCCAGAACGGCCCCGGTGAAATAACCATCAGCACAGGAAATAGAAATTTTCCCGGTAAACAGGGCAGGGGAGAGGTATACCTGGCGTCCCCCGCAGTGGTTGCAGCTTCTGCCGTGGCCGGTTACATCACTTCGCCGGACGATATTCCTGATGAGCCCGCCGTATTCAAACCGCCAGAAAAAAAGGTTAAACGGAAGAAGAAACCCGAATCCGGAACCGTCACCCATGATAAACCCGTTGAAGTGGAAGGCCGCGTCTGGCTTATAGAAAGAGATGACATAGACACCGATATGATTTATCACAATAAATATTTATCGGTGACCGACCCGGATGAAATGAAGCAATATGTCTTTGATAATCTTGAAGGATATGAAGATTTTGCCGGTAAAGCCCGCCCCGGAGATATCGTTATTGCCCGGAATAATTTTGGTTGCGGCAGTTCCCGGCAACAGGCGGTAGATTGTTTTAAATCACTGGGCATTCAGGCAATCCTGGCCCGGTCGTTTGGAGCGATCTATGAACGCAATGCCATTAACGCGGCTTTCCCCATCCTGAAATATGATTCGTTGGAAACATTGGATATTCAGACCGGCGATGTGATCCGGGTAAACTTCAAAACCGGCGGGATTACCAACAGGAAAAACGGGAAAACGTTTTATGTAGAACCTTTCTCAGAGATACAGATGGAAATTTATCAGAATGGGGGGTTGTTTTGACTGTTATTGCCTTATAATATTTTAAAAACGAAAATACTATGGCCCAAACATTTGCCGAAAAAATATTCAACGCAAAGCAGGGCAGCATTGTCTTTCGGAAGCCCGATATTGTACTGACACACGACAACACCGCCAGTATCCTGAAGACTTTTGATAATATGCAGGACGGGAAGGTTTTTGATCCGGATCGGATGCTGGTGGTTCTGGACCACAATGCGCCGCCGACCAATGCCAACCTGGCGAACAATTACCAGCTCATTCGTAATTTTGTGAAGGAACAGGGGATCAAAAATTTTTATGATGCCGGCAGGGGCATCTGCCATCAGATCATGTCGTACCATGCCGGCCCCGGTATGATTATCGTGGGCAGCGACAGCCATACCTGCACGGCAGGTGCCTTTAACGCCATGGCTGCCGGTATTGACCGTACCGAGGCAGCAGCCTTGTGGAAAAGGGGAGAAACCTGGTT
>JAIPAF010000082.1 GCA_021740225.1 Bacteroidales bacterium | reverse complement strand
AATATGATGTCATTTTTGTGGATACAGTCATGCCTGATATTGAGAGCACCGATGATATGCAGCGGTTTTATGAAGATACCCTTTCACAAAGCAATGCTTACATCGTCATCATGCCACCCAGCAAATCGGCAGTAAATCTCTCGATATATGCTGATATGGGATTAGAAAAACACATCTACAAACCGGTACTTCAGCAGGATTTAAAAGAAATTCTTTTATCCTTGTTTAAGGTTCCAACTGAAGAAGAAGCGGCGGAAACGAAAAGTAAAGAGCAAGAGCAAGAGGCAACATCATCCGGTATTAAGATATTGCTGGCAGAAGATCAAAAAATAAACCGCAAAATTGTATCGGGATTGCTCTCAAAATATAATTGGGAGATTGAAGAAGCTGTGAACGGAGAGGATGCTTTGAACAAAGCAATAAATGGTAATTTTGATATCGTTCTCATGGATGTTCAGATGCCCCAAATGGATGGCTATGAAGCTACAAGACGTATCAGGGAAAAGGAAAATGAAACCGGCAAACATCTCCCTATTATTGCTATGACAGCTCACGCCATGAAAGGGGATAAAGAAAAGTGCCTGGCAGCAGGTATGGATCACTACCTGGCCAAACCCATTAATACGGAGGACGTGGTGAAAATTATCAGAGAATATACCTCATAGTTACACGATTCAAAAATAAAGAAAACTATGAAAAGTTCCGGCAATCATGAACCACATATTAAAATTTTCAACTTTAAGCTGACCCCTCACATAGGTGTTGGTAAAAGCCTGTTTCTGTGGTTTTTGTTTATTTCTATTGTACCTCTACTCACGGTTAGCTATATCAATTATTTTAATGCCTATAAAAGTCTTTCTATTGCCACCAAAAAAACACTTGTCAATTCATCCCGACTTAAAGTGGATAAAGTGAATTCCTATTTTGCAGGTATTGAAAAGGATCTGAATTTTCAATCGGAACTTCAAAGCAACAAGAATTTTCTGAACCAATTAAGCGATGGTTATAGTAATGCTTCCGTTGGATTAAAAAATTATTTGAAAACCACTGATTATCAAAATATTGTTGAGCAAAGAAATTCTTTCTTTACAAAAATAAGAGCAAGTAATAACTATTACGATATTTATTTAATTGATGCAAAAGGAAATGTCCTTTACTCCGTAAAACGTGATCACTTTTTAGGAACCAATGTTTTTGATGGTGAATATTCAAATACGAAAATAGGAGAAACAGCCCAGAATATTCTTGAGACAGGCCAGATGCTTTTCTCAGATTTTGAACGAGATATTAACAATATGGATCTGGTCTCCGGTATTATAGGCAAACCGCTTCGGGAGAATGGAAATACTATCGGTATGATTGCATTTCGAATCCGGGATGATGATTTGAACCGGCTTATGCAAAAAAGTGACGACCTTGGAAAAACCGGGATTACTTATATTGTGGGAGAAGACTTGATGATGCGTTCAATTTCCCGATCATCAGGTGATACAATTCTGATGAAGCAAAAGATCACTAACAAACGGACTAAAAAGTGGCTTAGACTTCAGCCACGCACACAAGCCGTTGAAAGTAGTTATGAGGACGACCAGCACAATTTGGTATCCTCTTATGAAGGATTGAAGGGAGAATGGGTTTACGGCATTGCAAGAAGCATTCCGAAATTAGAGGATTTTGGTGTTCAATGGGCTGTTGTTGAAGAGTTTGAATTGGATGAAGCGTTTATTTATCCCAGGCAATTATCCGATAAAGTAAAGATATCTTTGATTTTGACAGTTATTGTCGTATTGATTATTTCGGTATTTGTTACCAAACGTACGGTTACCCCTATCAAAAAACTCTCGGCATGGGCTAAGCAAGTAGCTGAAGGTCATCTGGAGAAAAAAAATATTAGAGCCCCGAAAAATGAAGTTGGGGAGATGAAGAATACATTCAATAACCTGGTCGATTACCTCCTTGGACTGAGTTATGTAACCCAGGATATTGCAAAAGGGGATTTTTCCAGGAAAGTGGAAGTGCGCAGCGAACATGACGTATTGGCCAAATCGGTAAACCAGATGATTGAAAGTTTCCGTACGGTAGTGAATCAGGCTAATAAAATTTCCCAGGGAGATTATACGGAAGATGTAAAACCCAGGAGCGAGAAAGATACCTTGGGCATAGCCCTGGAGAATATGACCCGAACGCTTCGCGAATCCTCGGAAGAAATACGGCGACAGGATTGGCTGAAAACCGGAATTAGCCAACTGAATGCCCGCATGAGTGGCAAAAAAGAACTTAGCCAGTTAAGCAAGGAGATCATAGAATTTATGGCGGTATACCTGAATGCGAAAATAGGGTTGATATACATTAAGGAAGAAGATAAGCTGGTATTGCAGGAAAGCTATGCCTTGAAAGAAGAAGACCAATTTAAAGAGATAAAAATTGGAGAGGGACTTGTAGGGCAGGCTGTACAGAGCAACCAAATTATGGAGGTGCAGCATACATCAAGGGAGGATATACCCTCTATCGACATGACCGTTACTAAAGAAAAACCCTCAACTTTCCTTGTGGCTCCCTTCAACTATGAGGGGCAAACTATCGGAGTAATTCAGTTAGGCAATCAGAAAGATTTCACTGAATTGGAAAGACAGCTCTTCGAAGACTCTTTAGATAGCATCGCAGTAGCGGCTAATGCTGCCTTAGCCCATTACCAGCTTCAAAAACTGCTGAAGAAAAGCCAGGAACAGCAAGAAAAACTTGAAGTTCAACAAGAAGAACTGCGCCAAACAAATGAAGAGCTGGAAGAGCAGACCAAAGCGCTTAAAGCCTCTGAAAATACGCTTCAACAACAGAAAGAAGAGCTCAGTGTAATAAACGAAGAATTGGAGGAACGAACTAAAGCCCTTGAAAAAGAAAAAGAAAAGATAAAGGTTAAGAATGACGAACTCGAAACTGCCCGGAAACAAATAGAGGAAAAAGCCCATGATCTGGAAAAAGCCAGTAAATATAAATCGGAGTTCCTGGCCAATATGTCACATGAGCTGCGAACTCCGCTAAATAGTATTCTGGTTCTGTCTCAACTCCTCGTTCGAAATGATTCGGGCAACCTTACCGATAAGCAGATAGAGTTTGCTAAAACCATTAATACTTCCGGAAATGATCTGCTGGAGTTAATTAATGATATTCTCGATCTCTCAAAGGTGGAATCCGGCAAATTGCAGCTTAATATCGAAAAGGTTGACCTTCAGGAAATAGCTGATAATATCGAGCGTATCTTCGACCCGGTTATCACTCGGAAAGGTTTGGATCTGCATGTCGAAGTGGATAAAAATCTTCCGAAAGATATCTACTCGGATCCACAACGCATCATGCAAATTATTAAAAACTTGATGTCCAATGCAATGAAGTTTACGGATAAAGGCTACGTGAAACTTCATATATTCAAACCCGATCCCCAAACATCTTTCTCTACCAAGGAATTAAATAAATTCGGAGCCATTGGAATAACAATCAGCGATACAGGGTCGGGCATTCCCAAAGATAAAAGGGAATTGATCTTTGAGGCTTTCCAACAGGGCGATGGTACAACAAGCCGTAAATATGGAGGCACAGGGCTTGGTTTAAGTATCACAAGAAGTTTTACGCAATTATTGCGCGGTGATATTACATTGGATTCAGAAGAAGGTAAGGGGACTTCATTTACCTTGTATATTCCAGAAAAAGTAACGAAAGAATCTACCGAAGAACACGAAAAAAACTCCAATGATACTGGTGGCCCGGAGAAGGAACCTGAAAAGTATGAAGGGGATGGCGTAAGTGATTCAACGCAGCAGAAAGAACAAACACCAAAAGAAGCTACCGGGGAAAAGGAAAATATGGCCGGGGAAGAGCAAACGGAAGTCCGGGAAACCAGTGAAAAAAGAGAGCAGGAAAAAGGTGAAGCGGAAAAAATTGAATCGGAAGAAGCTGCGAAACATACGTCAGAAAGTGACGCTGAAGAAAAAAATTTAGAAATACCGGAAGATGACCGCGATAAGATTAAAGAGAACGAAGATTTTATCCTGGTCATCGAAGGTGATACTGAATTTGCCAAAACAGTGTACAAGAAGGCAAGTGAAAAGGGCTACAAAATTATGATAGCGCAAGATGGGGCCACAGGAATTCATTATGCGGATTATCATGGTCCGGCAGCCATTATTTTAGATGAAGAAATGGCCGATTTAGACGGATGGGCCGTGATGAACCGCCTGAAAAGCAATAGCCGGACACGTCATATTCCAGTATACTTTATCTCAGCTACCGACAAAAGTATAAAAGCTATGAATAAGGGCGCCTTAGGCTCCCTGACCAAACCGGTAAACCCTGAAGCACTGGAGGAAATGTTTAAAAAGTTTGAAGATGTTCTTTACAGGAAAGAGAAAAAAGTTCTTGTAGTGGATGATGAATCGGTGGTCAGAAAGAGTATCGAGGGACTCATTGGTAAGGAGGGCGTGCAAATCAAATCTGTGGGAAAAGGCGAGGAAGCCTTTAAACTTTTAAAAGGGGAGCTTTTCGATTTGGTGATACTTGATTTGGGACTCGAAGACATGTCGGGGTTTGACCTGCTGGAGATGATTAAAAAAGAAGAAAGTATCACTCATGTACCCATTATTATCTACACGAGTCAGAATCTTGACGAGGAAGAGCAAAAGACTATAAAGAAATACGCTGAAAGCGTTATAATTAAGGGGGCTCACTCTCCCGAACGTTTACTGGCTGAGGCTACACTTTATCTCCATAAGAGTGAAGAGGAGCTTTCCGATGATAAGAAAGAAATCCTTCATGACCTTATCAACGACAAAGGGGATTTGCTGAAGGATAAGAAGGTGTTGGCCGCGGATGATGATGTGCGGAATCTTTTTGCTTTAAGCAGCGTGCTTAATTCGTATGGTATGCAGGTGAATATGGCCAAAAACGGGAAGGATGCCCTGAAAAAACTGAAGGAAGAAAATGATTATGATGTCGTACTCATGGATATTATGATGCCGGAAATGGATGGGTATGAGGCCATCCGAAAAATCCGTGAGATACCTGAATATGAATCATTGCCGGTTATTGCTTTAACGGCTAAAGCCATGAAAAATGACCGGGAAAAATGTCTTGCAGCCGGGGCCAGCGAATACATAGCTAAACCTGTGGATAATGAGAAATTATTATCCATGTTAAGGGTGTGGCTTTATAATAAGGAGGAAAATGATCAATAACCAAGACTTGGCGCAAGAGAATATCAGCATTGAAATAAAACTTTTACTGGAGGCTATATACCTGAAATACGGCCACGATTTCAGAAATTACTCCCAGGCCCATCTTAAGCGAAGGATTCTTCACAGGCTAATGCTATCGAACATCAACAGTATATCGGAGATGCAATATAAGGTATTGCATGAACCCGAATTCATGCAGGAAATATTGACAGATTTTTCTATAAATGTTACGGAGATGTTCCGGGATCCTGCGTTTTATTTGACAATGCGAAAGGATGTGCTCCCGGTTCTACAAACCTACCCATACATTAAAATATGGCATGCTGGCTGTTCTACGGGTGAGGAGGTGTATTCCATGGCGATTTTGCTGGAAGAAGAAGGGCTTTTGGATAAGACACTGATTTACGCTACCGATAATAATGAAACGGTTCTGAAAGTGGCCAAAAAAGCTGAATACACTACCGATAATCTTAAAAATTATCAGAAGAATTATGAAAAAAGCGGGGGGAAGGGAAAACTATCGGATTACTACGAGGAAAAAGGTTCTATCATAAAATTTGATCCGCGTTTTCGAAAACGAATCGTCTTCTCGGAACATAATCTTGTGACTGACAACGTCTTTACTGAAGTACATATGATTATCTGTAGGAATGTTTTGATATATTTTAACAGAAGGCTTCAGAACCGCGTTATAAAACTGTTCCACGATAGTCTCATGGAAGAAGGTATCCTGGGGATAGGCAGCAAAGAAAGCGTTGATTATTCCCGTTTTGGTGATGCTTTTGAACATATAAACAAAAACCGGAAGATTTATATTAAAAAGAGTAGCATTGACGAGTGATGACTAATTATGAGTTGGTGGTTATAGGAGCTTCGGCCGGGGGTATGAATGCGCTCAAGGAAATTCTATCAAATCTTGACAGGGATTTTGCCTACCCCATTGTTGCGGTGCAGCATGTAGCGCCTGATTCTGAGAACTACCTGGTAGAGTATCTCGATGAATACAGCAATTTAAACGTAAGAGAAGCATCAGAAAAACAAAGAATCCTGCCCTATCATGTATATTTCGCACCCCCCAACTATCATCTCCTGGTAGAGGAGGATAAGACCTTCTCATTAACAGTCTCTGAAAAAGTCAATTATTCCCGTCCTTCCATCGATGTATCTTTTGAAACGGCTGCCCTGGCCTATAAGGAGCGGATTATAGGGATACTGCTTACAGGAGCCAGCCAGGATGGCGCCAAAGGGATGCAAATGCTTCATACTCTGAAAGGTATGACGATTGTACAAGATCCCAGGACAGCTTCAGTGCCTGTTATGCCTCAAGCGGCAATAAATCTCGTTTCTGTGGATTATAAACTGCCCCTGGAAGAAATCGCCCCGTTTTTAAATACCCTATCCAGGACGCATGCGGGAAGAAAAGAGCAAGAAGGATAATATCTCGCTATTCGGGTCAATTTAAACAATAGCACGAAAATAATGATTTTTCAAAAACCTTCGATATCGAGAAAACAAGGCTTGCAACCTTCACCTTATCGTATGCTAACGGAACAAGCATTCTTATCAGCCGAATAACGACAAAAAAAGGGATGCTATCTATTTTAATGATAACATCCCGTCAATGCGGTCCGGACGAGACTCGAACTCGCGACCTCCTGCGTGACAGGCAGGCATTCTAACCAACTGAACTACCGGACCAAAATTATTCTCAAAAGCAAAGAACTCCCCCGTTTCTACACGGATACAGAACACCTATCATCTAAACCAAAAGCGATTTACATAAAGAGCTTTAAAAGCGGTCCGGACGAGACTCGAACTCGCGACCTCCTGCGTGACAGGCAGGCATTCTAACCAACTGAACTACCGGACCTCTTTCTTTATTTAGGAACATGCTTTTATACTAAAGCGGTTGCAAAAATAGATGTTTTTTTCTACTTGCCAAATAAAAATTTTCAAAAACAGATGAGAGAAGCCGTCCAAAAAGGTAAATAGTTACCATTAAAATAAGTTGGTAAAATCCAATTAAAAAAAACAAAACTTAGTGATATACAGCAACTTCCCTTCAGGGAATTTAAGGGTAAAAGTTGCTGAATATCCTATTATAAGGCTTTTGGACGAACCCTTCATAGTGTTGATCAGACCTTTGTTAATTTTCCATTGACTTCTACCCCGGCTTTTTCGAATAGAACTCCAACCGGACAATTCTTTTTGGTACGTTCAAGACATTTTTCAAGCTTATTTTGCTCTTCGGGAGATGATACTTTCACCTCGTATGAAACCGAATCAATCGTATCATCGCCATTTGAGCCTTCCATTTCCACCTTTAGCGAATCTATTTGTATGCGCATTTTGCGTGCCATAACACTGTATATCGTGGATATGCAACCCGAGAAGCTTTTAAGGCTCAATTCCAATGCAGTAGCCCCGGTATCTGCCCCGTTTTTTGAGGTTGGCAAATCAGTTACTACTGCATGGTTTCTCCCGTTATCAATCACCGATTGATGACCGTTGACTAATACTGCTGTACTTTTCATAAGTTAATGACTGGTTTTGTTAATTCATTCACAATTATCATTCATCGTAACAGGGAAGGATGCCGTTTTGTTTTCCTGAATAAAAGTTTTATTGTTTATATTACTGAAAATCAGAGTATAACCGCGTTGCCTGTCGTTTATCGAACGGATATCGATGAAAAGCTTTTTCAAATTATATGATGTGCTGCAACTAACGGGTATATGAATTTCATAACTACAAAATAAAAGTATGATGAAAAAAACATTAATTATTTTATTGGTATTTATGCTGGCGGGAGCAGCTACTGCGCAGCATAGCATTAAAAGTAAGAGTAACAGCCACAGCCCTAAAGCTAAAGCAAAGAAATTATCTACCCATGTAGTATCTACAGGGTATTATCATATCAAGTGTGCAGCCGACGGGAAGTACATTGATGTGCCGGGCTGGAGAACGGAAGCCAAGAAGAAGGACACGCATCTCCAGAAATATGATTTGGACAACGGGTGGGATCGAGTCATCCATGTGCAGCGTTACCGCGATGGCTGGTGTAAACTTACGCCGGCCCATAGTCCATACGTTTTCGACATTGAAGGCGGACCGGGGGCTACCCAAAACGGCGCTAAGCTGCAACTGTGGAGCTCACATAATAAAGATAATCAGCGATTTCAGTTCAGAAAGTCAAGCTAC
>JAIPAF010000004.1 GCA_021740225.1 Bacteroidales bacterium | reverse complement strand
GAAGTTGAAAGTTACCCAAGTAAAAAGCAAGATTGGAAGTACAAAGAGACAGAAGAAAAATCTGGAGGCACTGGGAGTAAAACGGATTAATCATTCTGTGGAAAAGGAGGATACTCCTCAAATTAGGGGCATGATTAAGAAGGTTGAGCATTTAGTAGAAGTAGAAGAATTAAAATAAAATAGAAGCCAAGATATGGACTTAAGTAAGATAAAACCTGCACCAAATTCGTCTAAGACCAAAATCCGGAAAGGTCGGGGCCAGGGATCCGGGAAAGGAGGAAGCTCTACAAGAGGAAAAGAAGGGATGAAGTCAAGAAGTGGCTATAGAAGAAAATTGGGTTTCGAAGGGGGACAAATGCCGCTTTATAGAAGAGTACCCAAATTCGGTTTCCAAAATATCAATAGGAAGGAATACAAGGTCGTCAATTTGGATACCCTCGAAAAACTTGCACAGGAGAAGAATCTCGGGAAGATCGATCTGGATACTATATACAATAATGGTTTGGTGAAAAAGGGAAACCTTGTAAAAATCCTGGGTAAAGGAAAACTTACAAAAAAGCTTGAGGTTCACGCACATGCCTTCTCAAAGTCAGCCAGGGAAGCAATAGAATCAGTTGAAGGAACCGCAGTAAAATTATAATTTCATAATGAGGCAATTAATTGAGACTATAAAGAACATCTGGAAAATTGAAGACCTGAGGCAACGTATTTTGTTTACCTTAGGTATATTGCTAATATACCGGTTGGGTAGTTTTGTAGTCCTCCCAGGAGTAGATCCCGGTCAGTTGGATGCCCTTCAGCAACAGACTTCCGGAGGTGTATTGGGATTGCTGAATATGTTTTCAGGTGGGGCTTTTGCCCGCGCATCGATATTTTCCCTGGGGATTATGCCTTATATTTCTGCCTCAATTGTTGTACAGCTTTTGGGCATAGCAGTACCCTACTTCCAGCGACTTCAAAGAGAAGGAGAAAGCGGAAGAAGAAAAATTAACCAGATTACGCGATATCTTACCGTAGGTATATTGGTCATTCAGGCTCCCAGTTATCTCAAAAACTTACAGGTTCAATTGCCTGAAACGGCCTTTGTTCTGGAAGGATCGTTCTTTTGGGTTTCTTCAGTGATTATTTTAACTGCCGGTTCCATGTTTATCATGTGGTTGGGTGAACGCATTACCGACAGAGGTATCGGAAACGGGATTTCCCTGATCATCATGATTGGTATTATAGCCCGCCTGCCCTATGCCTTATTTGCAGAATTCATTTCAAGACTGGAAGAAGCAGGAGGTGGGCTGGTAGCTTTTCTGCTTGAAATGATTATACTGTTCTTTGTGTTTGTGGCAGTGATCTTGTTGGTACAGGGTACCCGCAAAATACCTGTACAATATGCCAAAAGGATTGTGGGAAATAAGCAATATGGCGGTGTTCGCCAATATATCCCCTTAAAAGTTAACTCAGCCGGGGTTATGCCCATCATCTTTGCCCAGGCTTTAATGTTTGTTCCCATTACAATTGCCGGATTTGCTGATTCAGAAGCCCTTACCGGATTTGCCGCAGCCTTTTCCAACCTTACGGGTTTCTGGTATAACTTTACATTTGCTGTGATGGTGATCCTTTTTACATATTTTTATACCGCTATTACGATCAATCCATCGCAGATGGCAGAGGATATGAAGAAAAACGGAGGTTTTATTCCCGGAGTGAAACCGGGCAGGAAAACAGTGGAATTTCTGGACCGGATTATGTCACGGATTACTTTACCCGGTTCTATTTTCCTTGCACTGATCGCCATTTTGCCTTCTTTTGCAATGATAGCGGGGGTAAACCAACAGTGGGCACAATTTTACGGGGGAACTTCGTTGTTAATATTGGTAGGTGTAGTTTTGGATACACTCCAGCAGATTGAAAGTCACTTGCTCATGCGACATTATGATGGGCTAATGAAAACCGGCAGGATAAAAGGTCGCTCAGGTTCAGGGGGTGCATCCGTAATATAGATCCTGGAAAAATGGTTAAAGGTTCTTTGAATGCAGAAATTGAAGAGTGCAGAAGAAATTGAAATGATTAGAGAGAATAACCTATTGGTTTCTAGCACACTGGCGGAAGTCGGAAAAATGATTCAACCCGGTGTAACTACTGCAGCTTTGGATAAAAGGGCAGAAGAATACATTAGGGATCATGGGGCGGAGCCGGGTTTTCTTGGATATGGAGGTTTTCCCAATTCACTATGCACTTCTGTTAACGACGCAGTGGTTCATGGGATTCCTTCGGACTATGAATTGAAGGAGGGAGACATTATCTCCATAGATTGTGGAACTTACAAAAACGGATTTTATGGGGATACTGCCTACACCTTCTCAGTAGGAGCGATTGATAAAGAAGTGGAGAAATTGCTTAGAGCCACTAAAGAGGCCCTTTTTAAAGGTATTGAAAAAGCTGTGGCAGGAAATCGTGTGGGCGACATCAGCTTTGCGGTGCAGAGTCATGCGGAAGGTGCGGGGTTTTCAGTAGTAAGAGAAATGGTAGGCCATGGTTTGGGCTCCAGCATGCACGAATCTCCAGAAGTACCCAATTACGGGAAAAGGGGAAGGGGCCCAAAGCTGAAACCGGGATTGGTTATTTGTGTAGAACCCATGATCAATCTGGGCACAAGAAATATCAAGCAGGATCCCGATGGCTGGACCATCAGAACAATGGACAACAAACCTTCTGCTCATTATGAACTGGCCCTTGCAATTAGAAACGGAGAAGCAGATATTTTGTCAACATTTGAATATATAGAGAATCAATTATCAACAGAAAATTAAGTTTTTAAAGGTATGGCTAAGCAACCTTCGATTGAACAAGACGGTACTATTGTTGAAGCACTCTCAAATGCTATGTTTCGGGTAGAGCTCGAAAATGGGCATATTATAACTGCCCATATTTCTGGCAAAATGCGTATGCATTATATAAAAATTCTACCCGGAGATAAGGTAAAAGTGGAAATGTCACCCTATGATCTTTCCAGGGGACGTATTACATATAGATATAAATAAAATTTCTGGGAATAATAAAATATCGGGAAAAATGAAAGTAAAGGCATCTTTAAAGAAAAGAAGCAGCAATTGTAAAATCGTCAGAAGAAAAGGACATTTGTACATTATCAATAAAAAGAATCCTAAGTTAAAACAACGGCAAGGATAGCATTGTTGTTAATTTTGCACACAAATTGAAAAAGATATGGCAAGAATAGTAGGAGTTGATTTACCCAAAAACAAAAGAGGCGTTATAGCCCTTACCTATATCTATGGTATAGGGAAAAGTACTGCTTCCAAAATCATGGAGGAAGCAGGAATTGATAAAAACATTAGGGTTAATGACTGGAGTGACGACCAGATATCCACCCTGCGGAACATTTTGAATGAAAAATATAAGGTAGAGGGTTCTTTGCGTTCTGAAGTGCAGATGAATATTAAAAGGTTAATGGATATTGGTTGTTACAGAGGCATACGCCATCGTTCAGGTATGCCTGTGAGGGGTCAGTCTACACGTAATAATGCCAGAACCAGAAAGGGAAAGAAGAAAACCGTTGCTAATAAGAAAAAAGCTATTAAATAATTAATCAAATATGGCGAAAAGAAGTAGAACAACAAGAAGGAAAAAGGTTTCTATTGAGCCGAGTGGTGAGGCTCATATCCACGCTTCGTTTAATAACATTATTATTAGTCTGACCAACGCTAATGGAGAGGTTATTTCCTGGGCTTCATCCGGTAAGATGGGATTCAAAGGCTCCAAGAAGAACACTCCTTACGCTGCCCAGGTAGCCGCTGCGGATTGCGCCAAAATAGCTTATGATCTGGGTATGAGAAAAGCAAAAGTATATGTAAGGGGCCCTGGCGCAGGCAGAGAATCGGCCATCAGAACAATAAACAACACCGGAATTCAGGTAATGGAGATCGTTGATATTACTCCGATCCCACATAATGGATGTCGTCCGCCAAAAAGGAGAAGAGTTTAATTATTATACATTACAAGAAAAACTGATTATTAGAATATGGCTAGATATAGAGGACCAAAATCAAAGATTGCAAGAAAAGTTGGGGCACCTATTTTTGGGCCGGATAAATATTTTGAGAAAAAGAATTATCCACCGGGCCAACACGGAATGACCAAGAAAAGAAGGAAACTCTCGGAATATGGGATGCAATTGCTGGAAAAGCAAAAAGCCAAATATACGTACGGCTTGCTGGAGAAGCAATTCTATAATACGTTTTTAAAAGCTTCGCAGAAGAAGGGTATTACAGGTGAAAACCTTCTGGTTTTACTCGAATCCAGATTGGATAATGTGGTCTTTCGCCTGGGTTTAGCTCCAACGCGCAGGGCCGCCAGACAACTTGTATCGCATAGGCATATTACAGTCAATGGCAGAGTAACCAATATTCCATCCTATAACGTTCACCCCGGAGATATTGTTGGTGTAAGGGAAAGATCCAAATCCCTTGAAGTCATTAATGATTCACTTGAATCTTCAAATGTATCAAAATATTCCTGGTTGGAATGGGATGGACAGCAAATGGCGGGAAAATTTGTTAACAATCCGCAGAGAGAAGAGATACCGGAGAAAATTAAAGAACAGCTAATTGTAGAATTGTATTCAAAATAATATTAATATCATTTATTTATGGCTTTATTAGAATTTCAGAAGCCCGAAAAGGTCATTATGATCGAATCGGATGAAACTCAGGGTTCTTTTGAGTTTCGTCCATTGGAACCCGGATACGGAATTACTGTGGGCAATGCTTTAAGAAGGGTTTTGTTATCATCATTGGAAGGATACGCTATCACAAAAATAAAGATAGAAGGTGTTGAACACGAGTTCTCAACCATAACAGGTGTCATTGAGGATGTTAGTGAGATTATTCTGAATCTTAAACAGGTTAGATTTAAACAAACTGTCGAAGATGTGACCAACGAAAAAATCAATGTTACCGTAAAAGGTAAGAATGAGTTTCGTGCGGGGGAGTTGAATAACTTTCTCACTAATTTTAAGGTTCTTAATCCAGACCTTTTGATATGTACGATGGAACCCGATGTGAAACTTCAAATGGAGATTCATATTAACAAGGGAAGGGGTTACGTACAGGCAGAGGAAAATAAATCCGAAGATGATGCAGTAGGCATAATACCCATTGATTCCATCTTTACCCCGATTAAGAATGTTAAATATTCTATAGAAAATTATCGTGTGGAGCAGAAAACAGACTACGAAAAGCTTGTTTTTGATATAACTACAGATGGATCGATTTATCCGAAAGATGCGCTGAAAGAAGCGGCTAAAATTCTGATCTATCATCTGATGTTGTTTTCTGATGAAAAGATCACACTGGATACGGAAGGAGAATATGAAACAGAGGAGTTCGATGAAGAGGCACTTCATATGCGACAATTGCTCAAAACCAAATTAACTGACCTTGATCTTTCGGTACGAGCCTTGAACTGTCTTAAAGCAGCTGAAGTTGAGACTTTGGGCGATCTTGTGCAGTACAATAAGAATGATTTGTTGAAGTTCAGAAATTTTGGCAAAAAATCACTGGCCGAACTGGAGGAATTGTTGGATAAAATGAATCTCAATTTTGGAATGGATGTTTCTAAGTATAAATTAGACAAAGAGTAAAAGGATGAGACACCGAAAAAAGATCAATCATTTAGGCCGGACGAGTTCACATAGGAAGGCTATGCTTGCCAATATGGCGTCTTCTTTAATATTGTATAAGAGAATATCAACCACTACGGCAAAGGCCAAGGCCCTGAAAACCTATGTTGAACCTCTTATAACAAAAGCAAAGCAGGACAATACCCATTCAAGAAGAATGGTCTTTAGTTATTTACAGAATAAGATTGCTGTCTCCGAGCTTTTTAGGGATGTGGTAGAAAAGGTTGGAGATCGCCCGGGAGGATATACCCGGATATTGAAAACCGGGAACCGTAACGGGGATAATGCTGAGATGTGTTTCTTGGAGCTGGTAGATTATAATGAAACCTATACATCTTCTGCTGAAGAAAAGAAAACCCCTTCACGTAGACGAAGACGAAGAAGAGGTGGAAAGAAAAAGTCACCGTCACAGCAAGAAGCTCAGGAATCTCCGGCTTCCCAAAGCGAAGAAGGCCCTCAGGTGCAGTCACGGGACACGGATGAAGAGCAGTCTGTAAGTGAGGAAAAACAAGATATAACAGGACAAGAAGGGGCAGAAGAACAACAGCAAAAAGATGAATCAGTCGAAGCACAGCAAAAAGATTCCGGGGAAGAGAGACAGAATAAAGGAGGAGCGGATCAGCAAGACAGCGGTTCCGAAGAAGAGAAAAAAGATGAGTAATTGTTCATTTTTTAGATGGATTGTAAAGGGGATGATTTGAATCATCCCTTTTTTATTTTTTGATTATTGAGTTTATATGGCATTATAAATTATATTGAATAAATTTGAGACGATAATTCATAATATTCACAATAAATTAAATCATTGTAACTATGAGTAAAATAGTTGATATTTTAGCCAGAGAAATATTGGATTCGAGAGGCAATCCAACGGTAGAAGTTGATGTAATCACCGAAAATGGTAGTGTAGGTTCGGCAGCCGTACCTTCAGGCGCATCCACCGGTGTTTATGAAGCAGTTGAATTAAGAGATGACGATAAAAATCGTTATGTAGGCAAAGGCGTCACCAATGCTGTGAATAATATTCAAAGTAAGATCAAGGATCATCTTATAGGGCAATATGTGGAAGAGCAGAATTTTATCGACCGCAAGTTAAATGAACTGGATGGTACTGAGAATAAAGCCAATTTAGGGGCAAATGCCATTCTGGGGGTATCCCTGGCTGTGGCAAAAGCTGCAGCGATGGATTATGAGATGCCCTTATTTAGATACATTGGCGGGGTAAATGCCAACACCCTCCCCATCCCCATGATGAATATACTTAATGGTGGCGAACATGCAGATAATAATATTGATATCCAGGAATTTATGGTTATGCCTGCAAATGCGCCCTCATTCAGTGAATCACTCAGAATGGGAGCAGAAGTATTTCAGAATCTGAAAAAAGTGTTGAAAGAGTCTGGCCATTCTACGAATGTAGGGGATGAAGGAGGTTTTGCACCCAACCTGAAATCCAATGAAGAGGCCATTGAAACGGTTTTAAAAGCCATAGAACGGGCTGGTTATAAACCCGGAGAGGATATTTTTATAGCACTGGATCCTGCTGCCTCTGAGTTTTATAATAAGGACAAAGGGGTATACTTTTTACGCTCAGTCAATCAAGAGCTTAGCCCCAAAGACATGGTGAATTACTGGAAGGAATGGGTCGATAAGTATCCTATTGTGTCCATCGAAGACGGGCTCGATCAGGATGACTGGGAAGGATGGCAACAACTCAATTCAGAATTAGGTGACAAAGTTCAGTTGGTGGGCGATGACCTGTTTGTTACCAATACAAACCGGCTGGCCCGGGGTATCAATGAAAATGTTGCGAATTCCATTCTGATTAAAGTAAATCAGATAGGAACCCTCACAGAGACCATCAATGCTGTTCAGATGGCATCCGTTAATTCCTTTACTTCAGTCATAAGCCATCGTTCCGGTGAAACAGAAGATACATTCATAGCCGATTTGGCTGTTGCATTGAATACAGGATTAATAAAAACCGGCTCGGCTTCGAGGTCCGACCGCATTGCCAAATATAACCAGTTGCTGAGAATTGAAGAAATTTTGGGAGACTCGGCCAAATTTCTCGGTAAAGATTTCAGATATATCAGGTAAATTGCTGGTTTAGTAAATCATGCTTTTTAAAAATCCGCAGAAAATAAGATTTCTGCGGATTTTTATTGAATTATAACCGCCTCGTTCTTTTTCCGGTGCAAGAAATGCTATTTTGCTGAAATAGTATAAAGGAGTAGGTGATATAAATTATCATTTAAAAAGGCATTTATATGAATGGGATGATCATGATTTGTGTATCTTTATCGTTTTGAAATTTGGGGAATGCCAAGATTAATTTTAGAGTCACTAAATTGGGAGATTGGTCAATGATTTATAGATTTGAAACGAGGATTTTTTATATCCGCTTTTAATCAAATTGTATCCCATAGATTACGAAATTAATACGGGGAATTCCAGGAGGATATAACAATATTGTAACCAAATAATGTTGGTTTTTGCACAATTCAGAAAATATCATTCATTACATAGGACATTAAGAAATTTCTGTTTGGTAATTTTATTGACTTTAGCAGGGCTTAACTTTAATTATGCACAGATAATCCACTCCACCAATTTTAACGTCAATCAGGGACTTTCTCAATCGAGCGTTACCTGTTTCATGAAGGATAAACGTGGGTTTCTATGGATTGGAACGCAGGATGGTCTTAATCGATTCGATGGCTATAAATTTAAGACGTTTAAAAACAAACCTACTGATACCAATTCCTTATCCCATAACTACATTAATGACATTATCGAATCGGAGAAGGGCCTTTTGTGGATAGCCACAAATTATGGATTGAATAGGTATGATCCGGTCAATGGAGAATTCGAAGTTTTTCTGGCTGATTCAATGCGCAATAGCATTCCTGAAAATCCTGTGTTCAATTTATATCAGGATGATGAGGGTTCTATATGGATTCAAACCAGTCGTTATCTTACGTGTTATGCACCGGAAACAAATAATTTTACCAGTTACAAGTATCCCGGGGATTATTTTAATTATTATGAAGCCGATAACAATTTTGCCATCTTGAGAGATCATCAGGATAGGCTTTGGGTAGGCACAAATAATGGATTGAATTATTTTAATGAAGCGCTCGGGGAGTTTAACAGATATAAATATGATTCCTCTGATAAACAATCGTTGACCAATAGCAAAATTCAGGTGATCTATGAGGATAACAGCGGGAATCTTTGGATTGGAACGGATGCAGGACTTAATAAATTTAACAGGAATACCGGTGATTTTAAGCGGTATTATGTAGATACCATGAATATATACCATGATGTTAACAACATCAATGATATATGTATTGACAAAGAAGGCCTGTTTTGGGTAGGAACCGAAGCAGGTCTCTATTTATTTAAACCCGGTGAAGGTAAGTTTGAAGATCCTGACAATTTATTGCATAATTCTTCAAGATTAACGGACATACAAATTAACAAAATCAGCTGCTTTACTTCTAATATAATATGGGTTGGTACTTTACAGGGTTTAGTAAAATTACAGAAAAATCTGAAAGATTTCAGACTTTATAAGAAAGACGATGATAATCAGCCACTGTTTGCCGATAACCTTATCGCTTCTGTTTATAAAGATAAATATAACAGGATTTGGGTTGGTACATGGAATAAAGGATTATATAGGCTTGATAGAGAAACATTCAGAATGGAAAGATTTATCCGGCAATCGCCCTATATACCCGGCAATGATGTGCATACGCTGTTTCCGGATAGTCGGAACCGGCTATGGATAGGGACAGACCAGGGTGTCTCGTATTACGATTTAAAGACCCGCTCTTTTCATTTTATTGAACCTTCGCATTTACAGAAAATTTTCACCGACAACAGGATATATTCTATTGATGAAGATCAATCAGGCAGACTCTGGTTCGGAACACGAAAAGGTCTTCACGTTTATGCTGAAGGGGATATGAGAAGTTTTTACGGCAATAGTAATGACACAAATTCTTTGACTTCCAGTCTGGTATATGATGTCATGATTGATAGTAATGATACCCTTTGGGTGGCAACAAATAAAGGTTTTAATAAATATCTGGGTTCCGGTAAAGGTTTTAAACAGTTCAGAAAAAAGTCGCTTGCTTGCCATAATTGCTTGGCAAGCAATGAAGTTTTATGTTTACATGAGGATTCCGCTGGTTATATATGGATTGGAACAGTTGGTGGTCTTAATCGGTTTAATCCCCGGAACGAAGAGTTTAAAACCTATACTGAGCAGGACGGTCTGCCCAATAACTTGATATACGCCATTCTTGAAGATGATAACGGTAATTTATGGTTAAGCTCAAATATGGGAATTACCAAATTTGATCCTGTTTCAGAGATTTTTTTGAATTTTGATATTTACGATGGGCTTCAGGCCTATGAATTTAACCATCTTGCTGCTTATAAGGCCAGTGACGGTGAAATGTTTTTCGGGGGAATCTCTGGCTTAAACTCTTTCTATCCCGATTCCATTCGGAGGGATACCACTATTCCCAATATAGAGATTACTTCAGTTGAAATGGTTACCAATCAAGAGAAAAGAACCCATGACCTGTTAGCCACCGACAGCCTGACTATTTCTTATAAGAATAATCTTATCACCATAGAGTTTGTTTCCTTGGACCTTATGCAACCTTCGCAGAATAAATATGCCTATAGGCTTGAAGGTGTGGAGAATGAATGGGTAAATATCGGAAACAGAAGATATGCCACTTTTTCAAATTTAGCTCCGGGAGAATATACTTTCAGAGTAAAGGGTTCGAATAATGATAACATTTGGAATGACAAAGGCACCTCGCTTCATATTATAGTTGAAACTCCTTATTGGCAAAGTGATCTCGCGTTGCTTATCTATGGGGGTTTAAGCATTTCTTTACTGGTATTGATCTTCCATTGGAGAAACAAAAGATTGAAAAAGAAAAAACAACAACGGAAAGAACGGGAAAGATTCGCACAACAGATCGCCAAACAAAAAGAAGAATTAACAAATAAAAATAAAAGTATTACAGATAGCCTTTTATATGCCAAGAGAATCCAGGAGGCTCTCTTGGCTTCCAATACTGACCTGAACAATTTACTAAAAAATTCCTTTATACTTTTTAAGCCCAAAGATATTGTGAGTGGCGATTTTTACTGGATACATGAAAAGGATGACAAGCTTTTCCTGGCGGTGGTTGACTGTACCGGCCACGGTGTACCGGGAGCTTTTATGTCTATTATTGGTGTGGAATTGTTCGACCATATAGTCAATGACCAGGGAATCACTGAAGTGGGAAATATCCTTTATGAAATGAATAAGGCAATTTTCACGGCTTTATCGCAGGAAGAGGATAAGACTCGGTCTATACGTGATGGGATGGATATTGCCCTTTGTGTAGTAGATAAGAAGAAAAGAGAATTGGAATTCGCCGGTGCATTTCGTCCGATGTACCTGCTTCGCGACAATAAAATAGAAGAAGTAAAAGGAGATCGTTTCTCCGTGGGATTGCATGAAGAATTAATGGACGCCACAGAGATTACCAAAAGCAAATTTTCACTCACGGATCACGATATGATCTATTTGTTTACCGATGGATATGCCGACCAATTTGGGGGTCCTGAAGGGAAAAAGTATAAATATAGGAGATTTCGTCACTTATTGTTAAACATTCATAAACTGCCAGTGGTGCAGCAAAAATATTACCTGGAAAAGAGCATTGAAGATTGGATGAAGGATCAGGAACAGGTAGACGACATATTGATAGTGGGCTTTAACCCCCAAACCTTAGCTGAATAATAATATTTGTATCCCTGAAACGAGCCATTTCTGATATTGTTAATTCAATTCACAATAAATTGTTCATTTTTTCCAGCAACGTTTCTATTTGGAATGGTTTGCTTATATAGTCATCGGTTCCTGCAGCCAAACATTCTTCCTTGTCACCCATTAAAGCATAAGCTGTTATGGCAATGATGGGAGTGTGGGTGTTCGTGCTTTTTTCGATATTCCTAATTTTTTTAGTTGTAACAATTCCATTCATAACAGGCAACTGGATATCCATTAGTATAATGTCGTATTTTACTGAACCGAATTTATCCAATGCTTCTTTTCCATTATTGGCTACATCTACATTTTTAACGGAATTCTTAAGGCTCAGTACTACGATTTTTTGATTGATCATGTTATCTTCTACCAGAAGCACATTGGCATTCTTGAGGTTGATCTTACTTTCACTACTTGGGGCTATTTTTGTATTTTCTTTCTTCTCCGGTTCCAGCGCCTTCTTAAATTTGAGGGTAAACTGGAAATTATATTTTTCCGGTTGAATCTCTATCTTAAGCTCTCCCCCTAAAGATTCAATGGTTCGTTTTGCTATGTGCAACCCAAGTTTATCTATTACCTTTTTGGTTTTAAAAGTCTGTGATCTGTCCCGGAGCCTGATCTCTTTGTTAATTTGCTGAAGACTCGTGGTGGAAAGTTCAAAAAGTATATCTACCGATGAGTTTTCCGTAACGGATTGTTTGGTGTATAGATTGATCTCGATTTGTTTGGTTCGTGAAAGTTTTAAAATTTGTTCGATTAGATTCAGAAAGATCTGTTTTACCTTAACTGGATCGCCGATCAGCGGATAATCTATATCTGAATAGATACGTATGGGATGTTTCTTATTATCGATTTCTTTAATAACGAAAAGATTCTTGGTGTTTTGTAAGGTACTATTGAGGTCAAACCTTATCTGGTTTTTTTTTCGCTCCGGAACATCTACATTGGTGATTTCTGAAAAGCTGTTGACCATGTCAACTAAATTATTGGTAGATGCCAGAATGGTATCGAAGTAATCTTTTTTCTGTTCGTCCAATTCAGAAGTATTAAGCATATTGGAAACCACAACGATATTATTGAGTGAGGTGCGGATTTGATAGGATACTTTGGATATGAACTCTTCTTTATCTTTTAACTCATCCTGTAACTGATAGATTCTGGTGTCTTTTTTTCTTCCCGTATTATAAATGCCTTTAATCATCAGATAAACAATTGAAAAATTTGCTATATAAACTGTTGAAAAGGCAATCCTGCCCGTATCCAAAGCCAAAGGCTGAGTGAATATGGGAAAAGGTAAGAATACAGGGGAAACAAGAATGATTAAAAGAAACAAAAAGGAAAAAAGGTTGGCCTTTCTTTTAGTGGATAACAAGGCTACAATGGGATAGGTGGTGCACCACAGAACATTTCCCCCCTGAATTGTCCCTGTACCCAGAGCCGATAAGAAATATACCGAAATGATTAATAACAGAAAGTTGCCTGTAAATGCTGATTTATCATTTTTATGGTTATTGTGTATGATCAAATTTGTCCCCAATAATAACACAGCCAGTAAGTTAAAAATGATTACAGTCCTGATTCCGGATTCCAATATCATATTAAGTGTAACCGTACATAGCAATATCAGTGGAAAGATGGAAAGAATATTTATGAAAAGTTGGTGGTTAAATTCTTTATTTTCAACAAGGTAATTGTCTGCATTGAGGAATTTAAATATTTTGTAAAAAACCTTCATATAACATTGTTCTCATTAATTCAACCGTAAAGTTAATGAATTTATTCATTTTGAGAGAATGAAAGAAACAAAATTTACCCCTATTAGTCAAATAAAGTGAAGAAAATTAATTGATTTTATTTTCAATAAAGGTATTGTTATATTATTTTTGTTGATGTATAATACCCCACAAAAATTTAACTATGAAGAAGATTCTGTTTTTTGTAATCCTTATAATCTTTTCTTTTAGTGCATTCGCACAGCATGAGGCTCCAACTGTTCAGGAATTGAATGAGTTTTTTGATACCGAAACTTACATCGTTTTAGATCCCAATCCTACCTCCACCTATAATATCAAACTAAAAGAGGCTGTAAAAACTAATTGGCATATAGGTGATTATGAATTTATAGAGCGCAATGAATTCGAAGAGAAGAAAAATAATCCGGATAATTTCTTTTTAATTTCGAATCTTGTTGTTTTTGAGAGAGATAAAACAAAAGTACGATACCGTTTTCTAAGTCTTTTAAAAGGAGATGGGGAAGATGATTTGAAGGAGATGCCTTCACTATGCGCCTTTCCACTTTCTTACCGGAAGGTGGATGAGGAATCCTGGGTCTACAAAATGGATGTTATAATAAGATTTATGCAGAACCATGTAAAAAACATGAAGGAGAATCCGGATATTGTTGATGAAGACTTAGACTATTACAATAAAAATCTGGAGGATATTAAGGATAAAACGCTTTACCTGATTGAGGATGAATTGGCAGAAGATGTAAACACTAGAGAAAAGATCAAAGAGTATTATCCCTATGATTTTAAGCTGGTAACCAGGGGGGAGGTGAAACAGGCCATTAAAGACGAGCGAGAGAAGGTGGTGTTTTTACATAAAGTTGGGCCTCAAGGTTCTCGCTACAGAGAACGGTGCTATAAAATATTGATGGGAGCGAAAGATGCTAAGATTTATTATTTTGATTATCATATTATAAAAAAAGGAAGAAGACCCGATGGTTTTTTGAAAAGAGATTTCAGGAGAATTAAGAGAAAGGCCGGGGGTGGTTTGTTTGGTCTGTAAAGAATCCTGATAAAAACATAAAACACAAACATATGGGTAGTTGGCATTGATGACAAGCCTCGGGCTTGGTAAAACAACGGTAAACCCCATGATGCTGCAGTTTATCGAGCCTACTAGAAGATATACGAATACCATTATACCTTTAAGGTGGTAGGGGTTCGGTGGCCATCAGCATCCATACAACCATTCTCAAAAAATTTGTATAGAAGATGAATCAATTAATTCAGATATTATGCTCGAACAATACAACCCTGAGAAAATATTGTTTCTGGATATAGAAACCGTACCCCTCTTTTCTTCCTATAGTGAACTTCCTGAAAGTGAGGAAAAATTCTGGGATAAAAAATCTTCAAAGTTTAGAGGGGAAGAGGAGACTGCAGCGGATGTTTACTCAAGGGCCGGAATTTATGCGGAGTTTGGTAAGGTGATATGTATTTCTGTGGGATTAATCATTGATCGATCCGGTACGTACGGGCTTAGAGTAAAATCGTTCTACGGCGATGATGAAAAAAGTCTTTTAAATGATTTCACAGATATGCTGAATAAGTTTTCCAGTAAATCAGATGTTTACCTATGTGCCCATAATGGCAAGGAATTTGATTTCCCATACATAATCAGAAGATTGTTAATCAATGGATTGCCTGTACCGGAAATATTGAATGTACCCGGTAAGAAACCCTGGGAAGTACCTTTCCTTGATACAATGGAATTGTGGAAATTCGGGGATTATAAAAATTATACCAGCCTCGATCTTCTTGCCTATAAATTCGGCATCCCCACACCTAAAGACGATATTGACGGAAGCATGGTCGGAAAAATATACTGGGAAGACAGGGATCTTTCCCGCATTGTTCGTTATTGCGAAAAGGATGCAATTACTGTGGCCCAGCTTTTATTGCGATACAAGGGAATCCAATTAATTGCCCAGGAGAAAATTGAATATGTAACCGATTGATTTGTATGTACAGAAAGTTCTATGAAATTCGGAAATTGGATCGGTCTATCTAATTTACTGATCGATCGGTTTTATTATGAGATGCTCCATTATAAGAAAGAAAACCCCGTACCATTTCCATGAACTTTTCCTTCTTTTCAGCGTGTACCCAGTGCCCCGCACCTTCTATGGTTTGTATCCCGGCGTGAGGAAAAATTTTCAAAATGTCTTCCTTATCTTTTTGTTGAATGTATTCGGATTTTTCTCCTTTAATAAATAGTACGGGAAAAGAAAAGAGTTTGTTGGTGTTTTGATACTTATCAGGGTTCAGCCCGTTCAGAATGGCCGGTAGTTCATTGCGTATGGTGCTTACATTCAATAACCATCTGAAAGTTCCATCTTTATCGCGCTTCAGATTTTTTAGCAAAAACTGCCGTATCCTTTGATAAGGAATGAGTTCGGATAGTTGTCTGTCGGCCTCTTTTAATGTGCTTATATGATCTATATCCAGATTATATAATGCATTGATGATGTTTAAATGATTAAGGGCATGGGGATTTGAATCTGTCAACATCTGATAGGGAGTAGGGGCGATATCTACAACGATCAGTTTCTGAACCATTTTGGGATAGGCAACCGCAAAAAACAAGGCGGTTTTGCCACCCATAGAGTGCCCGATTATGTTTGCTTGTTCTAGGCCTTGAGTTTTCATGAATTCCAGGAGATCGTCACGCATCAAATAGTAGTTGTGCTTGTTACTGTGAGGAGAATGTCCATGATTTCTCTGATCTACAAGATAAACCCGATAAAATTCCGAGAGCATTTTTCCTATGTTCATCCAATTATCAGAGGAACCATACAATCCATGGAGAATAATCAGAGGTTCTCCTGCTCCCATTTGCTTGAAATGCAATTTCATATATTATATTAATTGTCTGAGATAAAGCTGTATGGTATTTTCCATTCCATAATACAATGCATCGGCAATCAATGCATGTCCGATAGAGACTTCCAGCAATCCCGGTATGTTTTGCTTCAGATAATGCAGGTTCTCAAGATTTAAATCGTGACCGGCATTCAGGCCAAGCCCCAGTTCTCTGGCCAGTTCTGCAGCTCGTATAAAGGGCTCTATGGCCTCTTCTTTGTTTACAGGATATTTTCTTGCATAAGGCTCGGTATAGAGTTCGACCCTGTCTGTTCCTGTCTTAGAGGCATTTCTGATAAGTTCCGGAGCGGTTTCAATAAAGATGGAAGTCCTGATGTCTTCAGAATGTAGCTCTTTAATCACTTCCTTGAGAAAATCCTTGTGATTGACGGTATCCCAACCCTGGTTTGAGGTCAGGCTTTTTGGGGAATCCGGTACCATGGTTACCTGGTGAGGTTTGACTTCTTTTACCAGTTGCAAAAAATTATCCGAGGGATAACCTTCTATATTGAATTCTGTGGTGATTACAGGTTTGATGTTCCTTACGTCCTGATAGCGTATATGTCTTTCATCCGGACGGGGATGAACTGTGATGCCCTGAGCTCCGAACCTCTCGCAGTTTTTTGCTGCTTCCAGCACGTTGGGAATATTACCTCCCCTGGCATTTCTGAGTGTTGCAATTTTATTTATATTTACACTTAATCTTGTCATGATTTTTGCCCAAATTAAAATAGAACAATTTGAGGTAACGTTAATTTAACGTTGCAAAGTTAACGTTTTTAAAGGAACTTTATATGGTAGCCAAAGATTTAATATCATATGATATTGCATCTGTTAAGACATCCGATACCGGATTGGAAGCTTTAAACTGGATGGTATTCTATAAAGTTTCTCATCTCCCCATTGTTAATAATAAAAAATTTTTAGGATTAATTGCAGAAGACGATATATACGAATTAAATGATCCGGCGGAACCTATTGGAAATCACCGGCTTTCTCTTTTCCGGCCCTATGTTTACTCCAGTCAGCATCCGTATGAAATCCTTGAAGTTGCCTCAAGATTGAGGCTTACCGTTATTCCGGTTATCAATGAAGAGGATGAATATTTGGGAATGATCAAGATGGTAGACCTGATGCATTTTTTTGCCAGGTTGTCAGCCATCGAAAAAAAGGGGGGAATCATCGTCCTTGACCTGCATATGAATGATTATTCATTAAGTGAAATCGCTCAAATTGTGGAATCAAACGATGCTAAAATATTGAGCATGTATATCGAGACCCGGCCCAATTCCGTTAGGATGGGAGTGACGCTTAAATTGGATGTTGCTGACCTTACCTCTGTCATTCAAACATTCAACCGGTATGACTATGAGGTGAAAGCTTCATTTATGGAAGTTGATAAACAAGAAGACCTGTATAATTCCCGCTTTGATCATCTAATGAGATATTTAAATACTTGAGAATCTATAAAATAATTACTACATGAAAGTTGCTGTATACGGGAGAAACTTCGATCAGGGTTTTCTTGGTTATATTCAGGCTTTTTTCCATTATCTGAATCATTATGGATTTCAAATTGACATCCACCGGGGTTTTTTATCTTTTATGAGCGATCAATACCAATTTTATCCTTCTGTGAACAGTACTTTTACCGGATATAAGGATATTGACGAGAACGTGGATTTCCTCATCAGTATAGGAGGAGATGGCACTTTTTTGGATACGGTATCTTTGGTAAGGGAAACCCATATTCCTGTTATTGGAATCAATTCAGGCAAACTGGGATTCCTGGCAAATGTGGCCAAAGAAGAGATACCTGAGGCCATTGAATCTTTATATTTTGGTAAATATACAGTTGAGGAACGTTCCTTGTTACACCTGAGTTCGGAGGAGATTATATTTCCGGATTTCAGTTATGCCTTGAACGATATGACCATCCAGAAAAAGGATTCCCGGATGATCACGGTTCATGTCTATTTGAATGGCCAATATTTAAATACCTATTGGGCTGATGGTTTAATCATAGCTACGCCTACAGGTTCCACCGCGTATTCTCTTAGCGTGGGGGGACCTATTGTTTTACCCGATACGAACAATTTTATTATATCCCCTATTTCGCCTCATAATCTCACGGTGAGACCAATAGTGGTTCCTGATGAGAGCGAGATCTTATTAAAACCGGAAGGGCGAGGTTCAAAGTATCTGATATCTATGGACCATCATTCCAAAATTATTAATAAAGTGATGAATATCACTGTAAAGAAAGCCGAATTTTCCATGAAGGTTCTGCAGATGGATCACACAGATTTCTATACAACTTTGAGAAATAAATTGATGTGGGGTATCGATACCAGAAATTCTTTCGGTTGAACTCCGCATGCAGGAACCTTCACAACAAGGAACATGATAAGGGTGCTGACAATACGTCAGGGAATTATGCCTTGACTAAAAGACTTATACTATTTCTTGATAGTTGAACGTTGTATTAATTATAAGTGCGTATTATAACAGAAGATTGAGGTCATAAGGATCATTTAATGAATAGATTAACCCTTCTTATCATTTTTTACTTTTTTTTAACATGCGTTCATGCTCAGGATGATTTATCCATAGGGTTTTATGGTGGGACTTCACAATACATGGGCGATATGAATAAAGCAAACCCTTTTTTTTCGCCTTTACCGGCCTTCGGATTCGGGATCAAGTCGGATCAGGGTTTGCGTTATTCCTTTCATCTTATGGGTTCCTATAATCCACTTAGAGGAAGTACGAAATATGTTGAACAGTATAATTTACCGGATAGCGATATTGGTTCATTCAATACCAGACAAATTGATCTTTCCCTGATGGCTGAGTTTAATTTTTTGCCATACGAAACCTACAACATCAGAAAGCGTAATTTCGCACCCTTTGTTTTTGGAGGAGTGGGTGCCACTCATTTCCTGAGTGATGTGCCAGATAAATTTCAGGTAACAATTCCTTTTGGATTGGGAATTAAATATAATATCTTTGAGCGCTTTTCAATAGGAATACTATGGATGGCTAAAAAAATCTTTTATGACAATAGAGATAAGGTTGTGAATGTTTCAGAAAAGGACAAGGGTGCGATAATTCATAACGATGACTGGTATCATCATGGCTTTCTATTTTTGACGTTCAAACCTTTTAAAGAGCAAACCGAGTGCCCGACCTATGAGGAATAACTATTTTGATCTATGGCAACAAAAGAACAAATAAATAAGGAAAGATTACCCGGGCATGTGGCCATCATTATGGATGGTAACGGTCGTTGGGCTAAGAAAAGAGGTAATCAGCGAATTTTCGGACATAAGGAGGGAGTTAAGTCAGTAAGGGAGACCGTGGAAGCCGCGGCAGACTTAGGTATTTCTCACATCACCTTGTATGCATTCTCGCGAGAGAACTGGAATCGTCCCAAACACGAGATCGAAGCCCTGATGTCATTGTTGATTTCAACCATCGACAGGGAGATTAAAACCCTTATAGAGAATAATATTCGTTTGCTGTGCATTGGAGATATCACCGGACTACCGGACAACGTCCGGGGAAAAATTGCCGAAGCCAAAAAAAAGACGGAGAATAATACAGGGTTGAACCTTGTTTTGGCATTGAACTATAGCGCGCGTTGGGAATTGGCCGAGGCTATGAGAAATTTCGGGAATGATGTTAAACAGGGAAGAACAGAAGATGATTTGGATAATGATACAGTTAAGAAATATCTTACCACCAAGGATATCCCCGATCCCGATCTGTTGATAAGGACAAGCGGGGAATGCCGGCTCAGCAATTTTTTATTGTGGCAGTTGGCTTATACGGAGTTATATTTTACAGAAGTGCTTTGGCCTGATTTTAGAAAAGAAAATTTTTATGAAGCAATTGTTGACTACCAGAATCGGGAGAGAAGATTTGGCAAGACAAGTGGTCAGCTCAAGGATCAAAATGAATCGAATAAAAAGAAAAACAACGCACCGCATTATGGTTAGGAAAGTTGCACTAATATTTGGCTTATTGTTTTTATTCATGCAGAACGTTACCTTATCCCAGGAAAAGAAACCGGATTATGAGGTGATGGATTATTCAAACCCCCAGGAATATTACATCAAATCAATTGATATACAGGGGGTAAAATATCTGGATGAGGAAATACTGGCCAACCTCTCAGGATTAAGACAGGGCGACCGGATAACCATTCCCGGAGAGCAAATAACCAAAGCCATTAATAATTTATGGTCGCAGGGACTGTTTTCGGATGTTAAGATTTTTGCCAAGGAGGTTCAGGTGGATTCCATTTCTCTCGGAATATACTTACAAGAACAGCCCAGGCTTTCCGGATTTGACATTATCGGTGTTCGCAATCGGGAAGAGAAAGACATCAAAGAGGAACTTAAGCTGAAGCAGGGAAGCCAGGTTAACAGGAATGTGATTAACAACATTAGAGAAACCATTAAGGAATATTTTT
Organism: Bacteroidales bacterium; assembly: GCA_021740225.1. GTDB lineage: Bacteria > Bacteroidota > Bacteroidia > Bacteroidales > UBA12077 > JAGXLC01. Next base: position 15,416 of record JAIPAF010000004.1, on the reverse strand, counting down.
ACGACAAAAAATATTTAAATACAGAAATACAGGTAACCAGGGTGGATGACACCACCCGTAGCAACCGGGTGAACTTGCAAATCAGGGTTAATAAGAACGAGAAGGTGAAGATTAAAGACATTACTTTTTCGGGAAATACCGTGTTTGATGACGGTGAATTAAGAAGGACTATGGAACATACCCATAAGAAGAACTGGAACATTTTCCAGGGTTCAAAGTTTATTCCTGAAAAGTATGAAGAAGACAAGGAGAAAATCATTGATAAATACATGGAAAACGGATATCGGGATGCCAGAATTGTTGATGATACGGTGTATTCGGTGAGTGAGGATCGCATTAAAATTGATATACAAATCCATGAAGGGAAGCAGTATTTCTTTGATGATATTGAGTGGACGGGAAACACTGTTTATCCCACGGAAATGCTCATGCAAAGGCTTAAAATAGATGAAGGGGATCCCTTTGATATGTCGTTGTTGAACGAGCGGATCAACGCTGCTGAAGATGCTGTTGGAAACTTATATCTGGATAACGGGTATTTGTTCTTTAATGCCAATCCGGTAATTACACAAATAGAAGACGATTCGGTGGATATTGAGGTGAGAATACAGGAAGGAAAACAGGCGCAGTTGAACCGGGTAATTATTGAAGGCAATACCAAAACCAACGAGCATGTTATCCGAAGAGAATTGAGGACCAAGCCCGGTGATCTTTTCAATAGATCGGCCATTCAGCGTTCACAAAGGGAGTTGGCACAACTTGGCCATTTCGATCCTGAACAAATGGGGATTGAACCCATTAATATCAATCAGTCAAGAGGTGAAGTGGATCTGAATTATTCAGTGGTGGAAAAACCCAACGACCAGTTGGAAATATCCGGAGGTTGGGGTGCCGGAATGTTTGTCGGTACCATAGGAATTACCTTTAATAACTTTTCTGCCCGTCGGCTTTTTGAAAAGGATGCCTGGAAACCTGTGCCTTCGGGAGACGGCCAGACTTTATCTGTCCGTGCAAGAACCAACGGAAGTTATTATCAAAACTACAGCATCTCTTTTCAGGAGCCCTGGTTGGGTGGAAAAAAACCGAACAATTTTTCCGTTTCAGCCTATCGTTCGATACAAAATACTGCCGGTCGCTTTGGTAGATTTTTCCGGGGGGCTTCTACTGATGAATCTTATTTTAAAATTACAGGTGGTTCTGTTGGACTCCGGCAAAGGCTTGAATGGCCGGACGACTATTTTATCTTAAGCAATTCGTTTAGTTATGAGCGGTATAATTTGAAAGACTGGCAAAGGAGAGGCTTTATCATTGAAAATGGGATAGCAAATAATTTCAGTTTTTCTACCACCTTTGGCAGAAACTCCGTTTCCCAGCCGATTTATCCGCGAAGTGGTTCAAAGTTCATGCTTACACTAAAAATTACCCCACCATATTCCCTGTTTACCGACATCAATTACAAAACGGCTTCACAAGCTGTGAAATATAACTGGATTGAATACCATAAATGGAAATATAAAGGCGAGTGGTATCAGAGATTGCTTGGTGACCTTGTATTGGCTGTAAACACGGAGTTCGGATACCTGGGGTATTACAATGAAGATATCGGCCACAGTCCGTTTGGCACCTTCGATGTTGGCGGTGATGGTATATCAGGCTACAATTTATATGGCCGAGAAACCATTGCATTGCGCGGCTATGAAAATAGTTCGTTGACGCCTATTAATAAAGAAGGTAAGAAAGCAGGCAATATTTATGAGAGGAACTATATGGAGCTGAGATATCCCGTTTCTCTTAAACGCCAGGCTACCATTTATGTTTTGGGATTCATTGAGGCGGGCAATGCCTGGCAAAATACTGAAGAGTTAGATCCTTTATCATTGAAAAGATCTGCAGGAATCGGTCTAAGGGCTTTCCTTCCCATGTTCGGATTATTGGGCATCGACTGGGGTTACGGATTTGATGAAATACCGGGCAGACCCGACGCGAACGGGGGCCAGTTCCATTTCCTAATCGGACAGCAATTTTAACGCGTTGCCTATGCGGAAATGGATATTCATACTCCTGTTGGTTTTTATCGGTTCCGTATCATACGCCCAAAGATATGCTTATGTAAATACCGAGTATATTTTAAATAACATTCCGGCCTATAAGGCCGCGCAGGAAAAATTGGATCAATTGTCCTATGAATGGCAACAGGAGCTTGAAACCCAAAAACAGGAACTAGAGAAAATGGAGAAGGAGTTTCAAAGTGAAAAGGTATTGCTCACGGATGAAATGAAACAAAGGCGACAGAATGAAATTAATGAAAAGAAAAAGGAGATTCAGAAACTGCAGAGAAAGTATTTCGGCCCTGAAGGTGAACTTTATCAAAAGAGACAGGAATTGGTGAAGCCCATCCAGGAAGAAGTGTATAGTGCTATTGAAACCATTGCAAGCAGGGGCAACTATGCGGTTATTTTCGATGCAGCCGGTCAATCCAATATACTCTACACCGATCCCAATTACGATAAAAGCGACGATGTTTTGAAAGAATTGGGATATAAAAAATAAATTAATAAATTTGTAAATTAATATTTTAAAATCAGTAAATTATGAAGCGAATTGTTTTATCATTATTATTAATAGCGTTTGTTCTTCCTGCTGTTAGTTTTGCACAATCCCAGGATCTAAAATTCGGGCACCTTAATGTGTCCGAGCTAATGAGTATGATGCCTGAAAGAGACAGTATAAGACAGGAAATGCAAGAATACCAAAAAATGCTCCAGAAGGAAATGCAAACCATGCGCCAGGAGTATTCGCAAAAATTCCAGGAATACCAGAAAAACAGGCAAAATTATTCCGAAATGGTCAGAAAATCCAAGGAAAAGGAATTGCAGCAAATGCAAGGTCGGATCCAGGAATTTCAGTCTACCGCCCAGCAGGATATGCAGCAGAAACAGCAGGAATTGATGAAACCCCTGATGAACAGGATTGACAATGCCATACAGCGGGTAGGAAAACAACACGGGTATATTTATATTTTTGATACCAGTGCAGGGGCCATCGTTTATCAATCCGAACAAAGCGAAAATGTGATGCCTCTGGTTCAGGAAGAGCTTGGATTGCAGTAGCAGTTAATGAATAGTTGAATGATAGGCCATCTCAGGAGATGGTCTTTTTTTCATTTTTGCCGCATCATCATGTTAAAACCCGAACAATCTATTGGCATTTTTGATTCAGGAGTAGGTGGCTTAACTGTAGCCTCTGCTATAAAACATGTATTGCCTGACGAGCGGATCATCTATTTCGGAGATACTGCTCACCTTCCTTATGGCGATAAATCCAATGAAACGATCATTAATTATTCCACTCAAATTACAGACTTTCTCCTGGAGAAAAACGTGAAACTCGTTTTAATTGCCTGCAATACCGCGTCCGCAGTGGCCTATAATAAGCTTGTCAGTCATTTGAATAATAGTGTGTTCCTCTTGAATGTGATCGATCCGGTGGTCAATTATATTATCGGCCGTTTTTCAGGAAAAAAGGTAGGCGTTATTGGAACAAAGGCAACCATAAAAAGCGGGACCTACGAGCATAAAATTATGGAAAAAGATGACCGGATAGAGGTAAGTTCACTCGCTACTCCTTTATTTGTCCCGATGATTGAAGAGGGATTTGTTTATGACGACATCAGCAATGCCATCATCAGGGCTTACCTGTCGGATAAAAGACTGGAAAATATACAATCCCTGATTTTGGGATGTACCCATTACCCCATCATTAAAAACCAGATCAGAAGATTTTTCGATTTTAATGTGGAAGTTGTGGATTCATCCAATATTGTAGCCCTGCACCTGAAGGAATTGCTCGAAAAACACAATCTTTTAAACAATCGGAAATATCCGGAGGATGTATTTTACGTTTCTGATTACACCGAATACTTTGAATCCATCGCCCGGATGTTCTTTGATGAATCCATCCATTTGGAAAAGAAAAATATCTGGAAAGAATAGTAGTATTTTGACTGGCCTCCCCCTCCCTTTCGAAAGCAGAACTTCTCCCGCCGGGTGGGTAGTTGGGGAAATTCTGCCCCTATAGACATAAACTACAACCGTTTGGGATTTGAAAAATTTTCAAACACAAAAAGTACTGATCCATCCTTTTATCTATGAATCATTGTCCTGATAAAAATCATTGAAAAATCCCGGGATGATTTTGATCTTCATTCTTTAATTTTAAAGGAATATATTAATGTATCCCATTACAGGACATCCCATTCTGGATATAGACAAAAGAGAAACCGTTACTTTTTCCTATGAAGGCCATCTCATCACTTGTGAAAAAGGGCTTGCCATTGCAGCTGCTCTGCATCAGGCCGGGTTTCCTGTGCATTCATATAGTCTGGAAGGGAGAAACCGCAGTCTGGAATGCGGTATAGGGAAATGTGGTGCCTGCGAGATGATCGTGGACGGAGAAGTAAGGAGGATTTGCATCACACCGGTGGATCATGTAAACGAGATCCGTAAAATACCGCTTAATTATGAACCCCGTCAAACTGTGGTGTCTACCGGTCAGGCTTATGATGTATACAAAACAGATGTGGTCATTATAGGCGCCGGTCCGGCTGGCCTGGCAGCACGAGTGATATTTGACGATTATCATATTGATAATCTGGTGATCGATAGCAATGAAAAGATTGGCGGACAGTTCCTCATGCAAACCCACCAGTTTTTTTTCTTTGAGAAAGAAAAGACATTTGGGGGAATGCGGGGGTTTGATATAGCTAAAAAACTTGCAGGTGAGGATCTTACCGGAATTTTTTTTAACTCAACTGTTTGGGATATTCTGGAAGGAAAACGCCTGGCAGTAAAAAATATTAAGACGGAAGAGGTTTATTATGTGGATGCCGGTCACCTGGTTGTGGCCACCGGTGCGGTACCTTTTATGCCGCCTTTCGAAAACGATGATGTTCCGGGCGTATATACAGCCGCTGTGGTTCAGAAGATGATGAACCTTGAACGTACTTTGCTGGGGAAGAATGTTTTGACTGTAGGAGCCGGAAATATTGGTTATCTCACTTCTTACCAACTGATACAGGCTGGCGCCAATGTGAAGGCCATTTTGGAGGCTTTGCCTGATGAAGGGGGATTCCCGGTCCAGGCAGCTCGGGTTAGGCGGCTGGGTATACCCATAATCACTTCTCATCAGTTGTTGAAAGCCATACCCAATAAAAACCACGATGGCATTGTCGGGGCGGTGGTTGCGGAATCTGAGAATTTTGAACCTGTCCCCGACACCGAAAAGGTGATCGAAGACATCGATGCCATCAATATATGTACGGGTTTGGTTTCGGATGATGGATTGCTTTCCAAGGGCAAGGAAATATTCGGAAGGGATTGCCACGGAGCGGGTGATGCGATTCGCATTGGCGAGGGAACCAGTGCCGTGCTGAGAGGAAAGCAGGTGGCCTATGATATTCTTAATGAGATGGGGAAAAAATATCATTATAACGATTACCTGAAAGTTTCCAAAGAATATATTGATTCCCAGCAAGAGCCGGTCAGGGTTCTGGATGAGCCTTATAAGCCTTCGAAAGAACGCAGGGAGAAAAAGCCGTTTGTGATTATTGATTGCCTGTATGGTTTTGCCTGCAATCCCTGCGCGTTTGTGTGCCCTTTCGGGGCCATTACCAAGTCGTCAACAGGCACGGTTCCCGTGATTGATTATGAAAAATGTACGGGATGCATGCAGTGCGTGTATCAGTGTCCCGGCCTGGCCATTTTCGGATACAATCTGAAGAAAGATTGGGTTTTTCTGCCCATAGAGATGGAGGCAGAGGAAGGGAGAGAGGTTTATCTTGTGGACAACCACGGCAGGAAGCTTGGTGAAGGCCGGGTGGAGAAAATACAGCGGAAGCCGAACAAAACCCATATTGCACGGGTGAAATCGGACAATCTACATGGTGATAGTCTTATGGAAGTGCGGGGCTTCCTTGCCAAAACATCCTATCCCGAAGCACTACATTTTGAGTCTTACGAGGGTGATCTTGAAATGGAACAGTATATCTGCCATTGTGATGACGTTAAGCTGAAGAATATACTGGAGGTCATTGGAGAACGCAAGTTCATCAGCGTGGATGAGGTAAAACACACTACGCGACTGGGAATGGGGTCTTGTCGTGGCAAGCGTTGCGTTAAGCGCCTGAAGCAAATATTGCCCAAATACGGGAAATCTCTGGTAGGAGAGGCTACACCCCGTGGCCCCATGGCAAACCAGATTTCGATGGGTGAGCTTTATCCAAGGGAGGTTCATGAAAATGTGCAACCCTTTACGAATGGCCGGAAGGTAAAAAAGGTAAGCGTTCAGTCGTTGGTTGCCGGTGGCGGAATAGGAGGCAGCGCCCTTTTCCGTTACCTTGCAGAGGCGGGTCAGGAACCGGTGTTGGTCAACTGCAACAGGGGTTCCTCCTGGCGAAATATTGCAGGAGGCAGATCCAATTTCAGCCTGCCCGAGCTATCTGATATTGCTGACAACAACAACCGGATTTTTAGGGAACTTCAGGAGATTGCCAACGTCGATTATCGGCCCAACCGGTATGTCACTTTTGCCCATAACGATGAGATTTATAAAATCCTGGAGAAGTCCATGGAATGGTCTGATGCTTATATGATCGGGCCCAAGGATTTTCAAAAAGAGCTCTCCCCTTATTTCAATCCCAATCTGAAAACCTATAAGGGCGCGTTGGTCGCCAGAAATTGCTGGCAGTCGACTCCGGGCAAGGTACTCGATCTGGTCCGGCACCTGGGCGAAAAGCTCGGCGGCACCATTGAAGAGGATTGCCGGGTAATCGATGTGCAAAAGGAGGGCGATACATATAAAGTGCTGGTTCGGAACCACAACAGGGAATATGTGGAATACCAAACCGGTGTGTTTGTCAATGCGTTGGGTCATGAAGGTCCTGCTTTTGCAGGGAGGATGGGCATTGAAACCGGCTTGTTCCCGGTGAAACACCAGGCTTTCATCACCAGAAGGCTGCCCTACCTGGGTGTGAACGGCGATCACCTGCCGATGATGATCGACAGGAGAAATTACAAAGGCTTTGTTGCCGTGTATGGTCAGCAGCTTGCTGAAACCGGCCAGGTGATCGGCTGTGCTTCACCCGCTGTTGAGCCCAATGAAACAGGTAAAAATTTAAAGGTCAACTCGCTGGATTTCATGAACATTGCCACCGAGATTTTTACCAACTGGATTCCCAGGTTGTCTTCTGTCGGGTTCCAGGCCGTTTGGGCCGGATATTACGTGGAGCCTCGGATGGTGATCGACCCTGAGCTGGGACTTTTCCTGGGGCTGCGCGGCCAGGGATATATGCTTGGCCAGTACCTTGCCAAACTTTATGTGGACAAGCTTATGGGTAAACCTATCCCCGACTATTTCGAAAGGCTGAAACTTTCCGGAGACGGACTGCTGGAGAAGGCGTTTAAGTAGATGGTTGGCGGTTGGCAAGAAACAGTTGGCAATCAGGGAGGCAAACAAAATAATGTAGTTGCAGGTATTGGATCAAAAGAGCAACTGGAAAAGCTTATTCAGAATAACTGAGGCCAGGGAAAGAGGCCCTGATTTTCTTTTACTCCCAATTTATAGGCATTGTATTTATCCTTGAAGTGCTGCTGATTTATGCTTATTTTAATGGCTACAAACCGGTACTGAAGGCGAAGGTGGAATAAATGATGCCCGGCAAACTGAAATAGGGGGGTAATTATTTATCATCCTTTTTTATCAAACTATCCCGGGGAAAACTTCCTTCAAACACATATTCGGCAGGCCCCGTGAGCCAAACATTGGTAAACCGGTTTCCGCCGGCCGGTTCGAATGACACATGGAGCCTCCCGCCCATAGCATTGACCGTGTATGAATTTTTGTCAGTATGGGAGTGGAGGCATGCACTGATGGCAGAAGCCACTGCACCGGTTCCGCAGGCAAGGGTTTCATTCTCAACCCCTCTTTCGTAGGTACGAATTGATATCAGCCCCTCCTTTTCAAAGGAGACAAAATTGACATTGGTGCCGGTTTCAGATATGCCGGTATTGTAGCGTATTTTTTTCCCTTCCTCATAAACGGGCACTTTTGACAGATTATCAACAAAGCGGACGTAGTGGGGCGACCCGGTATCTACAAAAAAATGGTCATCGAAGATTTTGACCCGTTCAACATCCTGCATTTTTAGGGCAATCAAATTGTCCTCTTTGATTAATGCCTTATGTTCTCCATCGGAAGCCAAAAATTGAGTATTCCTGTCAATAATCCCCAGATCACGAGCAAAAGCTACGATGCACCTGCCGCCGTTTCCGCACATGGTGCTCTCTTTCCCGTCGGAGTTAAAATATCGCATATAAAAATCCGCTTCTGCCGATTTTTCCAGCAGCATCAGCCCGTCTGCTCCTATGCCGAATTTTCGCCTGCACAACCCTTCTATGACGTTGCTGTCAGGTTTGAAAGGTTTTTGCCGGTTGTCAATGATGATGAAATCGTTCCCGGCACCGTGATATTTGTGGAATTGCTGGGACATAGGTCCTGTTAATTTATGTTAAAGTTAAAAATTAAATTGAACACAGGCATATATTTTGCTATTTTAGTACTCGAATATGAAACTGAAATCTTAAAAACCTTTTGTTATGAGTATAAGAAAACATATTGGAACAGTCGTAATAGCGATCCTGGCTGCTTTGCTTACAGTGGTAATCTATTCGGGCCTAACCAATAACAATGATACGCAAAATCGTTTCGCTGCCGCCGAGCAGTTGAGCCAAAACGATACGAATGGAATTCATTTCACCAATCTGCCGGCCGACTTTAAGGCTGAAAGCTTCAATTTTACTCTGGCTGCGGAGAATTCGGTACCTGCTGTAGTGCATGTCAAAACCCAATTTACACGGGAGCAGCCGACCAATCCTTTATATCGGTTTTTCTTCGATGAGCGCGCTCCACAGCAGCGGCGTGAAGTGGAAGGCTTTGGTTCCGGGGTCATCATTTCCCCGGACGGCTATATTGTTACTAACAATCATGTGGTGCAACGTTCGGATGAATTGTCCGTCACCTTGCACAATGAGAAAGAGTATAAAGCCGAAATTGTTGGTACAGATCCTCCTACCGATCTTGCTTTGCTGAAGATTGACGCCGAGAATTTGCCCCATCTCAAATTTGGTAATTCCCAGGAAATGAAACTGGGCGAATGGGTGCTGGCAGTCGGTAATCCTTTTAATATCGGCACAACTGTGACAGCCGGAATTGTCAGTGCAAAAGGCCGGAGAGTGGGCGTTTTAAATCAGCGTTCCGGCGAGAATCAATTGTCCATTGAGTCGTTTATTCAGACCGATGCAGCAGTGAATAAAGGCAACAGCGGTGGTGCCCTTGTTAACATCGAAGGAGAGCTTATCGGTATCAACTCCGCCATTGCATCTCCTACCGGTACCTATGCCGGATATTCTTTTGCCATTCCCGCTGAAATTGCCAGTAAAGTGGTGCAGGATCTGATCAAATACGGTGAAGTGCAGCGGGCTATGCTCAATGTTAAGGTGCGGGATATAAATGAGGAACTTGCAGAAAAGTATGGCCTGGAAACCCGCCAAGGGGCTTACATAGCTGCCGTAAATCGGGATGGCGCTGCTGACAGAGCCGGTATTAAACCCGGGGACGTGGTAACCAGCGTCGACGGCAAAGAGATCAGTGATGTGGCCGAATTGCAAGCTACTATCAACAGCTATAGTCCGGGCGATGAAGTAACCGTTACCGTAATAAGAGACGGAGAAAAGAAACAATTTGACGTCACCTTACGTAACAAACAAGGTAGTACAGAACTTGTAACAGGTCAGCAAGCTCTGGATGAACTGGGAGCAGAATTCAAGGCTATAGATGATCAGGAAAAACAAAGAACAGGTGTTTCACATGGCGTACAGGTTGTAAGCCTTGAAGAAGGCAAGCTTAGTGAATCCGGAATCAGAGAAGGATTTATAATCCTCTCCATAAATGGTAAGGAAGTAAGGAATATAAATGACATCAAGAGCATATACAATCAGCTCCCTGACGGAGCCAGAATGGAATTTGAAGGATTATATCCCGGCGGCGATTACGTATACGTGTATCAGGTCGAAAAGTAGGTACCTGAGGAGACATAAGATTTTTCCTGACAAATACAATACAGACCGGATCGTTGGAGTTATACCAATGATCCGGTCTTTTACATGGGGGTTGGCGAATATACCAGAGATTTTCCCGACAAAATTCATGTTTGTTTCGATGAAATATTACATTTGTTTATAAACAGATACCTTGTTGTAAACCCTAAAATTTATGGCCAATGAGACAGTTAAAGATCACCAAATCAATAACAAACAGAGAAAGCGCTTCCGTAGACAAATATTTGCAGGAGATTGGCAGGGAAGAGCTCCTCACGGTAGATGAAGAAGTTCAATTGGCTCAAAGGATTCGGCAGGGTGATCAGGCTGCATTGGAAAAACTAACCCGTGCCAACCTGCGTTTCGTGGTGTCTGTTGCCAAACAGTATCAGAATCAGGGGCTCAGTTTGCCCGATCTGATTAATGAAGGCAACGTGGGTCTGATTAAGGCAGCCAAAAAATTCGATGAGACTAAAGGATTTAAGTTTATCTCCTATGCCGTTTGGTGGATTCGGCAATCGATCCTTCAGGCACTTGCCGAACAATCCAGGATCGTTCGTTTACCGCTTAATCAGGTGGGTTCCCTGAATAAGATCAACAAAGAGCAGGCAAGGTTTGAGCAGAAGAATGAGAGAACACCCTCGGAAGAAGAATTGGCCGATACATTGAATCTGCCCAGTGAAAAGGTTACCGAAACCATGAAGGTCAGTGGAAAACAGATGTCTATGGAAGCTCCTTTTGGTGATGATGAGGACAATTGTCTCCTCGATGTCATGCCCAACGAAAATGCACCGAAAACCGACAATACGCTGCTTAGGGAGTCGCTCAACAACGAGGTGGAAAGAACCCTTTGCACATTAACAGCAAGGGAAAGAGCCATTATCAAATATACTTTTGGCATCGGTGTTCCCGATTTGACCATGGAGGAAATCGGGAATAAATTTGGTCTGACCCGGGAACGGGTACGCCAGATCAAGGAGAAAGCCATCAGAAAGCTTAGACATCGTTCAAGAAGTAAATTGCTGAAGGCATATTTAGGCTAAACTTCGACATTAATGGTTTGGTTAATTGGAAAAATCCCGGTGAAAATGGCCGGGATTTTTTTATGTTGAGTGTTCTCCTCCAGGGATAATAAATGACAATGAATGACTATTTTATTCTCCTGCCAACCTTGGCATTGGTGGTTGTCAACTGCAAACTGCCGGTTGCCAACTGATTTATCAAATTCTTCCAATCCATTAGCCCTGTGCATAATTATTTTGATTTTTCTTTTGTTATTTTCGCCAGTCTGTCCTGCAGCTCATACATCTCGTCTCTCAGCCTGGCTGCCTCTTTGAAATCAAGCTCCGAGGCAGCTTTTTCCATGGCTTTTTTATTTTTTTCAATGGCTTTTTCCAGGGCTTCTTTGTTCATGTACTGGATAACAGGGTCGGCAGCGGCATCCAGCTCCCGGGGTTCGGTATAGCCTCTCGGCTGGTATTGCCCGATCTTTTCCCTGTAGTCAGCCATTACTGACCGGGAAGCTTTTTGTATCTGCTGCGGGGTGATGTTGTGCTTTTCGTTGTAGGCAAGCTGTTTTTCCCTTCGCCGGTTTGTTTCGTCGATGGTTTGCTGCATCGAACGGGTAATGTTGTCGGCATACATGATGACTTTCCCTTCCAGGTGTCTGGCGGCCCTGCCTGCGGTCTGGGTGAGGGATACGGTAGACCTGAGGAATCCTTCTTTGTCGGCATCCAGAATGGCTACAAGTGATACTTCTGGCAGATCGAGCCCTTCACGCAGCAGGTTTACACCGATCAGCACGTCAAATGTGCCGTTTCTCAGTCCGTCCATTATCTCCACCCGTTCCAGCGTATCGATGTCCGAGTGGATGTACCTGCATTTAACATTGAACCGGGTCAGGTATTTCGTCAGCTCTTCCGCCATCCTTTTGGTCAGTGTGGTGACCAGCACCCGCTGGTCGTTTTTCGACCGTCGCCGCACTTCTTCCATCAGGTCGTCGATTTGGTTGAGGGTGGGTCGCACTTCGATCTCCGGGTCCAGCAGACCGGTAGGTCTGATCACCTGTTCGACAAACACACCACCGCTCTTTTTCAGTTCGTAATCTGCCGGGGTAGCGCTGACAAATACCACCTGGTTGAGTAGATTCTCGAACTCTTCGAATTTCAGGGGACGATTATCCACGGCCGCCGGAAGCCGGAAGCCATATTCCACCAGGGTCTTTTTCCGGGAATAGTCACCGCCGAACATGGCATGGATCTGAGGTATGGTTACGTGGCTTTCGTCTACTACAATGATGAAGTCGTCAGGAAAATAATCGAGCAGGCAGAAAGGCCGGGATCCCGGTGACCGGCCGTCGAAATAGCGGCTGTAGTTTTCAATACCGGGACAATAGCCCAGTTCCCGGATCATCTCCAGGTCATACTCCGTTCTTTGCTTAATGCGTTTGGCCTCCAGCTCTCTTCCCTGATCCTTAAAATACTGGATTTGATCCTGGAGGTCAAGTTGTATCTGTTTGATGGCGTTGTGCATCCTTTCTTTGGTGGTTACAAAGATGTTCGCCGGGAAAATGGTGGCGTTGTCTACCTGCTCGATGGTACTGTTGTTGTAAGGATCATATTTTTCGATCTCATCGACCTCGTCTCCCCAGAAGGTGACACGATAGGCATGATCGCTGTAGGCCAGGAATACATCCACCGTATCGCCGTTAACCCTGAAATTACCGGGTTTGAATTCCATCTCACTTCTTGAATACAAACTGTCTACCAGTTTTCTCAGAAACTCGTTTCTGCCGATCTCCTGCCCTGTTTCGAGTTGAATGGTGTTCTTATGAAAATCATCGGGATTCCCGATGCCATATAAACAGGAAACGGAAGAGACGACCACAACATCTCTGCGACCCGAAAGGAGGGAAGAGGTGGCGCTCAGCCTGAGCTTTTCTATTTCTTCATTAATGGAGAGATCTTTTTCAATATAGGTGTCGGTTACGGGAAGGTAAGCCTCGGGCTGATAATAGTCGTAGTAGGAAACGAAATATTCCACGGCGTTTTCCGGGAAGAACTCCTTGAATTCTCCGTAAAGCTGGGCTGCCAGAGTTTTGTTGTGGCTCAGCACCAGCACGGGCTTGTTGACGTTTTCGATCATGTTGGCAATGGTGAAGGTTTTTCCTGAGCCGGTGACCCCCATCAGGGTCTGAAAGCGGTCACCCCTTTGTATGCCTTCGGTAAGCTGTTTGATGGCTTCGGGCTGATCTCCTGTTGGTTTGTATTTAGATGTGATCCTGTAATCCATAAGTGTTTTTACTTAGTTCTCCGATACATACCTGAATGTTCCATAAATGGCCAGATGATCGCTGTATCCGCCGTAATAGTCGTTACCTCCGTAAGTACGGTCAGGAATTTTCTCCCCTTCACCCGGAGGAGCATATAGTACCCATGGCGGATCAAATATCCGGACTTTATCCCCGCTGATGTGATATCCCCGTTCTTTCAACAAGGGGGAGGACACAATGAAGTTGTCCAGCCTATACCATTCTTTTCTGTAGTAATAGGTTCCCCTACCATCTCTGGTTTTTTCGCACATCAGATTGTATAAATTTCCTTCTTCCTTCTCCTGTCCCGGACATTCGGCCTCCAAAACTTGTGAGAGGCTTTTGTTACGGGGTTCATCATTGAAATCACCGATAATAACGATTCGGGCCTTCGGATTATGATGTATTAGCGAATCGGTGTATCTTTTCAGTACCCTGGCAGAATAAATCCGTTTCTGTTCGGTAGCTTTTCTTCCGCCGGCCCTGGATTTCCAGTGATTGATGAACACGTGAAGCGTATCCTTTTCGGCAGCCACGCCTTTGATGTGGAGTATGTCTCGCACTTTTGATTCCGGGTCGAAAGGAAATTGGATGGGAATGGAGTGATGTTGTATATACTGAAATTCATCAGGTCTGTAGAGCATAGCCACATCTATGCCCCGCATATCCGGGCTGTTTTCATGAACTATTTTGTAGTAGGCACTATTGAATCGGTCCGACCGGATCAGGTCAAGCAAGACCTGCCGGTTCTCTACTTCAGCCATACCAATTATTTCAGGGTATTCATGGACATTCAGTGAGGTCAGTACCCTGCCAATATGATCGAGCTTTTGCATGTATCTTTCTGCTGTCCAGTGTTTCTCACCGGATGGAGTAAAAGCATCGTCATAAGTGTTTGGGTCGTTACGGGTGTCGAATAGATCCTCAACATTGTAGAAAGCTACGGTGAAACGCTTGTCCGGGTTGTAATTGGAGCCCCGGCCAAAGGCAAAGAGCGTTAAAAGAAGGATTGACAGGAGCCATGTTTTTTTCATACAGACCGATTTTGGTACTGAAACCAATCAAAAATCTTTTTTTCTAAAACCCAAAGATTGGAGATATATTATTTTGGACGAGCATTTACTTTTATTTTGATACAACTAAACAAATCTTTTACACCTTATAATTCAATCTTTCTTAATATCTTTGTAGATTTAATATACAGGGCCTCATAGATTGAATCATTTTATTTAGCAAGCCATGAAAGGCAAAAGACAGAGTCATAGAGAAAAGCAAAAAGCGACCGTGGCTAATGATACGGTAAGGTTGAACAAATTCATTGCCAACAGTGGATTATGTTCGCGGCGCGAGGCAGATGAGCTTATCCGCTCGGGTAAGATTACCGTCAACAACGAAACTGTAAAAGCGTTGGGCACAAAGATAAAAACTACCGATGTAGTCCGTTATAAGGGCAAAGTATTGCAAAACGAACGCCCCGTTTATATATTACTGAATAAACCCAGAGATTGTGTAACTACTGTTAAGGATAAATACGCTCAGAAAACCGTTATGGACCTGGTTAGAGAGGCATGTCCTCAAAGGGTTTATCCGGTCGGAAGACTGGACAGAAACACCACGGGCGTGTTGCTTTTGACCAATGATGGAGAGTTGGCCAAACGGCTGACCCATCCCAGTTATAAGAAGAAAAAAGTTTATCATGTGGTTCTTGACAAGCCTGTGACAAAAAAACACCTCGAACAGATTGCCGAAGGAGTCGAACTGGAAGAAGGTATTGTAGCTGCTGATGCTGTAAGCTACGTGGATCAGGAGGATAAGACACAAATAGGTATCGAGATCCATTCAGGACAGACGCGGGTGGTGCGGAGGATTTTCGAAACCCTGGGATACCGGATAAAAAAGCTGGACCGGGTGCTTTTTGCCGGGTTGACAAAGAAAAACCTGAAGCGTGGCAAATG
>JAIPAF010000081.1 GCA_021740225.1 Bacteroidales bacterium | reverse complement strand
GATGGTAACCGGAAATGGCAGTTTATAGCCGGAGATAATGTTTACTCTTCTCCGGCAATCGGGCCGGATAACACTGTATATGTCGGATCTCTGGATAATTATCTCTATGCTATTGAAGGAGAAACTCCCTTAGCGGATACTCCCTGGCCAATGTATCAACATGATCTGCAACATACGGGTAGGAAGGATTGAAATGGGATCTGATCTCGATCCGTTACGTTAAAATACATTTAATGCTTTTGGCTGTAATAGCTGCCTGGAGCCTTTTTTATCTCAGACTCATTGATTTTAAATTTGTTATGTTGAAAATTTTGAATTATCTTTGAAGAGAAAGATATAAGAAGCGGCTCTAAAATAAACTGACAGTCAAGAGCATGTAGAGATAGAAATCTGCGATTATTGAATTTGTCAATTATGAAAAACGGGACTATTCATAAAATTTTATTATCTTCGGTTTCTCATTTCAAAGAATCACGAGATATTAAGCATTTTTTAATTCTTAAGGTAGTACCGGTGTCCGCTCTATACCAATCCGGAAGCAGTAATTTAAATTTTAAACCGACTTATATTATGAATTTCAGATTTTTGTTTTTTCTAACAATTTTTTTTCTTTCCAGTATTTTGATTCAAGCCCAGGAGAATACTCAGGATACGATCACAAACTGGAAAATAGGAGGAACAGGATCCCTAACCTTTTCTCAGGTTTCCTTTCAAAATTGGACCGCCGGGGGTGAAAATTCCTATTCTTTAAGCGGTTTTCTCAGTTTGCATGCCAATTACAAAAAAGACCGGGTAAGCTGGGAAAATGCCCTGGATATGGGATATGGTATTGTAAGACAAGCCGGGCGTGGTGTCCGGAAAAGTGATGATAGGTTTGAAGTAATGTCCAAATATGGATACAAGACCTCTTCAGACTGGTATTACAGCGGGTCATTTAACTTCAGTACCCAGTTCGATAAAGGTTACAAATACAATGAAGAAGAAGGCACCAAACAGGAGATTTCAGATTTCATGGCTCCGGCTTATGCATTGCTGTCCATAGGTATGGATTATAAACCCAGTGATGCTTTCTCTTTAGTGCTATCACCCCTGACAGGTAAAACCACTTTTGTGCTCGATGATTTATTATCCAGCAGAGGAGCATTTGGTGTAAAAGAAGGGGAAAACATCCGAAATGAGTTTGGTGGGTATGTCAAGATTTCCTACAATCAGGATATTTGGGAAGACGTAACCCTCAATACCAAACTCGATTTGTTCTCCAATTACCTGAAGGAACCCCAAAATGTAGATATAAACTGGGAAGTATTGATTTCTATGAAGGTGAATGAGTATCTTTCCGCCAACCTTAACACCCGACTGATTTATGATGACAATATTAATTATGTTAATGAAAAAGGAGAGGTATTGGGTCCCAGGATACAGTTCAAGGAGGTTTTCGGAGCAGGTTTGTCTTATAAGTTTTAGCCCGAATTATTTCTAACGCAGCTTTAGCTGCAAACAATTTGCTCTTAATCAAATGATTTTTATGGTCGTCTCCAAGAAGAGACCGCCACAAATTCTATATGATCTTGCTTAATTTTCTGCTTCTATGAAAGAGTTATTGGTGCCAGTCAAAAGACACCTCCGAAACGTTTGATTTTATCCAAACTTAGCTACTCACGGCGCGAAGGCCCGAAAAAATCGGCCGGGTCAGGGAGGGATTGCGGGTGGATAGGCTCATTTTTTCTTGATTTTTTTGTACCTTTTTTCATCAAGGAAAAAAGGAAAGAATACTCACCTCCATTATCCCCACCGCAGCTTGGTTGCATTCCTAATTTTTTCCAGATTTTGTCACAAAAACAAAATTATTGGGAGTGATAGCATGAATAACTTGTGTAACATCTTCTTCAAACTCTCTTTCCAGTGGGGAATGGTGAGGCCAAATTCATTTTTGATCTTTGCTTTGTTGAATACGCTGTAATGGGGGCGTTCTGCAAGCGTGGGCCAGTCTTTGCTTTCAATGGGCCGGATGTTGGAGGGTGTATTTTCCTGTTCAATGATTTCCATAGCCAGATCGTACCAACTGCACACGCCTTCATTGGCAAAATGATAGATGCCGGTTTGTATGGCATTGTTCTTTCGTTTTTCCGGTATTTTCAGAATGCTTTCGGCCAGGTCCCCTGCATGGGTGGGATTACCCACCTGATCGTATATGACTTTCAGCTCGTCTTTTTCTTTCGACAGGCGGGAGATGGTTTTGACAAAATTTTTGCCGTATGAGGAATACAGCCAGGCCGTTCTAATGATGATGCCGGCTTGGTGCTCCAGCACTTTTTGTTCTCCGGCCCTTTTGCTTTTGCCGTAGACGCTTTGGGGCGATGGTGTATCGGTTTCTTTATAGGGCAGGTAATGCCTGCCGTCAAAAACATAATCGGTAGAGATGTGAATCAGTTGGATATGATTTTCTGAGGCTGTTTCGGACAGGTAGCCAACCGCGGTATCATTAATGAGAAACGCGGCTTCCTGGTTTTCTTCAGCGCCGTCAACATCCGTGAAGGCAGCACAATTGATGATGGTATCTATGTCGTGTTGTTTGATATAGCCTTCCAACTCCTGTTTTTTGGTGATGTCCAGATCCTCTGCATCGGTAAACCGGAACCGGAAGTCCTTATAATGTCCGGTACTATGAAGATCTTTTAATTCGCTGCCCAGTTGTCCGTTGGCTCCTGTTACAAGTATATTCATAATGGTCGGATTCAAAAGTTCATGTCTGCATTGGCCAGATCGGGCAATTTTTTGTCTTTCTCGGAAATGATGGCCTTTTTGGGATCAATTTTCCAGTCGATATTCAGTGATTCGTCCTGGTAATGGATTCCTCTTTCTGATTCGGGATGGTAAAAATCGTCGCATTTGTAAAAAACAATGGTACTCTCGCTCAAAACAGAAAATCCATGGGCAAATCCCCTTGGGATAAGCATTTGTTTCTTGTTTTTTTCCGAAAGCTCTGTTCCGTGCCATTGGCCAAAGGTAGGGGAGTTCTTCCTTATGTCTGCCGCCACGTCAAATATTTTGCCAGTGATCACCCGGACAAGTTTCGTCTGGGCATGGGGTTCCAGCTGATAATGCAGGCCCCGGATGCTGCCATAGGCGGAAAGGGATTCGTTATCCTGCACAAAGGTGTATTCCAGGCCGTGTTCAAGATATTTTTTCTCATTATAGCTTTCGAAAAAGTATCCCCGGCTGTCTTCAAATACCCTGGGTTTTATTACAAGCAAACCGGGTAGGTTGGTCTTTTCGATTTCCATAGGTTACTTTTTTGGTGGAAAAAAATCCTCTCTGGCCAGTTTAAGCAGGTACCGGCCGTACTGATTTTTTTTGAGCTGTTCGCCCAAGCGGTACAACTGTTGTCTGTCGATATATCCTTTATAAAAGGCAATTTCTTCAATACAGGCTATTTTGAGTCCCTGGCGCTTTTCTATGGTGGAGATGAAATTGGCGGCTTGCAGCAGACTGTCGTGTGTACCGGTATCCAGCCAGGCCATGCCCCGGCCCAGCAGTTTGACCTTCAGCCTGTGTTCTTTCAGGTAGAGCCTGTTCAGGTCCGTAATTTCCAGCTCACCTCTGGCCGAAGGCTTCAGGGATTTGGCTTTCTGAACCACATCGTTGCTGTAAAAATACAACCCTGTTACGGCATAGTTGGATTTCGGCTGTTCCGGTTTCTCTTCGATGCTGAGGACATCCCCTGCTTCGTTAAAATCAACTACACCGTATCTTTCGGGATCATTGACAAAATACCCGAAGATAATGGCTCCGTCCTGCAGTTTTGCGGATTCCTGCAGCAGCTGACTCAGGTTATAGCCATAAAAAATATTGTCGCCCAGGATCATACACACCGAATCGTCTCCGATAAATTCTTCTCCTATGATGAAAGCCTGTGCCAGGCCTTCGGGAGCGGGTTGAATCCCGTAGGAAATATCCAGCCCGATTTGACTCCCGTTGCCCAGCAAATCCTTGTAAAGATGGATGTCATCCGGTGTGGTTATGATGAGGATTTCCCTGATGCCCGCAAGCATGAGCACGGACAGGGGATAGTAGATCATGGGTTTGTCGTAGACCGGTATGATCTGCTTTGAAATGCTTTTGGTCAGCGGGTACAAACGTGTGCCGGCTCCACCGGCCAGAATGATGCCTTTCATTTTTCCAGTTCTTTTTTGAAGTAATCAATGGTTTCTTTCAATCCGGCTTCCAGGTCAATGCGGGGTTCCCAGTCCAGAAAGTCTTTCGCCTTGCTGATGTCGGGCTGTCTTTGAACCGGATCGTTTTCAGGCAAAGGATGAAAACTAAGTTCAGAGGCTGAACCGGTTAATTCAATGATTTTTCTGGCCAGCTCAAGCATGGTAAATTCTCCGGGATTTCCCAGATTGATGGGATCCATATTGGTGTCATCGCTGTTCATCAGTCGAATCAGAGCTTCCACCAGATCGTCAATATATTGAAAGCTCCGCGTTTGCTTGCCTTCTCCGAAAATGGTAATGGGTTCGTTTTTCAGTGCCTGAATGATGAAGTTGGAAATGACCCTTCCGTCGTTGAGGCTCATCCTCGGGCCATAGGTGTTAAAAATCCGTGCAATTCTGATATTAACATCATTCTGAAGGTTGTAATTGACGAAAAGGGATTCGGCACATCTTTTCCCTTCGTCGTAACAGGACCTTTTGCCGATGGGATTGACATTTCCCCAGTAATCTTCCGTTTGGGGATGAATGGTGGGATCGCCGTACACTTCGCTGGTGGATGCCTGAAGGATTTTGGCCCTGATCCTCTTGGCCAGCCCCAGCATATTGATGGCCCCCATTACAGAGGTTTTGATGGTTTTGATGGGGTTATACTGGTAGTGTATCGGCGAGGCTGGACAGGCCAGGTTATAGATTTCCTCCACCTCCGCGTAAAACGATTGAGTGATGTCGTGCCTGATCACCTCAAAGTATGGATTATCCAACAGATGAACGATATTTTGCTTGGAGCCGGTAAAAAAGTTGTCCAGGCACAACACTTCGTTGCCTTCATTAAGCAGGCGTTCACATAAATGGGAACCGATGAATCCCGCCCCTCCGGTTACAAGTATTCTTTTCATGATTTATCAATTAATATATTAAATCAGTTTTAAGAGCTGATTTTTTTACTTTTCACTTCATTATATCTTTTTCTTATCTGCTGCCAATTGTCAACTATTTCTCCCGGCTTCCATAATTACCGGGGATAAAAATTGAATGACCACCCAATGACCCCAAATGACAATTTAACACCAAACCCAACATTCAAACTCTTTGTCAAACTTTCAAACTCTAAACTTCTTCCCCTGTCTTACGAGACATTCACCGGCGGCCTTCCTATTCCGTAATAGGTCCATCCCCATTCTTCCATATCTTTGGGTTCGTATATATTTCTGCCGTCGAATATCAGCTTGTTTTTCATCAGTTTTTCCATCTTATCCCACTGGGGTACTCTGAATTCCGACCATTCGGTCACCAGAATAAGTGCATCGGCATCTCTGATGGCTTCATACTGGTCGTTTGTGTATTCGATTTTGTTGCCCAGTTTCCTTTTTGCCTCCTGCATCGCGATGGGATCGTAACCGGTAACTTTAGCGCCGGCTTTAGTCAATTTCTCGATGATGGTGATCGAAGGAGCTTCTCTCATGTCATCGGTATTGGGTTTGAAGGAAAGCCCCCATAGGGCGATTTTTTTCCCTTTCAGTGCGCCATGGAAGTGCTGTTTTAATTTTTCAAACAGGAGGCCTTTCTGTCTTTCATTCACCCTTTCCACTGCCTTCAATAATTCCAGGGAATGATTGTGTTCGTCGGAGGTTTTAATGAGCGCTTTTACATCCTTAGGGAAGCAGGAACCCCCGTAACCCGTACCGGCATAGATGAATTTATAGCCTATTCTGGAATCACTGCCTATTCCCATTCTCACCTGATTGACATCCGCACCTACCGCTTCACACAGGTTGGCTATGTCGTTGATAAAGCTGATTTTTGTTGCCAGCATTGAATTGGCAGCATATTTGGTCAGCTCTGCCGAGGGAATATCCATAAAAAGGATGGGATGCTGGTTGAGCAAAAAGGGCTTATATAAACGCCTCAGCGCTTCTTCGGCCCTTTCCGACTCGGTGCCTATAACAATTCTATCCGGTCGCAAAAAGTCTTCCACGGCATCTCCTTCTTTTAAAAACTCGGGATTGGAAGCCACGTCAAATTCAACCTCAGCCGACCGTTTGTCAATCTCTCCCTGAATGGCGGACTTTACTTTTTCGGCAGTTCCTATTGGCACCGTGCTCTTGGTTACGATAACCATATAATGATCAATATGCCTTCCTATTTCTCTGGCTACATCAAGAACATATTTCAGATCGGCACTTCCGTCTTCATCAGGGGGAGTTCCCACAGCAATAAAGGCGGCTTCGGCCTCTACAATGCTTTCTTTCAGGCTGGTGGTGAAGTAGAGCCGTTCTTTTTTGACGTTTTTCTCTATCAGGGTTTCAAGACCCGGCTCGTAAATGGGGACAATGCCTTGATTGAGCCTCTGAATTTTTTCCTGGTCTACATCTACACAGGTGACGTTAATACCGGTTTCTGAGAAACAGGTTCCGGATACCAACCCGACATATCCGGTCCCTACCATAGAGATTTTCATGCTTTTTACTTTTTATTTTTATGATATTTCAATAACGTGTACAAATATAATTTTTTATTATAGAATTTAACTGTGTTTTGGGAGGAACATTTTGAATCCGGCTATTGTCGGATGGCAAGGGAGCCTTTCAGAATAAAGGAATTCAATGGTTTTTATGAAAAGTTCCCCGGGGCTTCAAACCGCACAAAATATTTACTTATTTTGTGCGTTTAACACTAATTATATTTGTTGCGCAGCACTAATTTCTAACGGTAAATGCTCTATAGAATTCTGATCTTTTTCCTCGTTTTTAATATATTTCCCTTTATTTTAAGTGCACAGGTTGAAGAGGTTCTGCGGGGGAGAGTTATTGACGATCAGAATGAACCGGTTGCCAATGCCAATGTCAGGTTAAAAAACGCTTCTATTGGTACCGTCACGGATGGGCAGGGTTTGTTTCAACTTCGCCTTCCCGCACAAACAGAAAGGAGTGATTCAATAGTTGTTTCCTATGTTGGTTTTCAGAGCCAGTCGATTGCTATTCAATCCTTCAGCAGGGAAAGTCCCCTGATTATCCAATTGATGGAATCTACCGAAGACCTTGATGGGGTGGAAGTAAGAAGCATGCTGCACATGGATAAAAGTTTAATAAAACTTGATCCTGAAGATTTTAAGATGTTGCCCTCCGCCAGCGGGGATGTGGAGTCCATTATAAAAAAAATGCCGGGTGTGACCTCGAGAAATGAGCTGAGTTATCAGTATTCGGTTCGCGGAGGCAATTATGATGAAAACCTGGTTTACGTGAATGGAATCGAAATATATAGGCCATTGATCGTGCGTAGCGGGAAGCAGGAAGGAATGAGTTTTCTGAATTCCGATATGGTGTCTTCACTTAATTTTTCAGCAGGCGGATTTCAGTCTCGTTATGGGGATAAGATGGCTTCCGTACTGGATATTCGATACAATAAACCAGCAGAATTTTCGGGTGATATCGATATGAGCCTGCTGGGAGGCTCTGTCCATCTGGAGGATGAGGTAGGAGAGCGTTTCACCTATAATGCCGGTTTTCGGTATAAAACCAATCAATATCTGTTGAATTCCCTGGATGTAGAAGGAGATTATAAACCCAATTTTTATGATCTGCAAACTTACCTGACCTATAAGGTTACGGACAATTTTGACCTTGAATTTCTGGGCAACTACAATCTGAACCGTTATCGATTCATTCCTCAATCCCGTAATACTTCCTTCGGAACGGTTGAGAATGCGCTCAATCTGAAGATATATTATGAAGGACAGGAGGTGGATGATTTTGAAAATTATCTTGGTGCTCTTGCCGGCAATTATCATCCTTCCAATGATGTGAATTTGCGTTTTATTGCCTCGGCCTATAGTACCATTGAGTCGGAAACCTATGATATAATGGGAGAATACTATCTGAATGAGTTGGATAAATCGGTCGATTCCGAAACCTACGGAGATAGTATTATGAATATCGGTGTAGGAGGGTATTTGGAACATGCCAGAAATTCTTTGAAGGGGAAAGTGTATACGCTCTCTCATAAAGGTACCTGGAATGAGGGCAACAACCTGTTGAGATGGGGAGTCAAATATAAACGGGAACATATCCGGGATGAATCTAATGAATGGAAATATATTGATTCCGCCGGATATTCCATTCCCTATTCCATATCTGCTGTTAAGCTTTACCATTCATTGCAATCTGATAATTCAGTCAATTCCAACCGGTTTAATTCCTATCTTCAGAACACCTATCACCTGACGGCCGGAAACGGCGATTGGTTTTTCAATGCGGGAATAAGAACCCATTACTG
>JAIPAF010000080.1 GCA_021740225.1 Bacteroidales bacterium | reverse complement strand
ATAGCTGATTACTGGTTGGCAAAAAAAGGGGGACCCGCGAAATGAACCCCCTTATTATGAGATTTATTAGAGGACACTTTATCGTGTCCTCTAATGGTTGCCTGTCAGGAACTTATATCATTTACTTGACGGCTATGGGATTGGCGGGTGGGTAGGCTCATTTTTTCTTGATTTTTTTGTTCCTTTTTTCATCAAGGAAAAAAGGAAAATGAAAAGAATACCAACCTGCATTATCCCCACCGCAGCTTGTGTGCATTCCTAATTTTTTGTAAATTACCGAACCAGATGCACAATTCACTGTTGTAGATTGAAGAATAACCTTTGAAAAATGAATTACGTACCAATTAAAAGCCCAATAAATCATTTGATTTGATCTCATTCGACCTATAAACCATATTTTGAGACAATTACGAAATCCATTATAAATCACCCATGTCTGTAGAGGAACACAACCCAATCTCCGGGGAAACCAAAAAATGGCTCGATCTTCTGTATGAAGGGATTTATGTAGTCAACAGGGAAAAAATCATTGTCTACTGGAATAAAGGCGCGGAGCATATTACAGGCTACAACCCGGAGGAAATGACAGGAAAACAATGCGGAGAGGATACAATGAATCATCAGGATTATTTTGGTCATAATCTTTGCAGGGAAGGTTGTCCACTGGAAAAGGCTTTGAAGGGACAAACCACAGAATCCAAACTATTTCCGAAACATAAAAAAGGCCATCGCATTCCCATTGCTGCCTTTATGACTCCTTTAAAAAATGAAGAAGGAGCCATTATAGGGGCTATAGAAATTTTCCGGGAGGTTTCCGCTGAGGAGGAAATACGGCATCTCAAGGAAAAATACAAAAAGGCGATCCGGCAGTATGTCTCTGAAACCACCTACAAACAAGTAATCAGATCGCTCAACCAGGAAAGCTATACATTTGTAGGACACAACAGGGACCTTACCATTCTTTTTATGGATATTGTAGGGTTTACCGGCTTATCGGAAAAACTGGAACCGGAAAAAGTGGTGGAAATGCTGAATGCCTATTTCTCGCTCACTTCTCTTATTATTCAACAGAACCAAGGAGATATTGACAAATTTCTGGGCGACGGCGTTATGGCCGTTTTCGAGAATGCAGAACATGCCATACAAGCAGCTATTGATATGATAAACCCCGGATTAAAAAAACTAAACCATAACCTTCGAGCAATAGAGCTTCCCGAGATCAATATCAGGATAGGTATCAACAGTGGAAATCTGATCCAGGGAAATATTGGCAGTGAGGAAAGAAAAGACTGGACCGTGGTAGGAGATGTAGTCAATACCGCATACCGGATTGAGGAATCAGCAGAGCCCGATACCATCCGGATATCGGAAGATACTTTGAAAAGATTAAAAAATCCTGAACAATGTGTATTCGTAAAAAAAATGACGCTAAAAGGCAAATCAAATCCCATTAAAGTGTATACTATAGCCTCATATAAAACTACCGGCGGGTCACACAAGACCCTCTGATGAATCCCAAAAGACCCTGAAACAAAATCAAAAGGCTCCAGATAACAACTAAGTCAGGAAGTTTCAATTATAGTTCATGCCTTAAATGTGAATTTTGAGAGCAAAGATGGAAGATTGTCAAATACATAGTAAATTTTTGGATACCCTCTTTGAATTTATGTTACGATTTGGAAAATCATGACATCAAAATTATTAATTTTGGGGTCTCGGGTTATACATTCTTTTATAAACGGTTTCTTTGAGAGGACATGGAAAACTTTCACACTGAGCTCAGTTTTAAAAATTATTCTCTATGACACAAGATATAAACGTGCTGGCGCTCACAGCAGCGTCGATTGGATTTTTCCATACCCTGCTGGGTCCCGATCATTATTTACCGTTCATTGTTATGGCCAAGGCCCGAAAATGGTCAATCTTCAAAACGAGCTGGATTACATTTTTATGTGGCCTGGGCCATGTGGCCTCGTCTATTCTGATCGGCGCCATAGGAATTGCTGCAGGAATCGGTGTTTCCCAGTTGGAAGGACTGGAAGCCGAACGCGGAAACATTGCAGCATGGCTTTTCATGGGGTTCGGATTGATATATTTTGTCTGGGGCTTATGGAGGGGATTGAAAAATAAACCGCATACGCATTTACATCATCATGCCGGTGGCGTGCAACATGAACATCATCATGAACACGCGGCTGATCATGATCACACCCACCAGGGACCAAAAATGAATCTCACGCCATGGATATTGTTTTTGATCTTCGTACTGGGCCCGTGCGAACCATTGATTCCGGTGCTGATGTACCCGGCGGCCAAACAAAGTATTGGCGGTACGGTTCTGATAGCAGGCATATTTGCCGTAGTCACCATCGTTACTATGATGGGTGTAGTGCTTCTTCTTACTTACGGGATAAAACACCTGTCATTTGGAAAACTCGAGCGTTATACCCATGCCATTGCAGGCGCCATCATCTTTTTGAGCGGTTTCGCCATATCTTTCCTGGGTTTGTAAATACAAGCATAAGATTGTCATATTGAAAATTCTTATCATATGACAGATATATAGAAAGGTAGGGACAAAACAATGCTCCCGGTATTAAAACAACAACCAAGATCATTATCAATTATTTATAAAAAATCAGATCAGTATTCCCTCTTTCCAGCCCATTTTCACGAGTTCGATATTGGCTGGATCGGCATTGCCCAGATTATGTCGCGTATCCGCAAGTTCGATATGGTGCGGTGAAGGACTGATGGGGCGCTCCTCCCCGAAAAACTCCCTTCGCCTGGCCTGTATGATACGAAGCCCCGTTGCATCCACGGCTACAGGATCGAAACCCACGATAAGCCCGTTGTACTTCCAGGTATATTTCTCGTTGAAATGATGCGGCCCTACACCATGAAACAAGGGGGTGATCATGACCAGAATATTGAGACGGGTCTTACCTTTCACCATAGGCTTTTTCCAAACCTCGGCAAGATCGGCACAAGTATCAGGATGATAATCAGAAGGCCTTGGATGAAACAGAATGTAATTCTTTATAAGGGATCCGACACCAGCCCAGTCGTGCGTCCGCATCGGCCGGGAATTGATTAGCGCCGTGGAGTTTGTAAATATGGAATTATTCAGGATCCCCTTGTCCGCAATGCCAATGTTATCGTCACCGACGCCCGCACCCATAACCCGTTCCTTAATAAGCTGCTCCAACGCAACAGGTGTACGTAATCTGCTCCAATGATTCGATTTGATTCCAACAACATCATCCGGCTTGATGATCTTCTCCCAGGCACTGCCTGCATCGGAATCACCGGTGAGTGTGGGCACCGCTGTATCCAACATGTCCTGTAATACCCCTTTGTTGATATTGCCGGAACCATCCAAAAGGTTCTTATCCCGGATCAGGACTACTTTGGATCTTTCTGCGCTTTTATTGCCAAAAGCCTTCCATGGAAGAGAACCCAGAAAAAGACTGCCCGCAGCCCCAAGGGCCATGTTTTTCAAGGCTTCACGCCGCGTTAACTTTTTTGTTGTCATAATATATGTTTTTTTAGTTTTCAGTCAGATACTGTATGGGTATTTATAATAAAAACAGTAAGATCTTTTGTTATCAGAACTTTTCTTATTTTATCTGTGTATAATTTTCACCCGTTTGATCAAGCAAATAAGTAGCCTCTTCTTTCGATGGCGCATCAATAACAAACATCAGCAATCGATCCTTTGTATCGCATCCCATCCACAGACCATCTTCATCCTGGCCAACCCGTTTACGCCTTAAGGTTTTGGAAAATTTCTTTCTGCTCTTTTTATAGGCTTTACGGACCTGCTTACGGTCGGGATATTCAACGAGCAGCAGATAATACCTTTTTTGAGGATTCCCGTATTGATTCAGCAGGGCGTTCACATGTTCGTCAATGTTAAAGATGTTATCATTGGATATGTAGCGGAATTTATTCTGCCAGGCATGATGATGAAAGAAAAATGTGCTGCCCTTTACAAGCGATCTTTCCGGCATGACATTAAAAACTGCCGGTAACTCTCCCCTGGTTCCTATCGCCTCACTGATCTCCCGCCCCATACGAAGCACTTCTTCCTTGCTTTTGTTCGTTTCTTCCCGGGTAAAAATGGAAACGAAATACCGGCCCTGCCAGAATATAAGCGAACCACCGAGATACTGGGCTCCCTGCCCTATTTCGGTGTTGGCCGTATCTTTGGAATAAGAAAACACGCCATAGGCATTCTTCGGTGCGTTCATCTCAAAGATCTCCGCTTTGATCTCATTTTCCTCTTCAAATCTGTAGATCCGCCTGGCCAGTTTCCTGAACCCATAGTTCAGGTAAAGCTCTGCCCCACCATCTATATAGTCGTAAAGCTCCTCTGCGGTCTCGTAAACTTTCTCCGATTGAACAGACAGGGAAGCGCTGCTCCCGGGCAACTTGTTC
This sequence comes from Bacteroidales bacterium, assembly GCA_021740225.1. GTDB lineage: Bacteria > Bacteroidota > Bacteroidia > Bacteroidales > UBA12077 > JAGXLC01. The sequence continues at coordinate 4,058 of JAIPAF010000080.1, read as the reverse complement.
ATCAATATAGGATCTTTATTCATAGGATATGCTTCTATTGCAATCAATAATGACAGAAATATAAAAATAGAAAGCTGTTTCATAATTGTGATTTTAGCTCGTGTTGAAATATTGTTACCTATACCTGACTGACATTTTACAAATGTATAAATTTAACAAACAATATATGGCCAATCAATATGATATATATTACTTCGGTGCACGTAAGCCATCAGCATTGTTCTAACCGGAACTGACCATGAATAATTCCGAGCCCGTTTATTTGATAAAATTTCATTAGTTTCGCACCATTTGAAGCGCTCTTACAAAAACAGATTTAAAAGGCGGGCATATTAATGTATGCGTGAGATAACAAAATTATTAAAGAAAGATCATGCACGAAATGAAAACGAAAATCAATTGTTTAATATTTGATTTTGACGGAGTAATTGCAGATACCGATCTGGCACGTTTTTATATATTAAGGGACATCCTTAAAGAATATGGAATTGATTTGTCGAATCGCTTCTCTATGAAAGATCTGAATGGACTAAGCACGGAGGCCTACCTTAAGAAAAATTATGAGAATCTGAGTTCAAGCCAGATTGAAGGGATCGTACGAAAAAAACACCACTTACATTTCACCAATTTGGAACAATACGTGATTCCATTTCCTGGTATACAAGAAACGCTCGAATATTTCCATAACAGGTTTGATTTGGTAATGGTGTCCGCTAATCCTTACAAAAACCTTCAAATTCTACTGAATCATTTGGGAATCAAGAAGTATTTCAAATGGATCTTTGGCCGGGAGGTTTGCGAAAACACCGACCTTGAGAAAACATACTCCCCGATCGCATCCAAAATTCAAAGAGAAGTCTCAGAATGTATTGTTATTGAAGATTCGGAATATGGAGTTAAAGCTGCCAGAAAAGCAGGCTATTACTGTCTGCGATTTGATCCAAACAATCGTTTTGACCCGGGTTTGGAAAATGATAAGGCAAAAACCCATTCTGAACTTAAAAAAAAGATTGAAAAATATACTACAAATTAAGGTTATCAGGCACTAACCATTCCACGCCCTGTAAGGGCAGAATAATCAATCCCATAGATACCGTTCATCATATTCAACCCCATAGTGTTTTAGAAATGCAATCAATTCCTCTTTGAATGATTGGTTTTCTTTATACTGAAATTGAGAATATACCAAGATAACTTCCTGCATTATTGGACTAGCTCAGATCATTATAATCTGTAACTGTCAAGTGTCCAATTATTATGACAATTGCAAAAACAATTAATCCTATTCTAATTTTTTTCATCCTTTATATTTTTATTTTACTCAATTTTTTCTTGATTTTTTTCTTATTTTTTCAGCGGGATTCGTTTGTGAATAATGCAGGCCAATTAGGATCCAGAGGATATCATTGGATTTTACAGTTTATATCGTAATTTTATCACCCAAAATCAATAGAACATGAAATATATAATTACTTGCTTATTAAGCATTTTATCGTTATCCATAAACGCCCAGCAGGCTCAGGATATCCAAATGGCCACAGATACGCAGGAAATCCGGGAGGTCCCTCAAGTCAAGGAAAAAGCAAAACAAAAAGTAACTTCACGGATGAGGGAATACAAAGAAGTTCAAGAGGCATTGGTGGTGCAGCAGGATGAAATAAAAAAACTTTCGCTGGCTTTGATTGTTAAACAGGGAACGACAAAGGAAAGAGCCAGAGAACTGGGGAATCATTTTCTGAGACAGGCGATGATTCATTTTGATGCTGAAAGCAAACCCGGAGAAAAGGCGGGGAAATCCACCTACAATTATATGATAAGTGTTTGCACAGACAGAGATGTGATCATTATGGGAACCAAAGTACCCGATGCAAAATTCATAACGTGGTAAAGGTTCCGGAAACGGCAACCTGATCACCATGACCACCATTCATGCCTATACCTCCACCCAAAGCCTTGTTGATTCCCCGGCCAGGAAATTCAGGCGTGGAAGGGCGGCTGCAGCCAATATGGTTCCTACTACTACAGGTGCAGCCACGGCTTCTGCCAAAGCACTTCCCGATATCAAAGGAAAATTTGACGGAGTGGCTCTAAGAGTACCCATACCTGCAGGAAGCCTCGCTAATATTGTATTTGTTACCAGCAAACCTACAGACAGGGAGGAGCTCAACAACATCTTCCGTGAATAAGCTCGGAGTAAAAGATATGAAAATATTCTGGGAGTCACCGAAGATGGTATTGTATCTACTGATATAACATATCGGTTGATTTGCCGATAAATTAGATTTCAGACACACCCAGTGCCAAAAAAATGGCTATTCCAAAACTCAACAGGGAGCCTACAAGTACATATTCGGAATGTTCCGTATTCCGGAATCTTAATATGGATTTTGCAGCAATAATCAAACCTACAGCACTATTTTGGCCTGAAAGGATAAGTGCGAAAGCCAGCAAACGCTCCACGATACCAATTAGTTTACCTGCATTGGGCAAACCCTTAGCTTCTTCTTCCTGATCCACCGTATTTTTACTGATTTTAATTTACTCGAGTAATCAAATGCAATAAAATTTTTTGTATTTTGTACTCGTAAATGATCACAAAAATTCATTACTCTATGAGATCCAATCAGAAATACATCTAATCAAATTCATCATCAAAAAAATGCATAACTATGGATAGAAGAAAGTTTTTGAAATACTCGTTAGCGGGCTCATTGGTAGCCGGATTTTTCCCTTCTCAACTGTATTCAAACGACACCCGGGTACAAAGTATACATCCCGGCGATAAGATTAAACTGGGAAGTACAGGTATCCGAACTTCCCGCATGGCAATGGGAACAGGAACCAACGGATATGGCGGAAGCTCAAACCAAACCCGCAAGCTGGGAATCAAAGGCTTGCCCGATCTGATGCATGCCGCCTATGACGAAGGGATACTCTTCTGGGACAGTGCGGATCAATATGGCTCCCACGAACACGTAAAAAAGGCATTAAAGCACGTTCCCAGGGATAAGGTAACCATTCTTACCAAAACCAACTCCAGGACCAGGGAAGATGTTGAAGCAGATCTGGAGCGTTTTAGAAAAGAGATGGGTACCGATTATCTGGACATTGTACTCTTGCATGCAGTTTCCAACTCCGACTGGCCCAGCACCCATAAAGGAGGAATGGAAGCACTGAGTAAAGCACGGGAAGAAGGTATTATAAGAGCACATGGAGTGTCGTGCCATTCCCTCGGTGCACTGAGGGCAGCAGCTGAAGAGCCATGGGTAATGGTTGACCTGGCCCGCTTCAATCATGCAGGCGTGAGAATGGATGACGATGTACCTACTGTCAAAAAGGTATTGCAACGGATGAAAGCCAACGGAAAGGCCATCGTCTCCATGAAGGTGTACGGAGCCGGAGATCTTGTAGACCAGAAGGATGAAGCACTTCGCTTCCAGGCAAATTATCAGAAAAACGAGAATTTAATCGATGCTTTTACAATGGGGTTAGAAAGTCATGAACAGCTTCAGGATATACAGAAGCGGTTGCCTGCAGTGAGCGCAAGTGTTTGATGCCGCACAGAAGAAATACACTTCAACCTTATACCTTTGAATAACCGGAAAAGGTTTTTAATTCAAAACATTTGTTAATGATAGCTTTTCTGACATGATGGGCTTTTTCAGCCTCTATTAACTCATTGTATAATTGTTCTTTTGTAATGGTTTTACCTGCTTTATAGGCAACTATTTCCTTGTCATCTTTCAAATATTCCAATGCCAGGGAATGTACCATTCTTAACAATTTTTCATCAGCCTGATCAATTAATTTATGAATTGATTTTCTTGGGTCTGCTGTTTCCATATAAAGATGCTTTTTACAAGTTTAACGATTAATTTTTTTAATGTTATCAATTGTTTGAGCCCATCAATCAATCTTCTTATTCAGTGTTTAAACCCTGACGGGTCTGAAAGACGCCGTCAGGTTAACCTGGCCCAAAGGACTGCAGACAACCCCGAAAGGCTGCTGCCGAACCCAAGACCTTCGGGCGTTCCGTCGGTAGGAGGGATCCTGATCCC
>JAIPAF010000079.1 GCA_021740225.1 Bacteroidales bacterium | reverse complement strand
ACAATTGAAATAAGATGGGGAAGAGGATAAATATTTTGGTTTTGCTTTTAATGGGCGTTATTGCTGTTTACTCACAGAGCAAGCAAGATTTGGTCGATACGGCCAATGCTGCCTATAAAAACAGCAATTATTCCAAGGCCATACAATATTATGATTCCATAGTCAAGCAGGGGTATGTTTCTGCGAAGCTGTATTATAACCTGGGCAATGCGTATTTTAAAGATCAGCAATTAGCCCGGGCCATTCTCTATTACGAAAAAGCTTTAGAACATGATCCGGGTAATGCCGATATTCAGCATAACCTTGATATGGCCCGCCAAATGACTGTTGATAAGATCGAAAAAGTCCCGGAGATGTTTTATGTGCAATGGTGGCGTAGCATATATAATCTCTTTTCGGCAGATTGGTGGGCATACCTTGCCATTGGATTTTTTATCCTGACATTAATCTTAGTTGGTATTTTTGTACTTTCCCGTCGTTTGGTATTACGAAAATTTTCTTTTTATACGGGCCTCCTGGCGCTTCTAATCACCGTTTTTTCTTTTGCTATGGCTGCTCAAAAGCACCATGATCGCTCTCATGATAAAGCCGGCATTGTTTTCGAACCTTCCGTGACGGTTAAAGGCTCTCCGGATGAGGATAGTGTGGATCTTTTCGTTATACACGAAGGAACAAAAGTTTTTATAAAGGATAAGCTGGGTGAATGGTGTGAGATAAAAATAGCCAATGGAAGTGTGGGCTGGCTGCAGAAAGATGCGATCGAAGAAATCTAAAAGGTTTTAGAAAAAATAGGGGGTTTATTGCTTCGAAAAGTTTTCTGTCTCGGCAGGGATAACTATTTTCGTAACCTTAACATTGTAATGACAAATGGTCAAGCGAATTTTACTTTATTCTTTCCTGTTGGCAATTATTGTTATATCGTGCCGTAATGGGATTTATCCTACTATTCCGCAAAATGTACGTCTTTCCATGGAAAAATCGGGAGTCAATAAAATCGAGTTCGTTGAAGCCATTGCCAAATACAAGGAGCCTGAAGACAGCCTGAGACTCCAGGCTCTTTATTATTTGATAGAAAATATGCGGGGTCATGGCCTCCGAACCTATCTTTTGCAGGACACAACCGGAGCATTTATAGATTACAACATCAGGGAATATGCTTCTTACCAAGCGCTTAAAAAAGCCAAAGATTCAATCGAAAATTACCGCGGGCCGCTGCATTTTATCAGGCATTACTATGGCCGAGACATATACAATTTAACAAGCCGGGAAATGATTATGCAGGTGGAGCGTTCGTTTTCAGCATGGCAACATTTCCCTGGGGGACAGCCCTACTCTTTTGATACTTTTTGCCATAGAATATTGCCATATCGAAGCAATAGTGCCCGATTGGATACTACCGGCGGTATAATTGGCAGCCTGTCCATTGAAAAAAAAGATATTCTGAATGAGGATATCTTTACGGTGGCACAAAAAATTAAGGAAATTCTCGAATCGAAAGTAAGCTTTGATAAACGATTTATCGAGCATCCCAAGGATCGGCTTTTAGTAAACTCGCCGGAAAAGATGCAGGGCAGGACGGAAGATGCCGCCGCTTTGTTTGTGAATACCCTGCGATCCCTGGGAATTGCCGCTGCGATAGATTATGTTCCGTATCCGCTCGAAACCGGCGAGTATGTTGATTATTGGGTGGTTGTTTGGGATGGTGACGGACAAAAAAGGACCTACTATCCCTTTTCCGACTCTCTTAAAATTCATCGCGATCCCATTAAAGTCTTCAGGCGATCTTATGAGACTTACAATATCCCACTGCCCGATGATTCATTATTTCAGCTTATGAAATATCATCATCTGAAAGCGGGTAAGTACATAGATGTAACAAATGAATATCAGTCCACTACCTCATGGACGGTATCTCCAGGCGAGATAAAACCGTTGGACAAGTTCAAACCTATGATTCTTGCCATCAAGCATAACAACAGTTGGTTGCCGGTTGATTGGGCATATTTCACCAAGCCCTGTCTTTTCCGGGAATTGAAACGCGGCGAACGCTATGCTGTCATTAATGCCGAAGGCAAAGTGTTTGTAGAAAAAACAATTCCTGAAAAGCCTTAAAATAATCGCTTTTCGGTCTATTCTAATTGAGCCCAATAAATCATCCGAATTATTCCGTCATCGCTTCTCCTTTTCCCTGTTTTCTTAAGCCAAAGCAACGGATTTATAAGTTAAGTTTCTTCCGGATTTTTTTCGGAATAGCATCTTTGTGCACCATGATGGCTATGGTGTTTCTCTTAAGAAAAGCGGATGACATATTTACGTAACCCCCGTTATCATTGCTGTCGTCGCCCCATGAATTCTTTGTGACATAATAGCGGGTGTTGTTTTGGTCTTTTACTATGCCCGTAAGATGCATCAGATGATCGTCCGTTGCAGTATGTGCCTCGAAGGCTTTTTGCCTGTCTTCCTGGGTTATGGTCTTTTCTTTAACCGGTTTTTCGAAGTTGTAAGCCTTTTTCATTCTCTCTTTTTCCGACATTTCTTCCCAGCGAGCCTGCTCCGTTCCTTCAAAAGCCGACGGCTCAACCACGGGAATTATGGCCACACCATTTCTGTGCGAAAATCCTTTCTCACTCACATCACCGTCCCAGCAAACCGAATAGCCTCCTTCTAAAGCATTGTTGATGATTTCCATCAAATTTTCCAGGGGAACATTGTAATAATCTTCGTACGTCCAGTTGTCAGGGAGCTCAAGACGGAAGGGTTCGTAGAATTTATGATGCGTATAAGAAGTGATTTCTACATAATCCTCCGTATTCAGGTCGAAATGGTTGGCAAAACTCTTGGGTGTGTAATTTTCTCCATTATAAGTAAATTCTGAGGGAACTTCCCCGAGGTATTCATCCAGGGTGGCTTTTATAACATTGAGCCATGAAGGATTAAGTTTATCGGATTTGTTTTGGGCTATGACATCAACCTCCGCCTTGAGTAAAGCATGCAAAGCACTGTGGTTATGTTTTTCGAGATCGTATTGTAAACCGCTATAAGCTTTTTCTGTGGTCATACCTTTCTCCTGCAGCGAATTTATCACGTCATGAGCCTGACCGCCGGCCCTGAAGCTGACATTTCCATGCATTTGTACATAGTTTTTAGCTTTATCTATATAAGCATCCCTGCCGAAAAACATTTCCGATAGGTCTAATTCGGGATACCCCATGCGTATGAGTTCTGTTTCCAGGAATGAAGTGGCGGCAAAACTCCAACATGTTCCCGAACGATGTTGATCCTTGACACCGGTCGTAGGAACATCTGCTATGGTTTGAAATTGATAAGTACTATCTTGTTCTTTCTCCTGTGCTGATAGGCTTGTAAGAATACTGAGACTGATAAATAAAACAAAGTATTTTTTGATGTTTTTCATGATAAATGGTTTTTCTATTATTAAAGGCAAATTTAGGGAATGATTTTTTTCAACAACATTTTTAACTAAAAATATCTGAATTCATAGGGTTTTTGTAAGTGTTCAGGTGTTTAAGTGCATATGTGTTTATGTTATTTTGCTTTATTCTTTTTTGTAAGATGTCGGATTAGGCCTAACACTTTACGCTAAATAACATCTACTCTGTCTCTGAATTTTTTAGGTTCTGCATTCTATAATCATTTCTAAATCCTCAAATCTAGCAATCTTATTCATATTTATCTGATTATGAATAGTTAAACACCAATCTCTTTCTTTAATCCAAACACCTAAGCACCTATACACCTGAACACTTACGGGATTTTATGATTATAATATTAATGCTTTCTAAAGAACAGTGTTGATGGTAAATTTGAACAACAGCTAATTATGGTTTAAAATAGGGTGAGAGAATCCTTTTCTTTAAAAAGCTTAAGAGTATTTAACTATCGGCGCAACTTTTGAAAATCTGCCATTGTCGATAATCAAGAATATCCCAAAACTTTTGGGGCTAAAATTGGTAAAATTTGTTTTATTTAGTAGTTTTGGATAATTATTAATTAAAATCTACATTTGTTGTCAAATCGGAATTCGCATAAAAGGAAAATAAAATAATCAAACATTACTCATATGAAAAGTAGAAATTTACTCTTAAATCTTTTTGTTGTCTTGATGGGGCTTTCATTATCAGTGACTGCCCAGGAAAATAATAATTCAACGGATGATCAAAAGACTTATCTGGAAAAAGCCAGAGCAAATCAACAAACCGGAAACGTGGACCCGGAGGATGTGTTGAAAGCACGTGAGCAAATGAAAAAAATGGATCAAAGCCGCGCTCTGGGATTAAACTGGATAGAAGTAGGACCCGATAATTTTGGTGGACATACTACTGCCATTCTAATCGACAACCAGGATCCTTCCGGAAATACGCTTTATGTTGGAGCCTTTACCGGGGGAATATGGAAATCCACGGATGGTGGTGTTATTTGGGAAAAAATAAATAATGAAAATCAGAACATTTTTATCACCTCCTTGGCTCAAGCTTCTGATGGAACGATTTATGCATCAACAGGTTCGAGAAATGAGTATGTCGGACAGGGGTTATACAAATCAACAAATGGGAATACCTTTAACCGAATCTCTTCAACAGAGCCTACATATTCGGAAGATGATACATGGTCTTTCGTTAAAGATATCGAAGTTCATGAGGGTAACCTATACGCCGCTACAAATACAGGTTTGATGATTTCTTCTGATGATGGTGAATCCTGGGAAAAAGCTGCTAATGAAGATGGCCCTCTTGAAGGTTTTTGCCAGGATGTGGAAGTTGCTTCCGACGGGGTGATGTATATTGATATAGAAGGGGAAACCTATCGTTCGGATTCCGGTCCTTCTAATTTTGTTACAATGTCGGGTAGTAGTGACTCCCTGCTTCCTTCCTCATTAAGCGAAAAAGTAAATTTTGCCACTACTCCCGCCGATGCTTCCATTGTTTATGCTGTCTCAATAGATGATGTTGGTGAGCTTGTAGGAGTTTATCTTTCTGAAGATGCCGGTGTTTCGTGGCGGCTTATTGGCCCCGGCGGTACGGATATATTCAATCCGTTTTCAGGTGGAACAGGGCTTAAAGCTGCCACATTGAAAGTGGCGCCGGATAATCCGGATAAGGTATACTTAGGAGGATCTTATATTTACCAAGGAGTGAATCCCGGTGATGGAGGCTATTTTGCATGGGAAAGGAGCTTCATGGCCTTTGGATTGAGAGTGGAAGATATGGCTTTCAAAAATGCCAATAGTTTTTATGCAGCTACTTCCACAGGAGTGATAGGCTACATAGATAACGAATTAAAAACATTTAATAAATTTCTCAATATTTCAAGTTTTAACGCGGTATCTCTTGGTATTGATGATAAAGTGTTAGGTGGCGAAGATTTATTTGGGATTTTGCATTTTGACATGACTGGAAATACTGAACAGTCTGCTACCACCATCTATAATGAATACAGTAAAGGCGGATATGTGGAGCGTTCTGTCTTGAGAAAACAAAATATTGTTCTGTCGGCGGCGTCACAAGATGGCGAGACAAGTGTTATGGAAAGAAGTCGGGATTTAGGTGAATCCTTCGGTCAAAATTTCCTTCCGAGTCAGGCCCAGGATTATCAATCTAATTTCCCTCCTTTCGAACTCTGGGAGTCTTTTAATAATCCTATGAGTTATGACTCGGTTTATTTTAAGGCTTATGAAAACTATGAGGCAGGCGATGATGTGCTAGTAAAAAGTAATACTGTCGCCTATCCTTTTGAACATACGCTGGATGCCCCACTGAATGAAGGGGATTCGGTAAAAGTACAGGATTTGGTTACTGCCAGGCTTTTTATTGCTAAAGATGATGGTTCGAGTTATGGGGAAGTATGGATGTCGCCTGAAGTTCACCTTTACGGCCAGCAGCCGGTTTGGTACCAGGTAGCTGAACTTGAACGTGGAGAAGTGCCCAGGTCTATAGAAGTTTCTGAAAATGGAGATAATGTGTATGTCGGAACTGAAGGAGGGGTGGTCTACCGTTTGTCCAACCTTCTCATGGCTCACGATTCGGCCACGGCTATGTATAATTCTTCACAAAGTGTCGTAACAAAAGATACTATCTTTTACGAGGAAGACCGCATGGTGACTTCCATTTCTGAAGATCCAAACGATGAGAATCATGTCGTAATTACTTTGGGTAATTATGGCAATGACAGCTATGTGTATGAATCTTTCAACAGCCTTGATGAACAGCCCGAATTTAGTGATATTTCCTTTAATTTACCGGATGTACCGGTTTATAGCTCATTAATTGAGATGCATAGCAGTGATAGGATCATTATAGGAAGTGAATTTGGCGTGTTTTCACTCGAAAATAGTGAATGGAGTCCCGATTATGATGGCATTGGTACCGTACCTATAACTCAGATTCGCCAACAAACGCAGAATTCTGAGACAAAAACGGTAATGGGTGATATCGTAAACGGCGATACCGCTCAACTTACTTTTGAAGGTATTCAGAATAACGGGATGATTTATATTTCTACCTATGGACGAGGCCTTTGGAAGTCGGCCAATTACGTTGGTATAGGTGATCAACCTGAGGGTAGCTCTTCGTCGGTTTCGGCTTTGGATATTTATCCGAATCCGGCCCGGAAAATAGTTTCAATTTCACTGAAGAATAGCCAGGATTGGTTAAATGAGAATTCATACGTTCAGATTTATGATATTAATGGGCGTTTGGTTTTAACACAACCTGTAAATGCCACAGATAGTGAAATGAAGGTAAATATTAGTTCTCTGAGCGAAGGGGCTTATATGATGCAAATATCTAATGCAAGGAAAAAAGCAGCTAGTAAGTTTTTGATTCAGAGGTAGGGGATTTGCTTGGTGTTGTTTTAGACAATTTCTAGTTATAGTATATAGCCTCCCGGTGCAAAAGACATCGGGAGGTTTTTTTGTTTAATGGGCTGATAAAGTTGATTTTAGGAAAAAAATTGTTCAATAAAAAGAAACCAGAATGGTCTGGGGCCAGGGGAGTAAAAAAAAATTATACATTATTTACCCGATGATAAGATAAAAAAGCCTCTAATAATCGACGGATTGTCGTAGATATTAATCCCATAGCAAGAAAGCAAGCACTTTTTTTTCGTAAAAAAAGTGTCCTTTTTTAATCCGGTCTGTCAATCTGGTATTCCTCTACTGTGCCGTATGCCGGACATTTTTCTGAAGTCCTGCAGGAAGAAAAACTTAGAGCAAGAACAAAAGCTACTGCGAGTGCAATAATAATTTTTTTCATAGGATCCTTTTTGGTTTAAACTACAAATAAGTTTTTTTATTGTTGCTTACAAATTTATTTTTTTGCTAACGAATAACCAATTTTATAATCATTTAAATGACAAAAAACGAACCTGATATCCCCGAAAGTTGGAAAAACCGTTTAAGGCAAGAGTTTCATTCCGGTTATTTTCAAGAGCTCAATAAATTTTTGCGTTCAGAAAAAAGGCAATACAATATTTACCCACCGGAAAATGAAATGTGGGCTGCCTTTAATTCCGTCTCCTTTGAGAAAGTAAAAGTCGTTATTCTGGGACAGGATCCTTATCATGGTCCGGGTCAGGCCAATGGTCTTAGCTTTTCTGTCAGGAAGGGCGTAGCGGTTCCTCCATCTTTGAAAAATATTTTTAAAGAACGCTATAACGATTTAGGTATTCCTGTTCCTTCTCACGGGGATTTGAGTAAATGGGCTTATCAAGGTGTCTTTTTGCTTAATGCCATTCTTACCGTTCGTGAACGTCAACCACGTTCACATCAAAAACAGGGATGGGAGCATTTTACCGATAAAGTTATCCAACTTTTATCGCAACATCGTAGTGGGTTGATATTTCTTTTATGGGGCAGATATGCGCAGAAAAAACAGGAACTGATAGATACTACTGACCATTTTGTATTGCAAGCTCCTCATCCGTCCCCTTATTCCGCAAACAAAGGTTTTTTTGGTTGTCGCCATTTTTCACAAACAAACAAAATCCTGCACGAAATGGGAAGAAAACCCATTGTATGGCAAATTGATGGATGATAATGAAGCATCGTAATACGCTGAATTTTTATCAACTTTAATAACCTATTTTCATATTTAGATAGTATTTTTGTTAAAATTGTAATATAAACCAATAACTCAAGCTTATGAGGAAAACTATATTTTTATTTGTTATCGGGATCCTATTTGGCGGTTTGGTAAAAGCCGGAGGATTCCAGGTAGGGCTGCAGGGCCAGCGGCAAACCGGTATGGGATTGCTGGGTACGGCTTATCTGAAAGGACCGAGTTCAGTGTTTTATAATCCCGGAGCGATGTCTTTTCAAGAGAATCGTTTTAGTACTTCCATAGGCATGAGTCCTATTGTCTCAACGGTTTCTTTTCAATATGAAGAACCTTCATTATATGAGGCTAAAACCGATAATCCGGTTTCATTGCCATTCAGCTTTTATGGAAGCGGTAAAATCACCGAAAAATTAAGTGCCGGAGTCGGTATATACACGCCTTATGGCAGTTCCACGGTTT
>JAIPAF010000078.1 GCA_021740225.1 Bacteroidales bacterium | reverse complement strand
AAATATCCCTCCCGAAACCCAACATCCCGAATTAAAGGTCGAGCAACCCGAAATATACTACGGGGAGGCAAGCCGAACCCATGTTGTGGCCAACTCCAAAACGGAGGAGTTTGATTATCCCAGTGGCGAAGAAAATATATACACTTCCTATGACGGAAGCGGGGGCGTGCAATTATCCAATAGCTGGAGAAAATTTATGTTTGGCTGGAAATTCGATGGAACAAAATTCTTTTTTTCAAGCTATCCTGATAAAGACAGCCGTATCATGTTCAACAGGGAGATCAGATCACGGGCAGAAAAAGTTGCACCGTTTCTTGAATACGACAACGACCCTTATCCGGTGCTGGCCAACGGAAAACTTTACTGGATCCTCGATGCTTATACCACATCCAATTCGTTCCCTTACAGCCAATCCTACAATTCGAGGGAAGTTATCGAATATTCCCAGGGTGAAGTGGAGAGACAACTTGTCAACAATGTGGCCTCGCACCTTCATGGGGTCAATTACCTGAGAAATTCCGTGAAAGTTGTAGTGGATGCCTTCAACGGAGATGTAAACTATTACATATATAATGAAGACGACCCCATCATTCAGATCTGGGACAAAGTCTTTCCCAATATGCTAAAAGACAAAACTGAAATGCCTGAAGCAATCAGATCGCATGTGCGCTATCCTGTGGATAAAATGCTTGTTCAGGGGCAGGTTTATGCAAAATACCACATGAGTGACCCCAGGGTTTTCTATAATCAGGAAGATCTATGGTTAAGGGCTACGGAAAAACATCAGGGGACCATCAAACCCGTGGAACCCTATTACATCATGTGGCAGCGACCGGGTTCCAGGGAAGCCGAATTTACACTAATTCAGCCCTTCACACCGAAAAACAGGCAGGTATTGATAGGATGGGTTGCCGGTATGAGCGATGGGGAAAACTATGGCCAGTTTATGTCTTACAAATTTCCAAAAGATAAAAGGATTCTCGGCCCGCAACAGGTTGAAACCAAAATCGACCAGGATGCTGAACTTTCCAGTCAGCTAAGTCTGTGGGACCAACGTGGGTCCAGTGTGATAAGAGGAAATGTGTTGGCTATACCTGTAGGTGAAACCCTTATGTATGTAGAACCCATATACCTGCAGTCGGAAACTGCCGCTTACCCGGAACTCAGACTTGTTTGCATCATGCACGGGGATAACCTCAGTTATGCTGCTTCGTTTGAAGAAGCCCTGGAAGGCATTTTCAGGGGACAACCGGTGAAAAAAATCACAAAAGCTGCGCAGGAAGAAGAGACAGAAGAAAGGGAAAAGACAGAAGAGAAAGAAAAGCAAGAAGAGGTTAAAGGCATTACAACCAATCAGGAGTTGATCGAGGATGCGGATGATTATCTGAATTCCTATCTTAGAAATATGGGTAACCAGAACTTCGATCAGGCATCCCGATCTCTGCAGCAACTAAAAGAAACACTGAACCGGTTGAAACAACAAAGCCAACAGGACACCATACAATAAGTTGGGTTTCGTGTAAGGCTTAAATTAAAGAAAAGAGGCTATCCCATAATCAATTAAAACAATTCAATAAAGGATTTAAAAAAGCTCCCCGCCGCAGGGAGCTTTTTTAAATTATCTGATATAATTATTCAGAATATTTTCATAGTATTCCTGCTTACCGCTAACTTTCCTGGGTTCACCATTTTGAGCTGCGTACTCCCTAAGGTCTTCCAGTTTCAGTTCTTTATTTTCAAACTTCTTGCCCTCACCGGAATCAAAGGATGCATAACGCTCTTTTCTAAGCCGTGGATATTCACCATCCTTAAGAATTTGATCAGCGGCGATCAATGCACGGGCGAAAGTATCCATGGCGCCGATATGTGCATGAAAGAGGTCATCCAGATCAGTAGAATTTCTTCTCAGCTTGGCATCAAAATTTGTACCTCCTCCCTGAAAACCACCTGCTTCCAGAATAACCAACATAGCTTCCGTTACTTCATACACATTGTTCGGAAACTGATCGGTATCCCATCCGTTTTGATAATCTCCGCGATTGGCATCGATACTGCCAAGCATGCCGTCATTAGCGGCGACCTGAAGTTCATGCTGGAAGGTATGAAGTGCCAGGGTAGCATGGTTGGCTTCAATATTTAGCTTAAAATCATCCATCAGTCCGTACTTTCGGAGAAAACCCAACACAGTGGAAGCATCAAAATCATACTGAGCTTTGGTCGGTTCCATTGGCTTGGGTTCAATAAAGAAGTTGCCTTTGAAACCGTTTTTGCGGGCATAATCACGTGCCATTTCCAGCATTCTGGCATAGTGATCAATTTCCCTGCCCATTTTGGTATTGAGAAGGGTCATGTATCCTTCCCGACCTCCCCAAAAGACATAGTTTTCCCCACCAAGTTCGATAGTAGCATCAATGGCCCGTTTTAGCTGGGCACCGGCATGGGAAACCACATGAAAATCGGGATTTGTAGAGGCACCATTCATATAACGGGGATGATTAAAAAGATTGGCAGTGCCCCAAAGCAGGCCCATATCTGATTCTTTCTTCTTCTCCTTGGCATAATCCACAATTTTCTGCAGGCGTTTTTCGCTCTCCTCAACACTATCCGCAGGATCTACAAGATCAATATCGTGGAAACAGAAATAGGGCACACCCAACTTTGTCATGAATTCAAACGCTGCATCCATTTTGTCATAAGCCCTTTGCATAGGATCATCGGCTTCTTCCCAGGGAAGAGGACGAGCCCCAACACCAAAAGGATCACTGCCGTCGCCGCAGAATGAATGCCAGTAAGCAACCGCAAACTTAAAATGTTCTTTCATGGTTTTACCACCTACGACCTTATTCTCATCGTAGTACTTGAACGCATAGGGATTGGTCGATTCAGGACCTTCATACTTGACTTTTCCAATCCCTTTGAAAAATTCCTTGTCACCAGTTAAATATTCCATAATATTTCAGCTTTTATGATTTATAACAATGTTCTTCCACAAGGGGAAAAAACTTTTTATTATTGTTGAGCTAATGTTTTTTCAAGCGTACGCTTCCAATGTTTATAGGCATTCTGATATTCGGACGACCTTTTTGCATCGGGTTCGATCTCCGTGACCTTTTTCAAACCGGAAAAAGCTTCCTCAAAATCATAATAGCCGGCACCGATAGCTGCACCTCTCGCAGCACCCTGTGCTCCATCTGTATTATAAAGCTCAATGGTGGCATTGGAGATTGAAGCAAAGATCGTTCTAAATACAGGGCTCAAAAACATATTCGCGTTACCTGCACGTATGACAGAGGTCTGTATGCCAATATCCTTCATAATATCCAGTCCGTATTGGAATGCAAATACAATTCCCTCCTGTGCCGCCCGAAACAGATGCTTCTGCTCATGGATGTTAAAATTAAGATGGTGAACGCTGCTTCCCGGATTGGCATTATTCAACACCCGTTCGGCACCATTTCCAAACGGCAGAACCACCAGGCCTTCCGAACCAATTGGAGCTTTGGATGCCAGCTCATTCATTTCCTCATAGCCATAATTCCCTGCAGCATTCCTTTTTAGCCATGAATTCAGGCTGCCGGTACCATTAATACACAACAAAACGCCCAACCGGGGCTCCTCTTTGGTATGGTTTACATGTAGGAAAGTATTCACCCTGGAACGGGGATCATACTTCACTTCATCGCTTACCCCGTAGACCACGCCCGAAGTACCGGCAGTCGCTGCAATTTCACCGGGTTTGAGCACATTTAAAGAAAGCGCATTATTGGGCTGATCTCCTGCTCGGTATGAAACAGGTGTCCCTTCAGGAATACCAAGTTCTTTAGCCACTTCGGCAGATACTCCTGTCTCAGAAGAAAAGTTGGGTATCACCTGAGGAAACATCTCTTCATTGAAGCCAAAATAATCCAGGAGAAAATCCGCTTTCCCGTTATTTTTGAAATCCCAGAATATGCCTTCGGATAAACCCGAGGGAGTAGTAGTAATTTCTCCGGTAAATTTCATGGCAATATAATCCCCCGGTAACAATATTTTGGATATTGCTGAAAATATTTTGGGCTCATACACCTTGACCCAGCCCAGCTTGGAAGCTGTAAAATTACCGGGAGAATTGAGCAGATGCTTCAGGCATTTTTCTTCTCCCATTTCCCTAAAGGCCTTGTTTCCCGTTTCAACAGCACGACTGTCACACCAAATAATCGAGGGCCGAAGGACTTCTTGTTGACTGTCTATGGGAACAAGCCCGTGCATTTGATAAGATATTCCTATTGCTTTAACATCCGAGGGGCTAAATTCAGCATTCCGGAAAATTCTATAAGTGGCTTCTTTCAGGTTTTCCCACCACATATCAGGATCCTGTTCTGCCCAGTGACTCTCGGGGGCCTCAATTCTCATCTCTTCATCAGGACTTACTCCTGAAGCTACACTACTGCCAGTGGAAAGGTCTACTAAACTGGCTTTTATAAATGAACTTCCGATATCATAACCTAATGCGTACATAATCCATATTTCTAATCAGACATCTAAAAATCATCAAATTTAAAATAATTTGGGAGGGATCATAAGAATAATGATGACAAATAATCGTATTATTATGCCAATCAAAATAACCGGAAATTCCTTTTATCTTTAAAAACAAAATATTAATTTTGAAAGAAACAAGCATGGTTTTTTCGGTTATTCTTCAGAAATTGTGAAAATCTTACTTTCAGAAGGGAAAAGCCATAATAAATGTTCCATCTAATAAAAATAAAAAAATGACACACGTAGGTAAAATCATCATTTTTGTATCGGTCATGGTACTTCTTATGACCGGATGTAAGGATCTCACCAAACATAAAGAAAAGGGATGGACGATTACGGCCAATCCCAAAAAAGCGACCCTCACCTTTGAAAAGGAAAAACTGGGAAAATTAGCAGATGAAATTCAGCTCGTGTTAAAGAAAGAAAATAACATTACTCCCCTTTCTGCCTGGACAATAGAAAAAAAGGAAGACAAACTGGTCATTAACACAGAAGAACCGCAAGAAACCACATGGGAATTCAGTGTAACCGATACAACCATTGACGTGGTATGCCCCCATCCGGATGCACATATTAGCGGTGCTGCTCCCGCTGGGGAAAGAAGAATCCCCGCCCGTATTCAAAGCCAGGACAACGGAATCATGTATACCCAAATGGGGCTTGTTTCAGCCACCAACATATATAATCTTTTTGATATGCCCACCGACATCATGATTCGTTTCACCAAGGAGAGTGCGTTATCACGAAATAAAGAGGACAATACCCTGATGAACATACAAGTCCCTGTTACAGAAAAAAACGAAGTAACTGTCATCAACGATTATTATACCGAAGTTATCGGGCTTTCCGATTACCAGCAAACGGACTTTAAACCTGTCTACAAGCCCATAGCCGACCGATTTGAAACAGCTCCAACAGGATGGAGTACATGGTACTGTTATTATATGAGTCCCGACCAGGAAGATCTGATGAAAGAAACCAATGCCCTCGCTGAAAAACTTAAACCTTACGGGCTGGAATACGTTCAGCTCGATGCAGCTTACACCAGAGGAAAAGAAGCTAACTGGCTTGAATGGAATGAAGAAATGTATCCCGATGGAGGCAAATACTGGTTTGAGCAGGTCAGGGATAAGGGATTTAAACCGGGGCTTTGGCTGAATCCACATGGGGCCAATTATGCCAACCCTTCTATGGCGGATAAATATCCTGAAAACTTCTTCCTCCGAGATTCTTCCGGTAATTTATCCAGTGCCTGTTGCTCTGCTGATTCAACAGTGGTAAGAATGGACTTTACCAATCCCGAGGTGATTGAAGAACATACCAGGCCGCTGTTTGATAAATTGGTGAACGACTGGGGCTTCAGCTATATTAAAGCAGGTGGCTGGGGTACCTGGATGGATTATTACCAGGAAAACAGGGAAAATGCCTTTAATCCTGATATGGACAGCCGTGAAGCCTACAGGAGCGTATTAGGCGCAATCAGAGATGAAATGGGAGATGACAATTATATTTTGGGCTGCGCCATGCATGAAATTGGCGTCGGATTTGACTACTTTGACGGCTCCCGAACCGGGGGCGATGACTATGCCAACTGGACCGGGGAAGGGCACTGGTCCGAGGGAATGCAGGCTTATTTCAACTCCCTGTTCGGTGAAAACTGGCTGAATGGAATTTGCTGGTGGTCAGACCCGGATAACGTGATGATCAGAGATCCCCTGAATATGGACGAAGGTAGAACCATTGTGAGCTCCATTTCATTGTCAGGCCAGGCTTACATGAGCAGTGATTTCATAGCTGAATTCTCAAAGGAAAGGCTCCAGGATTTTCTCCAAAGCGATTACAATACAGGATGGGCCAGGCAATATCCCGATAAAGTCAAAGCTTTGCCTGAGGAAAAACTCGAACTTTACAGGAAAACCATGCCTACCATGCCTATACGGGCTATGGATCTATATCCCTTCAAGGCCGATGCTACCTGCTGTCCCGAACCTGAAGAATTCCCCCGGGCTATGGATTTAAAAGTCAATTCAGAAGCCGGCATGTATGATGTAGTAGCTCTATATAACTGGAACGATAAAACAACAGAAAAAGTGATCGACCTTCAGGAGGATTTGGGCCTTAAATCCGAAACCGATTATCTGGTTTTCGATTTCTGGAACCAAAAACTATCGGGAACATCCCGTATCATGATCAAAGAAGAAGTACCCGCCCATGGTACAAAAGCACTGATCGTAAAAGAAGTAAGTGAAACTCCTCAGCTTCTGGCCACTTCCAGGCACCTGACCTGCGCTTACAGCATTCAGGAACTCAACTGGAATGAAGAAGAAAAGGCGCTCAGCGGTACTTCCAAAACAGTGCGCGGCGATCAGTATACTTTGTTTTTCCATGTACCGGATGGCTATGAATTCGACCATACCGAGATCGATTCCAAAGATGCCTCTCACAGTATCAATGATAACGGCATAATTGAAGTTGCATTTAGCGGACAGGAAACACCAACGGACTGGAAAATTGTATTCGAATAAAATGCTGCAAAAAATCGGAATTTTCTTTCTTACGGCCACGCTTTCGGGCATGCTGATGTTGGGGATAAGCCACTGTAAAAAAAAGGATCAAAAGAAAGACAGTGAGGACAAAACGGAATCAAGCCAGGCGGAAGTATCCAAAAACAAACCCCTTCCAAGAATCGTAGTGAAAGAGGGGAAAAAACGCAACCTGGGAAAGCTCAAGGAAGGCATCAAAACAACAGTGGTATTTACCATGATCAATAAAGGAGACGCCGATGCATCCAATATCTCCGTGCATGATCTCTCAAAAGGAGGATGTACTGCAGTATCAAAAGTCTCCCGGTTAGCCACCGGAGATTCAGCCAAACTGAAATTTATCTTTGAAACACTGGGGTATGGTGGAAAAAAAGAAACCCGGAAAATTAAAGTAAGATATGACAATCCACGGCTCAGTCCCCTAACCCTTAGCGTTACGGCAGAGGTGTTGCCTACCAAAGCACATCAGGTTCCCATAGGGGAATTGTATTATAATTTCTTCGTACTGGTTGATATCAGAAATGAACAGGCTTTCCGGGAAGGACACATAGCCGGAGCCATTCATGTACCCTCCGATGAGTTGCTGGAATGGGCCTCGAGACTGCCTAAAGATTTCATGATCTATCTCTGTTCAGAGAACGGCAAGGAAAGTGACAAAATGGCAAAAAAACTAAGAAATAATGGTTTTACGGAAGCCCTGAGTATAATCGGGGGTATTGAAGAATGGAAAAGCAGATACGGAGAGCGGGTCATTATCCAGGGATCCCAATGATTGAATGAGGGAGTGATTGAGTGAGTAAATGAATGGGTAGTGAAAGACTTTAATAAAACAAATGGCTATGAAAAAAACAGATTTAAAACGCGTTTTTATTGTCCTTCTGGGCCTCGCTGTTACAGGTATATTTATAAGATGCGAGAGACAAAAAGGCACAACCGAAATTGCCCAACTGCAATGCGAATACCTGGAGCAACCCAAAGGTGTTGATATGGAATACCCCAGGTTTTCATGGATAATCAGCCGAAACGAACGTGGAATTTCGCAATCTGCCTACCGCCTTCTGGTATCAGATAACCGGCAGGATCTGGAGAATGATTCCGGAAATGTCTGGGATTCCGGCAAGATACAATCCAGTCAATCTGTAAATATAAAATATAAAGGAAAGCCTTTACAAAGCAGTGAAACCTATTTTTGGAAAGTCCAGGTGTGGTATCAGTCCGGAGGATCCAGCGAATGGAGCAAAATAAACACGTTCCAGACGGGAATCATACATGAATCCGGGTGGAAAGCTGAATGGACAGAAGCTGCTGACACGACCATTTCATCTCCTCTGATACGCAAAAGCTTCACCCTGGAGGGCAAAGTGAAGAAAGCTCTTGCCCATGTAACAGGATTGGGCTATTACGAATTTTACCTGAATGGACAAAAGGTAGGCAATCATGTACTTGATCCTGCCCTCACCAATTATAACCAAAGGGTGCTTTAT
>JAIPAF010000077.1 GCA_021740225.1 Bacteroidales bacterium | reverse complement strand
CAATAGTTCCATATATCTTTTACTTCCTCGGCTTCGGTGGGCTTGGAATATTCAATGGCGAGATTCTGCCAGAGAGGAGTTTTGATAAGATAAGGAGTTAACCCCGATCTTAGTGCATGAAGGAGTTTTTGCCGGGTTTCCTCTTCACTTGCCTGGGGTCCTACATTGAACCGCAGCGTATCTTGCAGATGGGTGTATCCATTCTGGCCCATCATGAACAGGGAATATCTTCTCCCTTCGTTTCCGGACCGTTCACTGGTTATCATAATATGCACGTCTGCATCATTGCGATCGCGCACATAATTTACATAATCGATCTCTCTCTTAATGTGATCTTTGTCGCAGCGAAAACCCTGGCAATCCAGGAAAACATTCGGTGCCTCCTCTTCCAGAGAATCCTGTTTTGTTGTATCCTGCTGGCTGGCAGCCTGAGTTGCGTTCCCCGCGAAAAGTAAAGTAACGAGCGTTATGAAAATGCCTGTTAAAAATAATCCGTTTGTTTTCGTGCTTCTTTTCGGTTCCATAATGTTTTTTTGCTTTTTCTTTTTTTGTAATGTTTTGGAGGATTAAATTGTTCATTGACTCTTGAATAAATATCTCAACAACGGTAAATTGTTTATTTATCAAAGTTGTTGTAGACTCCGTTGAATGCTTTGATAATCCAGATAGTAAAGAAATTTCAGAGAAAAACTGTTTATCTGGGGTGCGTTAAGTGTTTGATCCAGATTTCTGAGATAGCTGTCCGGAATATCCTTTGAGAAATTGTAGATGTTGTTTTTCCATACCACGGAAAGTTCGCTTCCGGGGGCAAATTGCCATAAATACTGAAGATAAACGGTCAGGGCATTGTAGTTCAAATCCTGTTGTGAACCGTATCTGTCGTACCCGTATGGTGTTCCCAGATCGCCGCTTTGCTGAAGCGGGTAGAAATTGGAGTATTCCAGGGTTCTCCAGTAGTGACGAATACGAAGATTGATCAGGTCTCTGGGGCTGAACTTAAAACTGCCCTCCAGCCTGTTGGTGATGGTTTGTACGTTTCTTTTGCCGAAAGTAACATTTACGTCCCCTCCGGCAGTTTTTTCGTCTTCTACATAGCCCATGTCGTTTATTTCCTTTCGTAACTCGAACCGATAATTCAATGAAAATGCATCGCTAAACCTGAAGTTGGGAGAAATATCAAAACCATATTCATGTTGGTTCCATTTTGAGGCTTTTCCCAGGTCTATTCCTCCCCGTAAGCTGATGTCCTTGGTATTATCTGTTCCCATAAAGGTATGGATAGAGAAGCGTTCGGGTCTTTTAAACCTCCAGCCTTCCACCCGGGGTTCGAAATAATCATGGGATTCTGGCTGCCATTGGGCCATTAAACCTGTGCTATAGTGGTTTTTGTAAGTAACATCAGTGAACAGGCTGACTTCAAATTCCTGGTATTTTCTGGGTTTATAAAGGCTGGAATACTGGAAGTCAATGTTGCTATGCCAGCTTCGGAATATTGAGAAAGGTTCGAATATGTTGTATTCCAGTTCCATCTGCTGGGTAAATTCATTGTTGCGTCTATTGTAACCCAGGTCATTGGGATCGTAGGTATCGGTTTGTGTTTTGTGGCCCAGCTCAAACTGAAAATTCCCTTTGGTACGGCTGAAATTGATGTTATAAGAATGACCGAATTGATTGTTGTCCCTATATTTCTGACTGATGGCCCCTTTCCCTGAAATTTGGTAGGTGTTACTCTCGTTGGCCAGTTGAAAAGCGGCACCTGTTACATTGCCGGTATAATTTCCCCTTATATGGTGAACGTTGGTATTGATCAGACTTACAAAGGAATTGTTTCTCAGGTTTTGATCGAACACCATCATGTTATAATTGGTAAAGGGTTGGGTTCGGATCTCGCGGGTTGCTTCTGTAACCGTATCAATCACCACGGCATTGGCTTCTGAGGTCATGGCATTCAACACACCAATCCCCAGACCATTATCTGTCCTTCCGGAGACTTTGGTGGCATTGACCATCTTGGTTTCCGAGGGGTTTTCTTTTATTGCTTCACCTTCTTTCATTTTGGATTCGACCTCATCGATGTTTGCCGGTTCATCGCCTATCCGCCGGGAATAAAGCAATGATTCAGAACCTCCGGGTCCGGGTCCTCCTCCCCCTCCTATGGAACTATACTTGGTAAACAATTCCGTGCCTTCGGTAAAAAAAGGCCTTTTTTCCTCATATCGTTGTTCATAAGGAGTCAGATTCAAAACCCGGTCCTCAGTGGGAACCTGTCCGAAATCGGGAATCAGGGTCATGTCAAGTGTAAAACTCTCGTTTATGCCATATTTTAAATCCAGTCCGCCCCGTATATCATTGACCCACCGGTTTTCATCCGGATGATTTTCAAGATAGGTGGAAAAGTAAGGAGTAAAGGATAATCGTAGAGGAGGATCAATTCCCCGTATGCCGCTTATTTCTCCAGCCTGATTGACAATTCCTTGCTGCTCTATATTAATGGGATTCCAGGTGTCCCATTCTTTGTATCTTTTGATATTCCTGAAAAAGTGCACTCCCCAGTTGCTCTTTAACTCGGAAGGGAACCTGAGTGTGGAATAAGGAATCATAATTTCTGCTACCCATCCGGAATCGGACACTCTGGCAGCGCATCTCCATACCCCGTCCCAATTGAAATCGGTTTCCCTGCCAATGTGTTTGGCATCCGACTTTACGCCGGAGGCAGAAACCGTGAATTCCATCATATTGATCCCATCATTAAAGGGGTTTATTAAAAAACTGAATTTATCCGCATTGACTTCTTCCATCCTGCGTGCCCGCTTCAATCCCACGAAATCTCTTTTTCCCAGTTCGGTAAGTATGCTGTCTGGATTGGGGTCATACATCTTTGCCCCTACATAAATCCCCTGGTTGTCATAAATGATCTTCACCTCTGTAGGGAATGAAGGCTCACGGCCGTTATAGGGCTCGTATTGCGTGAAGTCTGTGGCGACAGGAGCTTTCTTCCATATCGGATCATCTAGTATACCGTTTATTTCCGGGGGATTCCCGTTTTTGACTGCATTCAATACCTTGTTTTCAGTGCTTTGAGCTGAAATCAACCGCGGAATAACCAAAATAAAAAAGAAAATGTAAATGATGTACCTAATCTCTCTTTTTGACAGCATGGTCTTGTTTTTTGATTTTAGGCAAAACTAAAAAAAAGAATCTATTGAAAATTTGTAGCCGGGTTATCTATACAAATACATCAATATTTTGTTTACTTGCTTTTTCGAAATATTTTACTATATTTCAGAGGCAAAACCTGAGGCAGGCAATCATTTGTTAAATTTTATTAAAATATTGACTATGCAAAGAAGAACCTTTCTTAAAAATGCGGCTGCAGTGTCTGCAGTGACCATGGTTGCCCCGGCCATTGCTTTCGGTTCCGGGGCCAACTCAGCTATTCGGGTGGGAATCATAGGATGCGGAAACAGGGGCACGGCTGTGCTCTCCTCAATGTCAAAACATACGAATACGAACATCGTTGCTATGGCCGATCTTTTTGAAAATCAGTTGCAGAAGAAAAAAGAAACATTTGATCAGCTTAATGCTGATAAAGGATTTTCTAAGATTCCCCGGGCAAATATGTATCAGGGGCCGGATGCCTATAAGAAATTGCTGAGTAATCAGGAAGTAGATGCCGTATTGATCACCACTCCTGCCTATATGCATCCTGAAATCATGGATGCTGCAGTTCAGGCAGGCAAACATGTGTATTGTGAAAAGCCTGTTGCACCTGATGTAGCAGGTTGCAAGAGAGTTGAAAAAATTGGGGAAAGATTGAACGGCAAAGTAAGTATTGCAGTGGGTTTTCAGATTCGCCGGGCCTCACCCTATGTTCAGATGGTGAAGCGGATTCAGCGTGGGGATATTGGAGAGGTGATCAATGTACAGTTGTATTACCTTTCTTCAGCCCCTTCCGTGGAATCGCCCGGAAATATTTCCTATGATGAAAAACGCATCCGGAACCATTATCATTTCCGTGCATTATCCGGGGGAATCGTACTGGATCAGGCTATTCACCAGCTTGATGTATGCAACTGGGCATTACAGAGCAGACCGCTCCAGGCAATCGGCCAGGGAGGCAGGAGAGGCCGTCCTGATTTCGGTGATTCATGGTCCAACTACCAGGTCTTGTATCAATATCCCGGTAACGTGAATGTGAGCCTCCATTCTACCCAGATAGGATCGGCTTTTGGTGATGTTTGCGCCCGGTTTATCGGAACAAAGGGGATCGCCGAGGCCCATTACAGCCGCGGAGTGTATATTACCGGGGAGAACGAATGGGATTCCGGTATTTTAAGAACATCAAATCCCTCGCAGGAAGATATTTCATCAGGCACCTTTTCATCCTCCCTTCACGATGCCAATGAAAACAAGGTAAAATCTTTTATCAACAGCATCAAAACGGGCAAATATCTGAACCAGACCCATGAAGGGGCCAAATCAACCCTTAGTGCCATATTGGGCCGGGATTCCGGTATATCGGAAGGCAAGGTTACCTGGGACGAAATGTATTTTTCCAATTCAAAACTGAATCCTCATTTGAATTTAAGCCAATTTGACTGAAAAAAACCGGCCATACTCCGGCAATGTGCCGGAGGCAGCAGGCTTTCTTTGGTTTGCACCTGGCTGCTCAGAGCTTGGGGAATACTTTTATATGCCTACGTTAATTCTCTGAATACTTTCCTGAAATGGTATCCATAGATGCTATAGGTAACGGCCAACGGAAAGGTTTTGGGCTTATTGAAAAGGCTCCAGAATAAAAGGTTCCAGAAATATTTTTGATTTTTCTTCAGAATGCCAATGTATAAAATAGATTTCACGAAGGCCGCCAGAAGAGTAAAGTCGAATTTGGTTCGCATTTTGAAATCCGGGCGATAATTTTTTAAGAAAAACTTCACCCGCCTATAATAGGATTTGCTGGAATAAATGCCCTGTATGATTCTCTGGTACCCTTTCATCAATTCTTCCTTGTTCATGATCGGAGTGAAATTCATAGAATAATTGGTATTATCGCCCGAAAAGGTATCGACAATCCTGCCTTCCCGGTGCAGGCGACTGTATAATTTAGACAGCCGGGGTGCGTTAAGCAGTCCGACCATGGCTGTTACGATGCCGCTGCGCTGAATAAAATCAATCTGCTTTTGAAAGACATTGGGTGAGTCGCTGTCAAAACCTACGATGAACCCGGCAGTCACTTCCATGCCGGACTTTTGTATGATATGAACACAGTTGAGCAGATCGCGTTTGTTGTTTTGTACTTTGTTGCATTCTACTAAACTATCCTCTTCGGGGGTTTCAATGCCTACAAACACTTTGATGAAACCTGCTCTGACCATCATATCCATGAGTTCCGGGTCGTCCGCCAGATCAATGGAAGCTTCCGTAGTAAAGGAAAAGGGATAATGGTGCAATTCCATCCAACGGATCATCTCAGGAAGCAAATATTTTTTCAATTTTCCTTTATGACCGATAAAATTGTCATCTACAAAAAATACACTGCCTCTCCATCCGAGCTGATAGAGGGACTCCAGTTCTGCAGTAATGTGTTCCGGCGATTTGGTGCGTACACGGCGCCCGAAAAGGGCGGTAATATCACAAAATTCGCAATCAAACGGACAGCCTCTTGAATATTGTATGCCGGCCATTGCATATTTGTTGAATTCTAAAAGAGAAAACTTAGGAACAGGTGTTTCTGTGATGTCGGCAAACTGGTCTGTTTGGTATATTTTTTTAGGTTTCCCTGCCCTGAGGTCTTCTATGAATTCAGGCAGGGTAAGTTCCGCTTCGTTCAAGATCAGATGGTCCACATCTGTAAATCGTTCAAATTCTTCCGTAAACAGGGGGCCACCGGCAACGGTTTTAGTGTTCAACTGTTTACATCGTTCAATGATGGTTCTCACAGAGTCTGTCTGAACGGACATGGCACTGATCATGACAATATCAGCCCATGCAATGTCTTTATCCTTTAGTTCTGACACATTGAGGTCAATGAGTTTTTTATCCCACTCATCAGGTAATAAGGCAGCCACAGTAACGGTGCCCAGCGGAATATTGGCAGCCTTTTTGGATATGAATTTCAATGCGTGCTTAAAGCTCCAGTATGTAGCCGGATATTTCGGGTTTATCAGTAATGTTTTCATTTTTTGGTTCACTTTTATTGATTTTATTGAGGGAATAAAAATACATCCGTTTCAAGTGGAATGAAAATAAAAGCAAACAAATGGGAGCGGTATCATTTAGTAAGGGGCATATCAAATATTCCCGGGATTGATAGCAACATATCGAGGTGGATGTTATTCACCCCTATTCGGCGGGAATTGCATCCTTTATTTGTATTAGGTATTGGCGGGAAACCGGAACCTGTTCAGGATAATTCAGAACGCTTAACCAATAACTATGATGTTTTCTGTATAGGCTTTCAATGTGATGGATATTGATAATACAGGTTCGGTGGCAACGAGTGAAGCTGGCATATTGTGTAGTCTGTTGTTCAATATGCTTAAGTGTATTTCTTAACAGTTGTTTTTTAAAGAGGTTGTCTTCTTTATGGAGGATTTCAACATAATTGTCGGCTGATCTGATCATTACCACATCTTTTACCGGAAGATTTAACTTTTCCCGGCCATTGTCAGAAACAAGGGTAATGATATCATTCCGGTTAATTTCTCTGAGCTGATCAACCAGAATTTGTAGTCTTTTGTTTTCCTGAATGTATCCTTCGTTTTGCTGCTTCAATTCTTCCAGTCTATCGTATTGCCTCAAAATGAGAGGAGGGATAAGGCAAATGAAAGCGACCTTAAATATGACGTAAAACGTGATATCGACGAATCCAACATACCTTAAATAAAAAGAAAAAGCAACGGCGTTAAGGATAAAAATCAAAATCCCGCTCATGTAAGGAGGCGGAAACGAATAGATGCCTTTAAGGGAAGTCTTTTTAACCAACCAGGGCAAACCAATGCGCACCAAAGCCGTAAACAGAAATATGATTCCTCCTAACCCCAGGATGAACAACAATTGGTTATTAAAATCAAACCTATTAAGCGTGAAAGGCTGGAAAAAAAGGAGAAATAGGAATATGCCAAAACCAATTCCTGTAAATATCTTAAATTCTTTGTTGAGGCGCTGATACAAAAGATCTGAGTTTATTTCCGTCTTCAATTTCAACGCTTTTTTAATTGATATTATTTTTTCCCCGCTTTTTCTTTTTTTCTCACTTCATCTTTTGAGCCGGCAACCTCAACTTTTAAACGTCTGCCATTATACTTATTATTGTGCAGGGAATTCAATACTTTATTGGTATGCTTAGTACCTACTTCAAAGAATGAAAAATTATCCTTTAAGTCAATTTCTCCGATTTTTATTTCACGGTCCTTTGTATGGTCATTGATCATTCCGATGATATTCTTTGGCGCCAGGCCGTCTTTTTTCCCAACATTGATAAAAAAGCGGGTGTACCCGTTATTTCCTTTCTCTTTGCCTTTTCTATTGCCATTCCGTTTGCCGGCATCCTTATTATTTCGGGAATTATGTTTATCCTCTGCTTTCTCATTCAGGTCGCCGGCATTTTTGTAATATTCCAGAAACCGGTTGAATTCCAGCGAAACGAAGTGTTTGACGATTTGTTCCTTGCTCAGCCATTCCAGCTTTTTGTTGACTGTATGCATAAATGGGGCAATCTGATCTTCATCCACTTCTACATGCTCCATCTTGTCAATAAAATTGAACAGTTGTTTTTTGGTGATCTCCGCTCCCGTTGGCACCGGCAATTGTTCGAATTTCTTGTGAATGATCTTTTCTACTTGCGATATCTTGTTTTTCTCACTCTGATCGACAATAGCAATTGAAATACCTGATTTATCCGCTCGTCCTGTACGGCCGCTTCTGTGTGTGTATACATCAAGGTCATCCGGAAGATTATAGTTGATGACGTGGGAAATATCGTTTACATCGAGACCCCTGGCAGCCACATCGGTAGCCACCAGCATTTGCAGCGATCTTTCCCTGAAGCGCTTCATTACATGGTCGCGTTGGGGCTGTGAGAGGTCTCCGTGAAGCGCATCGGCATTGTAACCATCCTTCAGAAGTTTTTCGGCGACCTCCTTGGTCTCTCTTCTTGTTCGGCAAAAAATAAGCCCGTAAATATCCGGATGAAAATCCGCAATCCGTTTTAGTGCCTGGTAGCGATCACGGGGGTGCACCTTGTAATAATAGTGACATACATTTTCCGCTCCTGAATTTTGCTTCCCAATGGTTATTTTAACCGGGTCGCTCATATAATTTTTGGCAATGCGCGCTACTTCTTTAGGCATGGTTGCTGAAAACAGCAGGGTACGTTTGTCATCCGGCGTTTTTTCCAAAATACTGTCCAGCTCCTCGCGAAATCCCATATTTAGCATTTCGTCAGCCTCATCCAGCACAACCGTTTTGACCCGGGAAATGTTTGCAGCCTTGCGTTTCATCAGGTCAAGCATTCTTCCGGGAGTAGCAACAATGATATGGGATCCCTTCTTAAGTGCTTTGATTTGGGTCTGGATATTGGCGCCCCCATATACCGGCACTATCTCCATCCCTTTGATGTATTTCGAATAATCCTGCAAATCTTTGGT
>JAIPAF010000076.1 GCA_021740225.1 Bacteroidales bacterium | reverse complement strand
GACATCCTGGATGTGAAAAACATACTTAAAAACAGCCCGGGAATTGTAATCTATGATAATATAGAAAAAAATCTCTATCCCATGCCCAAAACTGCAGAAAACAAAGATGAAGTTTTCATAGGCCGGCTAAGAAGGGATTTTTCGCAGAGCAAAAGCTTAAACATGTGGGTTGTTTCGGATAACTTAAGAAAAGGAGCAGCAACCAATGCCATACAGATCGCCGAGCATCTGCTGGATAATAAATTGCTTTAAAATCTATATTTTTATGCCCGTATATTTCTGGTAAAGATGAACGCCAAAATTCCGCTGCAGATACTCGCTTCCATTAAACAACCGGCTTCGGCGGTTGATCGAAATTACATCTACACTTTTGTAAATCAGGCGTTTTGTGAATATCACCAAAAAGCACAGAAAGAGATCATAGGTTATCCAGTGGAAGCCATCACCGGAAGAGCATTCTTCAGGAATAAGGTAAAGCCCCACTTCGACAGATGCCTGAAAGGAGAAGAAGTGAGTTTTAGGTCCGATTCCCTGAAACCGGAAAGCAGCAGATCCCTCAGGCTAATCAATCTTTATCCCTGTTACACCGATAATGGAGCAATTGAGGGAGTAATCTCAATTGCTGAAATTCAAACCACCCAACAATCAACAAAAGAACTAAAAGCCAGGGAGCAGGAATTCAGCATGCTTGCCGAAAACTCCACGGATATCATTTATACTACCGACCTCTACCAGAATTTTACCTATATTTCGCCTTCGGTAGAAAAATTTCTGGGATATACGGTGGATGAAGCAATGGCAATGAACGCCAGGGATATTATGACGAAAGCTTCATATCAAAACCAACTGGATGCTTTCAGAAAGGTGCTTGCAGACTCCGGTGCCAACCGGAAAACGACAGAAATCAAAGCCCTGGAGCTAATCCGAAAAGACGGATCAAAAATTTGGGGGGAAGTGAATGCCCGGCTGCTCCTTGATCAATTTAACCAACCGTATGGGGTGTTGGGCATATGCAGAGACATTACCAGGCGTAAAAAAGAGGAAGAGCACAGACAAAATGTGGAATGGCTAAGCAAGAGGGCCCTGGATTTTTTAGAATTACCATCCGTAGAAGATATATATCAATACATTGGCAAATACCTTAACGAACTTGTTCCCCATTCGATGATCATCATTAACGACATCAATGAACAGAAGGAAATTGTTATTCCACGATATGTCTTCGGAATTAATAACGATACACTCAGGAGGATTATCAATATTCTTGGAATAAACCCCATAGGAAAGGAGTATCCTTTTTCTAAGGAGTTCCAGGATTTTTACAAAAAGCAAAAACTCGTCGAATTTCAGGGCGGACTCAATGAATTCTCATTTGGTTATGTGAATAGGACACTGGTCAGACAAATTGAAAAACTATTGAACTTAAAAGCCATATATACCATCGGTTTAAGGAGAAATGACAGGCTTTTTTCAGCCATTCATCTGTTAAAGTTCTATACACCCGAAATTCAATCTTTCAATATGGTTGAAACCTTTCTTCACCAGGCATCCATAGCTTTACAGCGTAATATGCTGGAAAATGAGCTCCGGGAGTCAAAAAAGAAGGCTGAAGAAAATGAACGGTTAAAAACAGCATTTCTGGCGAACCTTTCTCATGAAATCCGCACTCCCCTTAACATCATACTCGGCTATGTGCAACTGCTGGATAAACCCAACCTTGCAGCGAAAGACAAAAAACAATACATCAATGCCATCTACAACTCCTCAGATAACCTGATGGAGATCATCGAGGATATATTGAATATGGCCAAACTGGACACCGGTCAGCAATCCCTGCAAATCAACCCATTCAATCTAAATGCCCTTATCCAGGAAATTTATATATCCTTTAAAACCAAAGCCAAAAGAAAAAATATCCATTTTGACAGTTTTACCCCGCTTTACGAAGACCAAAGCACCATTCAATCGGATGAGAATATAATCCGCCGGATTGTGATCAACCTCCTCAACAATGCCTTTAAATATACTCCGGAAGGAGGAAAAATATCATTCGGGTATTCTGTAACCGACCATCATATCAAATTTTTTGTAAAAGATAACGGAATCGGCATTCCTGAGGAATATCATGAAAAGATCTTCGAAAGATTTACGCAGGTTGAAGATCACAATCAAAGAAATTATGAAGGTACCGGTTTGGGCTTGCCCATATCTCTGGGTTTGGTGGAACTTTTGGGCGGAAGCATTCAACTCGAATCAAAACCCAACAAGGGAACTACTTTTTCATTTTTCATATCCCGGGAAGATAAGAATGATTGAATGCGTGAATGATTGAATAAATACAACAATGCCAGAATACGGGAATGAAAAAAGCTAATATGCCTATGGTCAGGATTCAGAATTATTCATGAATAATTCGGGTTAAATGTTCCCATCCAACCTGCTCAACCCGTCTTGGGCATTTCTTCGTTTAATCCTTTTCCCATTCATGCATTCACGCATTCCAGCATTGAAACATTCACATCCGTGCACGGATTTTTAAAGTCTCTGCTGAACTTTAGTATAAAAAATCATAATACGGATACCGCTGCACGTGGATCTTCTTCACTTCCTGGTAGAGTGTTTCTCTTAACTCCTGAATGTTCGTCTTGTTCCTGGCAGAAATAAAAATGTTGGAATTATTGGATTTGGCAATCCAGCTATTCTTCAAATCATGGTAAGCTTTTATTTTTTCATCGGCTTCTTCCGTATCTCCATCCGGATTTCCGTTTTCGTAAAGGTCAATCTTATTAAACACCACATGGGTAGGCGTATGGCCTGCACCAATCTCCTGCAGGGTTTGATTAACCACGCGGATTTGTTCCTGAAAACCCCCATGACTGATGTCCACCACGTGAAGCAAAATATCCGCTTCCCGCACTTCATCCAGTGTGGATTTAAAGGATTCAACAAGGCTATGCGGGAGCTTGCGGATGAATCCCACGGTATCCGTCAACAGAAAGGGCAAATTGTCTATGGCCACTTTTCTGACGGTGGTATCCAATGTAGCAAAAAGTTTATCTTCTTCAAACACTTCCGATTTACTCAGTACATTCATCAGGGTGGATTTCCCCGCGTTGGTATAACCAACCAGGGCTACCCTTACCAGTTTACCCCTATTTTTCCTTTGTGTAGCTTTTTGCTTATCTATTTTTTCCAGTTGATTCTTTAAACGGGTTATTTTATCCCGCACAATTCGCCTGTCGGTCTCAATCTCGCGTTCGCCGGGGCCCCGGGTACCAATTCCTCCCCGCTGCCTTTCCAGGTGGGTCCACATGCCTGTCAACCTGGGAAGCAAATATTCATACTGGGCAAGTTCCACCTGCGTCTTAGCATGAGCTGTTTTGGCGCGCCGGGCAAATATATCCAATATAAGGTTGGTCCGGTCCATTACCTTGGATTTCATCAGCTTTTCCACGTTTCTCAGCTGCGAAGGCGTTAGCTCTTCGTCAAAAATTACCGTATCTACCTTGTTCTCACGATTGAATTCCTTGATCTCACTCAACTTACCGAATCCTATGAAAGTTTTGGGATCCGGCTTATTCAACTGTTGTGTAAATTTTTTTACAGGACTGGCTCCCGCGGTTCTGGCCAAAAAGGCCAACTCGTCCAAATATTCTTCCACTTTATTCTCATCCTGTTCATGGTTAACAATCCCAACCAATACAACCCGTTCCGCATTAAACTCCCTTTTTTCAAGCATATTTCTTAACCTCTAAATTTACTACAAAAGTAAAATTTTCATTTACGTGAATGAAATATCATGTCAAAGGTTTAACGTTAATCCCCTTCCCCGATATTGTATCGAAAGAAAAAGAGATACACACAAAACTGTTAATTTTATTAATTTTGAAATAAAAACAAAAAAAATACAATTATGAGACGCTTCAGACTATTTTTCAGTTGTTTTCTGGTAACCTTATTCCTGTTGCCATCAGTCGGCTTGTCCTATACCGGTGAGGTAGTAAAGAAACACAAAACTCCGGGAAAAATTCCCACGGGAATGACCTATGACGGGAACTACATATGGATGGCCGACAGAAAAACCAAACAGTTATTTGCCATCAATCCCGAAACCGGTGAAACGGTTAAAAAGATCAGTGCACCCGGTTACTGGCCGATGGGTATGACATGGGACGGTGAAACCCTGTGGAACGTGGATGTAAAAGGCGGTATTCCCCTGTCAGAAAATTACGACGGGGTGGTATACCAGGTCGATCCTGAAGACGGTACCATTCTGCATACGGTAAGCACACCCACCAACAGTCCGCGTGGGCTTACGTGGGACGGTAAATACCTGTGGTGCGTGGACAATGATCAGGATAAGATCATCCAGTTCAATCCCAGCGACGGCACTACCATAAAATCTTTCAAAGCCCCGGCAAACGATCCCAGGGGCCTCACTTATGACGGTAAATATTTGTGGATCTCCGACAGAGTACGGGATGAAATTTACATGGTTTCTCCTGAAAACGGCTCGGTGATCATCATAGCCCGGGCCCCGGGAAAATTTACAAGGGGGCTTGCTTTTTTCAATGATAATTTATGGGCAGCAGATTCGCAGAGTGATGAGCTATATCAACTGAAAGTAGATGACGGTACAAAATACAGGAGAACGAAGGCGCATCAGGCCACGGTCACTTATACCCATAAAATCACCAATTTCGGGCCGGGAAAGGTCAAAAATGCAGACATTCATGTAGCCATCCCAAAAGATCGCCCCAACCAGGAAATTAAAGGAGATATTTCCTATACCCCCGAATACACAGACGTAGTCACCGACCAGTGGGGTCTAAAAACAGCCCATTTGAACAGGGAGGATATCGGCCCCAATGAAACGATTCAGTTTGAGATGAAGGCAGATGCCACCCTATACGATGTCCGTTATTTCATCTACCCGGATAAAGTGGGTAATTTGGAAGACATTCCCAAAGACATCAAAGATCAATATCTGGCCAATAATGAAAAATATCAATACAACCATCCCACAATCAAAGAAGCAGTGAAAAAGGCATTAGGTGAAAGCGACAATCCCTACTGGATGGCAAGGGATATTTTCAACTGGCTGATCGATAACATGTACTACGAAATGGTAGGGGGCTGGAACACGGCTCCTGCTGTCATTGAAAGAGGCAATGGTTCGTGCTCGGAGTATACTTTTGCCTTTATCTCCATGTGCCGTTCCGTAGGCATACCGGCCAGGTATGTAGGCTCGTTGGTGATCCGTGGAGATGATGCCAGCCTGGATGATGTCTTCCACCGGTGGGTTGAAATCTATCTTCCCAACTATGGATGGGTACCCATTGACCCAAGTGGTGGCGATGATGAGCTTCCCAGAAACCAGGCCAATGCCATCGGTCACCTCTCCCCGCGATTCCTGATCACAACACAAAGCGGGGGAGGCTCCAAAACCATGGAGTGGACCTACAACTCTAACGATTCCTGGGTTACCGAGCCGAAAACCCATGTGGTATCGGATAATTTTGCCGACTGGGAACCACGGGATTAAAATAAACATCCGGTTCCGGTTGTTATACCGGAACCGGATGTCAATATAATTTTCTATAGAATATGAATGAAGAAAAACTGGAAAAGAAAAAATTCTTCTACAGCCTTGTATTTCCCGTATCATTTGTCATCCTGCTCTGGCTGATCAAATTGTCGGAAATCGTGCTTGAGGTAAGTTTTGCCGGGCTGGGAGTTTACCCCATGCAGACGGACGGCCTGATAGGGATTATCACCGGTCCCCTTATCCACGGTGACCTCGGGCATTTAATGGCCAACACCTTACCCCTGATTTTTCTCGGTATGGGTCTGTTTTACTTTTACGATTCCATAGCCTTCAAAGTATTCTTCATCATCTACTTCCTGTCAGGCATCATGCTCTGGTTCGGGGGCAGGGAAGCGTACCACATCGGTGCGAGCGGGTTGATCTACGGGCTGGCTTCTTTCCTTTTTTTCAGCGGCATCATCCGCAAACATATTCGGTTAATGGCTCTTTCCCTGTTGGTAGCATTCCTTTACGGAGGAATGATATGGGGTTTGTTGCCCATAGGAGAAAGAGTATCCTGGGAGGGACATCTTTTCGGTGCCATTGCAGGACTGGCCATGGCATTTTACTATAAGGACATGGGTCCTCAAAGAAAAAAGTACGACTGGGAGATTGAGGAAGAAATGGAAGAGATGAACATGGATTACTATGACTGGCAAATTGAACAATATTTGAAAGAAAAAAACAGAAAAAGAAAAAAACCGTAAATAAACGGGTAAGGGGTGGAAATTCTCAGAGAAAATGCGTACCTTTCCATTCAGTTTATGCCGCATTATAACCCCATCCATGGAATACAAACACAAGCTAAACATCAAGGATTGGGCTGTGGAAGACCGCCCAAGAGAAAAACTGATAAAGAAAGGCGTGATCGCCCTTTCTGATGCCGAAATCCTGGCATTGTTAATAGGCTCGGGGAACAGGAATGAAACCGCCGTAGAGCTATCCAAACGT
The DNA here is from genome assembly GCA_021740225.1 of Bacteroidales bacterium. Classification (GTDB taxonomy): domain Bacteria; phylum Bacteroidota; class Bacteroidia; order Bacteroidales; family UBA12077; genus JAGXLC01. The sequence continues at coordinate 2,141 of JAIPAF010000076.1, read as the reverse complement.
ATACTTAAGGGCGTAGACCACAACCTGAATGAAATGGGCCGGTTATCCATCCATGATCTGCAGAAATATAAAGGCATTGGAGAAGCCAAGGCCATAGCCATTGCTGCAGCGATGGAGCTGGGCAAAAGAAGAAAGCTCTCCGAAATTGTGAACAAAAAACAAATCAAATCGAGCCGGGATGTATATGAACGGTTTCAGCCCAAGCTGCTGGATCTGCCTTACGAGGAGTTCTGGGTGCTTCTCCTCAACCGTGCAAACAGGATTATAGATGAACAGAAAATCAGCCAGGGAGGAGTTACGGGAACGGTAACAGATGTAAAGATTATCCTGAAGCAGGCCATAGAAAAACTGGCCACCGGAATTATCCTTTGCCATAACCACCCCTCCGGAAATATCCGCCCGAGCAAAGCCGACTCCAACATCACCCAAAAACTCAAAAATGCCTCGGTATACCTCGACATTCAGGTGGTGGATCATGTTATCGTGGGTCAAAATACATACTATAGTTACGCCGACGAGGGAATATTATAACCCAGACAAATCCACCAGGTTTGCCTCTAACGTTTCCGCTTCGGAGAAGGCATACCTTCATTTCTTTAATCTTCCCGGGTTTTTCCGGATAAAATCCTTCCAGCTTTTATGACCATCTGAAGCGTGCGGTACCAGGCAGTTATAAAAATGGCATACCGCCGCAGCCAGCCCGTCGGTAGCATCCAGGTTTTTGGGAAGTTCTTCCATATCCAGCATACGCTGTAATAGTTGTGCAACCTGTTGTTTGGAGGCATTTCCGTTGCCTGTTATAGACTGTTTAATCTTTCGGGGAGCATATTCATAAATAGGCAGAGAACGATGCAGGGCAGCAGACATGGCCACCCCCTGCGCCCTACCGAGTTTGAGCATCGACTGCACATTCTTTCCGTAAAAAGGAGCTTCCAGGGCCATCTCATCGGGCCGGTATTCATCGATGATCTGCAGCACCCGGTCGAATATCTTTTTTAACCGGTCGTAATGATCGTCAACCTTAGAAAGTTCTATGACACCCAGATGAATCAGAACCGGGTTCTTCCCGGATTGATTGATCAACCCGTACCCCATGATGGTGGTGCCCGGATCTATACCTAAAATTATCATTGAATCTGGTTTAAAAATTATCGCCAGGCGTTTGGGTCTTAATGAGCCATTTGCCAGTAATATGATTAATATAAGGCATAGCTAAGAAAGCCGGTTAGCGCCTCATCAAATATATTTACAATGCACCGATTTCATCCTGCAGGCTTCTGTACTCAACCCGGTTTGCCGGTCTCGGCATCATGATTTCCCGGGCTTTTTTCAGTTTAAAGTTATTGTTTTCAATGTGATACAAGGCCTGGTACAGCAAATCGTCCTCCATACTTCCGAAAGGCTGCTTGAAATCATCGGCCAGTGTTGCTTCCGGTGATGAAGGAGAAAGCCCGTCAAAGTACTCCCCTTTATCTTCGGCATTGACCAGCTTAAAGCAAACGGGCAGAAATGCATATTCTTTATTATTATCCGTAAAGGCATACATTCCCACCGGCTTCCCGTAAGTGGTATCCCCGACTATATTAACGTCCATATAAGGCTTCATCCCGTTGATCAGGGCTTCACTGGCAGAAGCGGTAGCCTGGGTGGTAAGGAAATAGGTCCTATTCAGTCCCAAAGAAATGCCCAGAGAATCTTCCCCAAAAACGTGGGCCGTATCCCTTTCGCTTTTCTTGTCGTTATGGCTGATCTTTACATACGTATTACCGGCATTGTTAATGATGAACTCTCCGAGAAACCGTGAGGCGGAAAGCGTGCCGCCTCCATTATATCGCAGATCAATGATCAGCTCTTCAATATTCTTCTCGTCGAAATGGCGGAAAGCCTCCGTCAGTTCATCCGGGGTTTTGTCAATAAAACTCTTCAGCACCAAATATCCCACCCTACTGCCTCCATATTCCATTACGGTATCCTCCAACACGGTATTCATGGAGATTTCTTCACTGGTAAAGGTGGCCTCAAGGGTTCGGCCATCGGGCGCCTTGAATGTAAATGTATTCTCTACTCCCGGTGCGTTAACATTCAATTCTTCACTCAGGCTATAACCATCCGGTGAACCTACAGGTGAACCGTTAACTTCA
>JAIPAF010000075.1 GCA_021740225.1 Bacteroidales bacterium | reverse complement strand
AGATACATGGGCCTAAAGGAGTTGGAGCTTTGTATATTGGAAATCATTCCGGAATACAACCACTGCTTCACGGGGGTGGGCAGGAGGGAGGTTTGCGGGCCGGAACAGAAAATTTGCCGGCCATAGCAGGTTTTGCCAAAGCCGTGGAGCTTAATTTCAGTGAGCCCCGAAACAAACAGGACAATTTGCGGAATCTGAAAAATCGTTTCTACAACCTTCTTAATGATAATATAAAGGATATTCGGATCAATACCCCCGAAGACTCCCGGGCAGCACCCCATATTCTGAATGTCTCGTTTCCCGGAATAAAGGGCGAGGTGCTGCTGAGACAATTGGAATCAAAAGGAGTTTATGTATCTACAGGTTCCGCCTGTACTTCCGGAAGAAATAAAACAAGCCATGTGTTGGAAGCCATGGGACTGAAAAAAACGGAAGCAGAAGGTGCCCTGCGTTTTAGCTTTTCTGTTTTGAATACTCCGGACGAAATCGACTATACTGAAAAAGTGCTTGTTTCTGCCGTCACCAAACTTCAAAAAATGGCAAAATTTTAAAGTTATGAAGGAATTACTGATCGTTAAGTATGGTGAGGTCATGCTTAAAGGTGATAACCGCCCTTTCTTTGTAGACAAACTGATAAAAAACATACGGCTCGTATTGCAGGGAACGGGTGAATTCAGCATTAAAAAGGGACAGTCTATGTTATATTTATTTCCTGAAGATGAAGCTGACCTGGAAAGGGCAGCCACAAGGCTCCGCCTTGTATTTGGGATAAATGTTTTCCACCGTGCCCTCCAGGTTGAAAAAGATATTGAAGCGATTAAGAAAAGAAGCGCTGAATATTTCAGTACGGTTTTGGACAGGAGCCATTCCTTTAAAATTGAAACCCGTCGTACGGATAAATTATTTTCCTATAATACGTATCAGATCAATACAAGGCTGGGCCAATACATCGCCGAGAGCTTTCCTCATTTAACAGTGGATGTCCATCAGCCTGATGTTACCGTATATGTTAGCATCCGGAAGGAAGGTGCTTTTCTTTACAGGGATAAAGAGCCGGGGCCAGGTGGTTTACCGGTTGGCACAGGAGGGAAAGCCACTGTATTGCTATCAGGTGGTATTGACAGCCCGATTGCCGCCTGGCTCATTGCAAGGAGGGGATTGAACCTGGAGCCTGTTCATTTTTACAGTTATCCCTATACCAGCGAACGTGCCAAAAATAAGGTCATCGAATTAACCAAAAAGCTAAGCCGGTATACAGAAAAATTAAACCTTTATGTGTTCCCGTTCACAGAGATTCAGGAAGCCATTGTTGAGAATTGCCCGCATGACTATGTTACCATTATCATGAGAAGAATGATGATGAAGGCTGCTGAGAAGCTATCGGAAAAACAGGGCGCGCAAGCCCTGGTCACGGGAGAAAGCATTGGGCAGGTGGCCAGCCAGACCGTGGAAAGTCTTTCTGCCACCAATGCATCGGTCAGTCTGCCCGTTTTTCGTCCCCTGATCGGAATGGATAAAGAAGAGATTGTAGCTTTTGCCAGAAAGATCGGTACCTATGATATATCCGTTCAACCTTATGATGACTGCTGCACACTCTTTGTACCCAAACATCCTCAAACCAGGCCGAAACTTGAAAAGATTGCAAGGTGGGAACAAAATGTGGATTTTGATGCCATGATAGACCGTGGATTGGAGCAAATCGAGATTGTAGAGGCAGCGCCCGACTATTATATGGAAACGGAAAGGTGACAATAAAGAGGTTGTCTAAAAAACAAAATAAATTCAAATGACCAAACTATGATAAGCACGGAAATGCTTGATTTTCTCAGAGATTTGGCAGCCAATAACAATAAGGAATGGTTTCACGCCAATAAATACCGTTACCAGTTGGTGCGAAAGGAATTTGAGCAGTATGTGGCCCTTCTGATAGCTGAAATTGCCTCTTTTGATGAATCCATAAAGAATTTGCACCCAAAAGATTGCATTTTCAGGATAAACAGAGAGATTCGTTTTGCCCGTGATAAGTCGCCCTACAAGACAAATTTTGGAGCTTTCATTGCACCGGGAGGAAGGAAGGGCGGATATGCCGGTTACTATTTCCACGTTGAACCGGCAAATTCTTTTGTTGAAGGAGGAATATACAGGCCTTCCTCCGGTAGTTTGAAAGCCATACGAACGGATATATTTGAAAATACAGAGGAATTTAAAGAGATCATCTACGATCCCGACATTGTGGAACAGTTTGGGACGATCATAACAGATGAAAAGCTTAAAACCGCACCCAAGGGGTTCCCAAAAGATTTTAAGGATGTTGATCTGTTGAATTACAAGGATTATACGGTATTAAAACCGCTTGAAGAAGATCTGCTGACCTCGGAACATCTTACCGGAGCGCTCTTGGAGGCATTTGAAACGGTTTATCCTTTGAATGTATTTATTAATGAAGCCATTGCTTTTTATGCCAGAGGTTAATATCTGCAGCGAAGGATACTTATTGCTTGGAATCTTTCGCTGAGAAAAATCCTGGTTAAAATACGGAGTTGAAGCTATTGTAAGGTTTACAATCGAATGACCCGGTAAAATAATCTGTTTCGCAGAATTTTACGGGATAAACAATAAATGACTATAAATAATTGCCTAAGGACCACCAATGACCACTTAATGACTATTTAGTGACCGTTAATGACCATCAATGACAGGTTATTTCAATCTCCTCCATTCTATCTTCTAACAGGTAGAGGATTCATGCACTGACTCCGTCTTTTCTAAGCCGTTTCCTCTCATGCTCATTCAGCAGGATCTTTCTGAGACGGATTGATTCAGGCGTCACTTCAATATACTCGTCTTTTTTGATGTATTCCATGGCTTCTTCCAAAGACAGTTGGGTAGCCGGAGTCACTACGGTTTTATCGTCGGAACCGGCTGCCCTTATGTTGGTCAATTTTTTGGTTTTTGTGATATTCACCACCAAATCATCCTGGCGGGTATTTTCGCCTATTACCTGACCGGCATATACTTTTTCATTGGGTTCTATAAAGAAGTTTCCTCTGTCCTGCAGTTTCTCAATGGAATAGGGTATGGCAGTTCCTGTTTCCATGGCAATAAGCGAACCCGTATTACGGTTGATTATGTCTCCTTTCCAGGATTCATATGCATGAAAGCGGTGACTGATCACTGCTTCACCTTCGGTTGAAGTAAGAATCAGGTTGTTGATACCGATCATACCCCTTGCAGGAATTTTAAATTCCAATGCCGTTCTGCCGTTTTTGTTTTCAATGTTGACAATTTCTCCTTTTCGCCGGGAGACAATCTCAATTACTTTACCTGAGAAGGATTCCGGTATGTGAATGCTCAGAAGCTCCATAGGTTCTTGCTTTTCTCCATCCTTTTCTTTCACGACCACCATAGGCTGGCCCAGCTGAAATTCATAACCTTCACGCCGCATGGTTTCTACCAGGATAGAAAGATGCAACACGCCTCTTCCAAAAACATTCATTTTTTCCGGAGAATCCGTTTCCTCCACTTTCAGGGCCAGGTTCTTTTCCGTTTCCCTGAAAAGCCGCTCCCGAAGATGTCTGGAGGTAACATATTTTCCTTCCTGACCATAGAAAGGAGAAGTGTTGACTGTGAAAAGCATGCTCATGGTGGGTTCATCAATAAGAAGAGGTGCCATACCTTCCGGTTTTTCAGAATCAGCAATGGTATCCCCGATGTCAAAATTTTCCGGCAGAAGCACGGCTACAATCTCTCCGGCATTTACCGTTTTTTTTACCTTTTCTTTGCCCAGCCCCTCGAATACATAAAGCTCTTTAATCTGAGATTGAATGATGGTTCCATTGTTTTTTACAACAGATACCCTCATGCCTGCGTGGATGGATCCCCTGGATATTCTGCCTACAGCTATGCGGCCCAGGTAGGAGGAATAATCAATTGAGCTTACCTGAAGCTGCAGTGTGCCGGCCGGTTCTTTTGGGGAATTGATTTGATCCAGTATGATATCCAGCAGATGGGATACATCATTGGAAGGGTTTCGGTAATCATCAGACATCCATCCTTCTTTTGATGAACCGAATACGGTAGGAAAATCAAGTTGCTCCTCGGTGGCGTTCAGGTGGAACATCAGATCGAAAACAGATTCCTGTACCTCTTCCGGCAAGCAGTTGGGTTTATCAACCTTGTTAATAACTACAATAGGCTTGAGCCCTAATTTCAAAGCTTTTTGAAGTACGAAGCGGGTTTGGGGCATGGGACCTTCTAGGGCATCTACCAATAAAAGAACCCCGTCAGCCATGTTGAGTACCCGTTCCACTTCACCACCGAAATCCGAGTGGCCTGGGGTATCAATGATATTGATCTTAGTTCCCTTATACCTTACTGACACATTTTTTGAAAGAATGGTGATACCCCTTTCTCTTTCCAAATCATTGGAATCCAGTATTAAATCTCCTACATCCTGGTTCTCACGAAAGATTTTGACCTGATGGAGAATCCGGTCTACAATGGTTGTTTTGCCATGGTCTACATGGGCTATAAGCGCTATATTTCTGATATCCGTCATGATTTTATTGAAAATAAAGCATTAAAAAGATCTGCGAAATTAATCTTTATTTTTTAATTCTTTTCTTACATTTGTATAATACATATGATGAATTAGTACTTCCCGCTTATGAGTAGAAAAAGGAAGAAAAAAAAATATTCCGGTATCGTTTATTCCACGGATCCCGATTTTCAATATCATTCGGATGCGGATTCCCAACAGGAAACTTTACCACCGGAACAGCAGGATTTAAGAGTGAGTCTTGACAGACGTCATCGAAAGGGTAAGGAGGTGACATTGGTTGCCGGCTTTGTTGGGAAGGATGAAGATTTGAAAGACCTCGGAAAAGAAATAAAAACGAAGATGGGAGTAGGCGGTTCAGTGAAAAGTGGGGAACTTCTTATCCAGGGAGATCTGAGGAATGAAGTGTTGGAATTTTTGAAAGGCAAAGGTTACAAGGTGAAAAAGGCAGGAGGGTGACTGTTTTTTGATTCAATTCTAAGGAATGGCATAACATGATTGGAATGTGTTCCTGTATGGATTTTTTAAAGTTGATGAATAGCAATGGAACAAAGGGATTATATACTGCGTGAGATAGAAAAGATTCATGTTTTGCTGCAGGCTTTACTGGGCAGAATAACAGGAGGCAATACCGATATTCCTCCGGTAAGTGAAGATTTTGAGCAGGTTAATAAACAAGTGATCAATGATACCCGTATAGATCTTAATGTATTGTTAAAATCCGGGAGTGAACAGTTTGACAATATCTTTAAGAAAGAGTACGGATACAGCGTAGCCAATATCGAACTTTTTGCCGATATGCTGGCAGAGATGGCCAAAAAAGCAGAAGGAAGCCTTAAAGATCAGCTCAACCAAAAGGCCCTTGAAACTTATGAGTATGTAGACGGCCTGAGCAATAGCTTTTCCTTTGACAGAAGAAAGAAAATGGATGTTTTGAGAAATTCCGGGTAAGGTTTCCCCTAATCCGTTTATAATTCAAAGGAAAATGGAAAACAGGTTTACCTCCATAATGACAGAGCGATCCAATGAAGAGCTGATGGAGATTTTGCTCAGAAGGAGGAATGATTATCAGAGCGAAGCGGTTGATGCTGCCAGAAGTGAATTGAAAAGAAGAAATCTCAGCCAGCAACAGTTTGAAGAAATTACGGATTTGATTCAATTAAGGGAGGAACAGGAGCGGAAGAAGCAGGAAGACCGGCAATCCTGGTTTGAATCAAGGAAAAATTACTTTAAGGTTCCTTCTGATTTACCCGTTTATGTTAGGCTTGGCGCTTGGCTGATCTATTTAAGCCTTTTGCTTGATGTGCTACGGGTATTTTTACTGAATTATCATGGTATAATATATTCAAGCCCGGATGTGCCAGCCATACTAGCGACATTAATATATCTTTTCATCACATATATGATTCATACGGGTAAAAATTGGGCAAGACTACTGTTTGTTACCTTTTTATTTACTCATCTTTTGCTATACCCTTTTTATCTGGAGAGCGGTTTTCAAACCGGAATTATAGTCGGTTTTCTCATTACTGCATCTTTGAGTGTACGATTGCTTGCTTTGGCTCTTTTATTTAGCAAATCTGCGAAAAATTGGTACCGCCGGAAGCATGGTACTGTTGAAACGCTTAAAAATCTGCAATTGAGAAAACCGGTTATGGCATTGATTATTGCCATATTATTCGGGGCTTATATGTTCAGGCCGATCATAATGTATTTTTATGAATTGAAAACTTACTCCTTATGGCTGACTATGTTGATTATTTTGGTAGACCTGATTTTGCTAATTCTTATATTCTTTCTCTGGTATGGTTATTTGCGCCGTGAATTTTCAAGAGAAAGTGGTTAATATTTTTTTTCGATATATTTTTCATCTACCAAAAAACACTTTACCTTTGTTGCGGTTTTTAAAAAAACGATGCTTCATTCTAAACCAGCCAAACTAGTTCTTAGCGACGGTAAAGTATTCCATGGTAAGTCTTTTGGTTATGAGAAATCGGTTTCTGGAGAAATCGTGTTCAATACGGCTATGACAGGTTATCCTGAAAGCCTTACCGATCCTTCTTATCACGGACAGATACTTGTTGCCACCTATCCTTTAATCGGGAATTATGGAGTTCCCGAAGAGAAGCAGTCCAATGCCATATCCGATCATTTTGAATCCAGCCGGGTGCAGATAACCGGCTTGGTTATCTCGGATTATTCCTTTAATTACAGCCATTGGAATGCGGCCAGAAGCCTTTCCGAATGGCTGAAAGAAAACAGGATTCCCGGTATATACGGGGTTGATACAAGGGCATTGACCAAGATTATTAGAGAAGAAGGGGTTATGTTGGGAAAGATCATAATTGACGGTGAAGAAGTGGATCTGTATGATCCCAATGAAGAAAATCTGGTGGAGAAGGTAAGTACTCCCACTGTTCAAAAGTATGGAAGCGGAAAATATAAGGTTGTATTGCTGGATTTGGGGCTTAAGAATAACATCATTCGATGTCTGGTTAACAGGGATACAACTGTTGTGCGGGTGCCTTGGGATTACGATTTTTTAAAGGAGGATTATGACGGTCTCTTTATAACCAATGGTCCGGGAGATCCAAAATTGGCGGATACTGCAATACAGAACATCGGCAGAGCTTTGCACAAGAATAACCCTGTAATGGGCATTTGTCTGGGCACCCAGCTTATGGCACTGGCTACGGGAGGAGATACCTATAAACTGAAGTACGGCCACCGGAGCCATAATCAGCCGGTATTGCTTCAGGGTACCCACCGGTGTTATATTACTTCGCAGAATCATGGTTATGTGGTGGATATTGATACATTGGACAGCGACTGGGAGTTGTATTTTACCAATCTGAATGACAATACATGTGAAGGAATCAAACACAGCAAATATCCGTTTTTTGCCACCCAGTTTCATCCCGAGGCTTCAGGGGGACCCGTAGATACCGAATTCCTTTTCGATGATTTCATTGGTCTATTGAAGGATTACACAAACAAATGAAGATCCCCAAATTTTAAAATGGTGAGATGATGAAAGATACAACGCAAAATATATCCAAAGTTCTCGTTTTAGGCTCAGCCGCTCTAAAAATCGGGGAGGCTGGCGAGTTTGACTATTCCGGCTCGCAGGCTCTTAAAGCAATGAGAGAAGAAGGTATACGTACCGTGCTCATCAATCCCAACATTGCCACGGTCCAAACTTCGGAAGAAATTGCCGATGAGATTTATTTCCTTCCGGTTACCCCGGAATTCGTTACCGATGTAATCAAAAAAGAACGTCCTGATGGGATCCTTCTGGCTTTTGGTGGTCAAACCGCATTGAACTGTGGGGTGGCACTATACAGGAATAAAGTGCTGGAGGAATATAATGTAAAAGTATTGGGAACTCCCGTACAGGGAATCATCGATACTGAAGACCGCGACATTTTCAATCAGAAGCTAAGGACTATTGAGATTAAATCCGCAAAAAGCATTGCTGCCAATAACCTGCAAGAAGCTAAGGAGGCCGCAAAGAAACTGGGTTATCCGGTGATTCTCAGGGCTGCTTATGCTTTGGGAGGTCAGGGTAGTGGTTTTTGCTTCAGTGAAAAGGAACTGGAAAATACAGCTTCCATTGCATTTGCCTATTCCGAACAAGTTTTGATAGAGGAATCGCTTAAAGGGTGGAAGGAAATTGAATATGAAGTGGTTCGGGATCATTATGACAATTGCATCACCGTGTGCAATATGGAAAATTTTGATCCCATCGGTATTCATACCGGGGAAAGCATTGTAGTGGCTCCCTCACAGACATTGACCAACAGGGAGTATCATATGCTCAGGGAGCTTTCTATACGCATTATTCGACATATAGGTGTTGTTGGGGAATGCAATGTTCAGTTTGCCCTGGATCCGGTTTCAGAAGATTACCGGGTTATTGAAGTAAATGCCAGATTGTCCCGTTCCAGCGCCCTTGCCTCCAAAGCTACCGGTTATCCGCTTGCTTTTGTGGCAGCTAAACTGGGTTTGGGATATGGTTTGCATGAACTAAAAAATTCGGTGACTCAAACTACACCGGCATTCTTCGAGCCTGCCCTGGACTATGTGGTTTGCAAGATCCCCAGGTGGGACCTGAATAAGTTTATAGGGGT
>JAIPAF010000074.1 GCA_021740225.1 Bacteroidales bacterium | reverse complement strand
GAAACCAATAAAACCTCCATGGTTCCCATTTCTTTTTCCCTGGTAATTGAGATGGAAGTCATTAAGGCGGTAACTATCATAAGGATCAGTGCCATGGTACCCGGAACAAACATGTATACTCCTTTAAGCTCCTTATTGAACAGCATACGGGGTTTGATTTCCATTTGGGGCATTCCGCGGTTACTGACCATGATATCCGTGGAATAATCCCTGATGATACCTGAGGTATAGCTTTGCAACAAATTGGCCATATTGGCATCTGTGGCATCGAGAAGGATTTGGACGGTCGCTGATTGTTCGTTGGTAAGCTTTTTGGCAAAATTCGGCTCAAACACGATGACCTCCTTGATTTCCCCTTTTTTAAAAGTTTTTTCTATGTCACTTTGGTTCTGGATTTTCCTGGAAAGTATAAAATAATCAGAAGAAACCAGTTTATCGGTTATCTCCCTGGTAACATGATCGTTAGATTTATCATACACGGCAATCTTTGCCTCTTTGATCTCATTGGTTACCACATAACCAAAAATCAATATCTGGGCTACGGGCATACCAAATAAAATAAGCAAGGTTCTTACATCACGGAAAATATGAATAAACTCCTTTTTTACAAATCCTTTAAAACGTTTCATATCAAAGTGCAGTCAATTGATTGTTAGGTCAACGGGCAATCCGTACAAAGACATCATTCATATTTGAAGCCTGATATCTGGTTTTAAGATTCCGGGGAGTATCCATGGCTTCTATACGGCCCGCTTCCATGATGGATACCCTGTCGCAATATTCGGCTTCATCCATATAATGGGTTGTAACAAATACAGTGACTCCTCCTTCTGCGGTCTCGTAGATCATCTCCCAAAACTGCCGTCTGATGATAGGATCTACGCCGCTTGTGGGTTCGTCTAAAAAAACAATCCGGGGTTCGTGCATGATGGCAATGGAAAAAGCAAGTTTTTGTTTCCATCCAAGGGGTATGGAGGCAATCTTATAATTGGAAGCATGGGTGAAATTCAGCTTTTCCAATAAATAACCCGTTCGTTCCCTGATCTTTTTGCGTGACAATCCGTATATACCGCCATAAAACCTGAAATTTTCCTTAACGGTCAGATCTTCATAAAGTGAAAATTTTTGACTCATATAGCCAATGCTTTTTTTGATCTTTTCAGTTTCTTTATATACATTGAACCCGGCCACGTTGATTTCCCCGGAAGTTGGAGCTGACAGTCCGCAAAGGATTCTGATGGCCGTGGTTTTCCCTGCCCCGTTTGCTCCAAGAAAACCAAAAATCTCCCCTTTCCTTACCTGAAAAGTAAGGTTGTCATTGGCCGTGAAATCGCCAAATTTTTTCACCATATTCCTGGTTTCGATGATGTATGATGACTCCATCTTCTCCTCTATCTGTTCATTAAGTCCATAAAACAGTCTTCAATCGTAAGCTCAGCTTTTTTTATTTCCGGATCCCTGTGTCCTCTTGATTCCAGAAACACCTTCAGTTTTTCCTTGTCGAAAGGCTCTGACTGGGGTGTGAAGTGTATGTATTCTCCGAAAGGATAAACGGAAGCCACCCCTTCATAATCCCGTATATTTTGGAGCAATCTGTATGGCCTTTCGGCCCTGGCAGCCCAGAGGGTGCCGGGATAATCCGCCAGGATTTTATCCGGGGGATCGATCTTCATAATCTTTCCATTTTGTATAAGCGCTACACGGTCGCACATGCCGGCCTCATCCATATAAGGTGTGGAGACCAGCAGGGTGATGCCTTGCTTTTTAAGTTTCATAAGCATCTCCCAGAATTCTTTTCTTGAAACGGCATCTACACCGGTAGTCGGCTCATCCAGCACCAGTACCAAAGGTTTATGTATGAGTGCACAACTCAGGGCCAATTTCTGTTTCATCCCGCCTGAAAGGTTTCTGGCCAGACGACCCTTGAAAGGCTCGATTTGTCTGTAAATATCTTCAATCAAATGGTAGTTCTCCTCTATGGTGGTGTCAAAAATGGTAGCAAAAAACTCCAGATTTTCCCTTACAGAAAGATCCGGGTATAGAGAAAACTGCCCGGGCATGTAACCCGTGATTTTGCGAATCTCTTTGTAATGTCTTACCGTATCCCATCCCTCAACTGTTGCAGTGCCCTCATCCGGTATCAGCAGGGTAGTCAGTATTCGGAACAAGGTCGTTTTACCCGCCCCGTCGGGTCCGATCAAACCGAACAGCTCTCCTTTTTCTACCTCAAATGTTGCATTTTCTACAGCTATTATATTGCCGTAGGTTTTCTTCATCGAATCGATTGTTACTGATTGCACCATCTGAACACCTCCCTGGTTTAAGAGTCATTTGTTGTCAGTCTCTCGTTATTTATAGTCATTCAATTGTCATTTGTTGTCATTAAGTGGTCATTTATAGTCATTAGTCCTTGTGTCAAATGACAGCGTAGCAAATAACTGAAACCAAAAAGAGTTAAAATACCATCTTTTCATTTGCACTTTTCCAATCTCAAAAATTAACCTCCCCCGGCATACCTATCTTAATCCTCCCGTCATTGTTCACCCGGACTTTTACGGCATATACCAGGTCAACCCTTTCTTCTTTGGTTTGAATGATCTTGGGTGTAAATTCCGCTTTTGGCGATATCCAGGATACGGTTCCACTAAGCTTTTGATTCTCCTGTTCATTCTTGTCTATAAGCACTTCCACCTGCTGGCCTATCTGTACCAGAGGAAGCTGATCCCCGCTGATGTAAACCCTTAGAATCATTTCCGAAAGATCGGCAATTTTATAAAGGGCTTTCCCTGGGGCAGCGATTTCGGAAGGCTCAAGATATTTTTCAAGTACCGTCCCTTTTATGGGATTGGTGATTTTACATTTGTCTATTTGGGTGTTCACCTCCTTGATGCGTTTTTCCAGTACCTTCATTTCCGAATAAACCGACTGTTTTTGTGTATTGATGGATTCCAGCCTTTTTCGGGCTACATTCAGTTTACCCTGGATGTTGTCGAACTGCTGATCAGTAGCAGCATCTTCTTCCAATAACCTTTCAATACGTTTCTTTTCGGTAAGAAGCGATTCGATCTGCTCTTTTTGTACCTCGGCCTTTGCGTTTATATTGGCAAGCTTGGCATTCAGCGAGCCCTTTTGGGTTTTGAGTTGCTCTTTCTTCACGGCAAGCCCGGAGGTATCTATCCATCCGACTAACTTCCCGGCCTTCAAAGTTTCTCCCTCCTCTAAATCCATGCTTAGTATTTCACCCCGGGTCTGTGCAGAGACGATGACCTCCCTTGATTCAAAATTCCCATAGGCATCGGACTTTTCATTATTGGAAGCACAACCGGTGAATACCATCAAACCGATTCCGATGGCTATGTTTATGACTTGTGTTTTCATAATCTTGTCATTTAGATATTTCCAATAGTAAATAGATAGTTCAACTTCGCTTTCAACAGTTCGATTTTATGTCGTTCATGCGTAATTTTTGCTTTGGTGAGCCGGTTCAGATCGGTAATGTAATCGGCCGAAGTGATCACTCCATTTTCCAGCTTTGAACGGGAACTCCGTATCACCTCCTTTCTCAGTCCGATAATTTCCTCATCCCGTTGGAGGTTTTTTTTATATTTCGAAATATCCGCCTCAATTTTTTCCAGATGAATATCTACCTTTTTATTGAATGTATTCTCTTTAACATCAACCCTGTCTTTTTGAAGCCTGGTCAGCTGCCTTTTTCTTTTATTTTGATTCCAGTCCCAGATGTTCCATGTAAACTTTGCCCCCATCAGGTAAAAGGTATCAAATTCATCGTTTAACATGTTTAGACCCGGCTTACCATAACCAACCTGCCCGAATGCAAACACCTTAGGCATTTTTCGGGCCTGAAGAAGCTCCGCTTTGATGTCAAGCTGTTTCTTTTGTTTCTCAAATAATTCATTTTCGGGTCTTTGGTATTCTTTCTTCTCCTCCAGGGTAACTTCAGGTAAAATAAGTGCGGTGGAGGTATCGGTTTCCAAACCGGTCAGTTCGTTTAACACTCCATAGCCCGACCGTATCTGACTGTTCAGGTCATCCAGGTTCTGCTCCAGGCTAAGGCGTTCAGCACGCATATTGTTTAAATCGGAAGGAAGCAAAGTACCATTGTCGACAGCCGACTTCACACGGCTGATCTTTGTTTTCAGTTCTTTCATGGTAGCTTCTAAGATTTTTCTCTGTTTTTGCAGAAGCATGATGCCAAAATATACCTCCATCACCTGATCCTTGACCTGATAAAGATCCGCTTCCACAGACTGTTTATCAATCTTCTCACCCATTCGTTCCATCTTTTCCGAATATTTTTCCACGCCGCCGTCATAAATCATCTGATTGATATCCATGGTCACCTTGTACTGATCCCTCGAGGGTGAAGGAAAATCCGCCTCAAAAGGTAGATTCGGGTCAATTTCCACAACATCAGATTGATAACTGGCCCGGGCATTCATCTCGAGATCTGGGTACCACTGGGCTTTCAGATTGTCAATTTTCAGCCTGGTTTGCTTGTTAATAAGCGGTTTCTCGGCTGACCTGGGATGGTTCGACTCCACTGCTTCAAAACAGCGGAAAATATCGAGTGAATCCCTTTGCTGGGCCAGGGAAACCTGGGCAATTAATAACAGAATAATAATGAGTTGCTTCATTTTTTTATGGCATTTTTCACAAATTCGGAGACAACTTTTTTCCTTTCCCTGAGAAATTCATTATAAGCATCGCTGTCGTTGTCATACAACATGCGTTGCATCATAGGCCGGGCGACAATAGGGAAAATACACAGCGACAGAATATTGATAAGCAAATGTTTCGGATCAACTGCCTTGATTTCTCCTTTTTGAACCGCTCTTTCAAATTGTTCCAGAATCAATTGAGGCTGAATGCCTTCTTCCAGGAAAATATTCAAAAGCCGATCTGGGTCCCTCTGTATCTCCTGCAAAATGAATAAAGGCACAAATGGATTGTTGAGGAGAACATTCATATATCCTTCCACAAACCGGTCAATTTTTTCCGTAACCAATACATCGGAAAGGAGAATGCTTTTGATTTCGGGGAGAAAATTTTGAATGGCCAGGCGAAATACAGCCAGGAACAATTTGTCTTTACTCCGGTAATAATAATGCAGCAATGATTTGTTGATTCCGGCTTCATTGGCTATTTCCTGCATTCTTGCCCCGGCCATCCCTTTTCTAAGAAACACTTGCTTGGCAGCTATAAGGATCCGTTCTTCAGTGTTTTGTTCTTTTTCTGTCATACAGATGATTATAAGTATTTGGTTAAACCCAATAAAATTAACCATAAAGTTTAACCATTTGGTCAAAAATATAAATGTTTTACTTTCTGGCAAAATAATTTCATAGAAAATTTATTTTTGTAACGTTTAAACCTGCATTTTTCATAAACGAATCCCGCTGAAGCGGGAAAGTTTATGAATGCGGGATGGATAGCGGGGAGGATGCAGGTTACCCCGCTTTAGAAAAACCGGATTTTTGCAATAATTAAGAAAGCAAAAATCCAGGTTTTTCAATAGCATCAGAATTATTCATGAATAATTCGGGCTAAAATTATTTTAATGAATCAATTACAGGAAGAAAGGGAAAGACATCACCTTATAGGTATCATGTCGGGATCATCACTTGATGGTGTTGATATTGCTTTTTGCATTTTTCAACAGGTAAACGGGGGCTGGTACTATAGCATCGAACAGGCCGATACCATTCCCTTTGACAAGCACCTGGCCGAACGGCTCAGTAAATTGAATGAGTCTACGGCAGAATCCTTTGTAGATATGGACATTCAACTGGGCCGATTCATAGGCAACACCATCAATGAATTCATTGAAGCGCATCGTCCCGAAAGAATCGATTATATTGCCTCTCATGGACATACGGCTTTTCACAACCCTCAGAAAGGTTATTCCTCGCAAATAGGGAACGGCGCCATCATTGCCGCATTAACCAATATACCTGCTATTACAGATTTTCGTTCTCTTGATGTTGCCCTTGGAGGGCAGGGAGCACCCCTCGTACCGATCGGGGATGCATATTTGTTCCCGGAATATGATTATTGCCTGAATCTGGGCGGTTACAGCAACATTTCCTTTAATCAGGAAGGCACGCGTGGGGCTTTTGATATTTGTCCGGTAAACAAGGCGATTAATTACCTGGCAAATCAGGCGGGCCGGGAAATGGATAATGATGGAAAAATGGCAGCCCGGGGCAATGTGGATGAGATGTTGCTGGAGCATCTGAACAAGCTGGACTTTTACCATGCCCCACCTCCAAAATCCCTGGGAGATGATTGGCTGAATACCAGTTTCCTGGAGGTATTGAAAAATGCTTCCCGGCTATCCCTTCAGGATCAATTAAGAACGGTGTATGAACACATCGCCATACAAATTCATGAGGCTTCCAGAGGCACTTCGGATGGTACAATATTGGTTACAGGGGGCGGAGCCCATAATCAGTTCCTGATGGATCGTATACGTGAAAGGAACACCAATCGCATCGTCATTCCCGAAAGCAGGCTTGTTGAATTTAAAGAGGCGTTGATATTTGCCTTTATGGGTGTTTTGCGCAGCAAGGGCATGACCAATTGCCTGGCATCGGTTACCGGAGCTTCGAAGGATTCCAGCGGGGGGGTGATTTATGAAATCTAAAACTGAATGTATATGCAAGGGATTCATATTAGATAGATAGATCCCAAATGTTAATTTTGCCTGTTCAGTCATCAAAGTGTTTATTTAATAATAAGTCAAATCAATAATTTCAAATCTATGAAAACTTACCTATCAAAATCAGTACTGATCATTGTATTTGTATTTTCAAGTTATTTGGCCGGTAACGCCTGTACCAATTTTCTGGTAACCAAAAGTGCGTCAACGGATGGTTCTACCATGATCACCTATG
The DNA here is from genome assembly GCA_021740225.1 of Bacteroidales bacterium. Lineage (GTDB taxonomy): Bacteria > Bacteroidota > Bacteroidia > Bacteroidales > UBA12077 > JAGXLC01. The sequence continues at coordinate 1,900 of JAIPAF010000074.1, read as the reverse complement.
CCGCGGATTCGCATGTATTGTATGGAGAGTTGTACTACCGGCCGGCAGCGGATTATCCGGAAGGAGCCATGCTGGATGTATACGAATGGGATACCGGTAAATATCTCGGTCAGATTCCCCAGGTACGCCATACCTATTCTGTTGTAGGCAATATGAACGAACACCAGGTATCCATTGGTGAAACCACCTACGGCGGAAGGGAAGAATTGCACGAAAAGGATACCAATGCCATCATTGATTACGGAAGTTTGATGTACATTACGCTTCAAAGGGCCACATCGGCGCGGGAAGCCATTAAGGTAATGACCACGCTGGTAGATCGTTACGGATATTACAGTACCGGAGAATCTTTCTCCATTGCCGATCCCAACGAAGTGTGGATACTTGAAATTATTGGAAAAGGCCCGGAGGATAAAGGCGCTGTATGGGTGGCCCGCAAGATACCAGACGGCTACGTTTCCGCCCATGCTAACCAGGCAAGGATCAGAACCTTTCCCCTTGCTGAGAACAATGATCAAAGCATCAAATTCAGCAACATCAACGAAATTTTCAATCCTGATGTGGAAACGGTATATGCCGATGACGTTATCTCTTTTGCCCGTGACCAGGGCTGGTATGACGGAAAAGATAAAAATTTCAGTTTTTCCGACACCTATGCACCGATGACCTTTGGCGGTGCACGTTTTTGTGAAGTCCGGGTATGGTCTTTCTTCAAAGACATCCACGATAATATGGGTCAGTATCTTGATTATGTAAAGGGTGAAGATCTGGACAACAGGATGCCCTTGTGGATCAAGCCGAACAAAAAGATTTCCGCACGCGACATGATGAATTTCATGCGCGACCATCTGGAAGGTACTGAACTGGACATGAGAAAAGACTTCGGAGCAGGTCCGTTTGACCGCCCGTACCGTTGGAGACCTCTGACCTGGGAAGTAGAAGGCGAAACCTATTGCAACGAAAGGGCTACCGCAACACAGCAAACCGGCTTCTCATTTGTCGCCCAGGCCAGGGCGTGGCTTCCCGATCCCTTAGGAGGCATTTTTTGGTTCAGCGTCGATGATGCTGCCAGCACAGTATATACTCCGCTGTATGCCGGACTCCAGAAGGCCCCGGCTACCTACAAGGAAGGGAACGGCTCCATGATGGAATGGTCCGAGAACTCGGCCTTCTGGGTTTTTAACCAGGTATCCAACCTGGCTTACACCCGCTATAACCTGATTCATCCCTATATCCACGATCTTCAACAGGAACTGGAAAAACGCTATTCCCGGTATACTTCCATGGTGGATCAGAAAGCACAGGAGCTATACAAGGATGACAAAAGCAAGGCGGTGGAATTTGTATCCGATTTTTCGGTGGAAAATGCCAACTCCCTTGTGCATAAATGGAAAAGATTTTATCGGTTTCTCTTTATGAAATTCATGGATGGTAACGTGAAAATTACAGAAGGCCGAGAATTTAAAACTAACGGCACGGGAGTTGTAAGGCTCAAACAACCGGGATACAGCGAAGAATGGTATAGAAAGCTAATCGAGGAAACCGGGGATAAGTTCAAAGTGCCGGAAGATGAGGGGCATTAATTAAAGAGAAGCTAAGGTTAAGGCTAAGAAAGAAGAAGATTCTATTGTTATATTGTTGAACATTGTGGGCAGGCAGGAGCAGGAATTCCGTAGTAATGGCATAAATAAACCATCCCATGCCTACGGCATTCCTTTACGTGCCGCATTCATTACCCCGCATTCCGCTTCGCTACATGCGGGGCTATTATTATGTCATCCCGCCAGGCGGGATTCGAGACAGCAGAAAAATTTTCGGCCGATGAGCAAAGAATTACAACAATACATTGATTTTTTGATAATTAGGTATGGATATGTATAAACAGTAGCTGTTTTTTAGA
>JAIPAF010000003.1 GCA_021740225.1 Bacteroidales bacterium | reverse complement strand
TCCACTTTAGAGGGAGAAACCCAAACTGCCAGAACGGTTTCTTATGTTATTGGGGCAATATTAATATTATTGCATATCGTTTAAAAGAGAAAGGCCGGAAATCTTTTAAGTTTTCTGTGGGCCGGAAAGAATTGGTTGCTGATTATTACATATGGTATAATAACGGATCAATGAAAAAGCTGATTTTATTATTTATTATTTTGTTTGTTTCTTCTATTCAGATTTTCGGTCAATTGAGTCTGGATGTTGAAACCGGTCTGGCCTTCCAGGAGTATAATGATATTAGGATTCCTAATGATAGCCGAACCGCCACAAAGTTTGATTTCAATAAAGATTTCGATCTTCAGGGTCCGGTAATTCCCTATCGCATTACAGTTGGCTTTACCTTTGCGGAAAAGAATCATCTGCTTGCTCTGTATGCTCCCTTGAGTTTAAATTATGAAGGTTCGGCTCCTTTTGACATCAATTTTCAGCATACCCTCTTTTCCAGGGGTCAATTTGTTGAAGGATACTACAAGTTTAATAGCTACCGCCTTACCTATAGAAGAGATGTGCTGATGACAGATAGGTGGACGTTGGGGGTCGGGTTTACTGCTAAAGTCAGAGATGCCCGGGTTCAATTAAGTACGGATGATGTAAGCGTTAAAAAAGACGATCTTGGATTTGTTCCGTTGCTGCATGTCTTTGCAGCCTATGATTTTGAGCGATGGTCAGCCTTTTTAAAAGGTGACGGACTGGCAGGAGGTCCGGGCAGAGCATTTGATTTTTTCCTGGGAGGCAAAGTGCCTGTAACAGATAATCTTTCGGTAAAGGCAGGCTACAGGATATTGGAGGGTGGTGCTGATGTTGATGAAGTATATAGTTTTACTTTAATAAATTTTGCCTCTACCGGCATTGTTTGGAATTTTTGATTTTATTTTCTGTACGAAGTGATCCCTCCGATCTATCCTATCTACGGCGACAAGAGCCCAGCCCTTTTTTTCTTGTAACGCAGAATAATTTCTGTTAGCTCTGAAAGTTAGCCTTTTTAACCGGAGTCTAAAATATAAAACGGGGGAGATTGTTTTATTCAAAAAGGTTATTTGTATGGCTTTATCCCGGATTTTGTATTATAATTTCAAACTTAACCGTAATGTACATAGAGATCGCCGTGCCATTTTACGGCAACGGGAAATCAAGTTTCGCAGGCTGCTGAAATATGCCTTTCATCATTCCGATTTTTACCGGGAATATTATTCGGATCATGGTATATACTCCAAGACTCTGGAAAATATTGATATCAATAATTTGCCTGTAATTGACAAAAAAGTAATGATGGATCATTTTGATGATTTGGTTGTTCCCGGCGAATTAACAAAAGAGCGGGTGGAAGATTTTCTGGAATCCTTTCCAGCTCCGGATACAGCCTTATATAATAAATACCGGGTAATACATACTTCCGGCACCACTGGGGAAGTGGGGTATTTTCTCTATAACCGGCGTGAATGGGATTTCATAAAAGCGATTGCTTTGCGGATATTTCCGCATTTTGGTCTAAAACCAAAATCATATGTGTTTATCGGTGCGGTTGACGGCCATTATGCAGGTGTCTGCCTGTTTTTAAGTCCGCTTCATTCACCGGAAGCATTTGTTTACCGGGATTATCTTGTTTTAGACATTAATTATCCCCTTGAGCAATATACCGATGCATTGAACAGACTCAATCCGGATGTTATTACGGGATATCCCACCGGTATCAGGATGCTGGCAGAGCTGCAAAAATACGGTAAGCTATTTGTCAGCCCCCAGGCTGTAGTGTGTGGCGGAGAACCCATTACGCCTGAAACGGAAGAAATCATCTATGAAGTGTGGGAATGTGAACTTATCAACTATTATGCTGCCTCGGAATCACTGATATTGGGAGTTGAGCGCAAGGATCTAAAAGGATTTTACCTGTTCGATGATGTGAATTATATTGAATTCCGGGACGATCATATGCTTTTGACCAATTTGTATAATTATACCCAGCCGTTAATTCGCTACCGGATGAATGATATTTTGGTTCCCCGGGGAGAAGGAGGGATCTGGCCGTTTACTAAAATCAAACATATTATCGGGCGTCAGGAGGAATTGCTTTGGTTTATCAATCAAAGGGGTGATTTTGATTTTATACATCCGATCGTTATTGTAGAATTTTATGTCAGGGGCCTGGAAAAATATCAGATTATCAGAACAGGAAATACCTCTTTTATATTTAGAGCCGTTATTTCACAGCAATTTAGCAGAGATGAGGTAATAAAAAAGATTGATGGGCGGTTGAGGGAAATATTAAAGAAGAAAGAGATGTTGAATCTCGACTACCGGATTGAAGTGGTGAGCGATATTGCGAACGATCCGAAAACCGGGAAATATAATCTGATCAGGGAAGCAGTATAGTTATAAAGAAAAACCTGAGTTAGATGCTTGTGATAAGATGTCCCCAGGATTCTGGTGAAAGGGGGTGATATAATAATTTTTACTCTCTTAGAATTTTTTTATATTTCAGAAGTTTTAATTTTTAAATTTCAGCAAATGAAAAGAGTAACTTTAATTTCAGTAATAGCAGCATTTTTTTTGTTATGTATGCAATCCATCCAGGCAGAAGTAAAACTTCCTGCTATCGTGTCTTCGAATATGGTTTTACAGCGCGATGCCACCGTCGTCTTATGGGGGTGGGCTGATGCGAATGAGAAAATCACCATAGAAACCTCCTGGATAAGTAAGGCGTTGGATGTGGAAGCAGATGAGGAGGGTAACTGGCGTGTACAGGTAGAAACAACCAACAGCCAGGAGCCTCAGAACATTGAAATTACGAGCAAGGATTCGAACATTAAGCTGTGGAATGTAGTTTTCGGGGAAGTGTGGCTGTGCTCGGGCCAATCCAATATGCAGCAGCCCCTTAGGGGCTATACCGGTCAGCCCACCTATGGCTCTGTTATGGAGACGGCTAAGTCGAAAAATAGTGATTTGCGGCTTTTTACTGTAGACCGGGTCGGTTCGAAAACGCCTTTAAAAGATGTAAAAGAATATACCGCTTGGCAAGAGGCTTCTCCGGAGAATGTCTGGGGTTTCAGCGCCGTAGCTTACTTCTTTGGCAGGCAGTTACAGCAGATTTTAGATGTTCCGGTGGGAATGATTCATACTTCCTGGGGCGGCAGTTCTGTTCAGGCCTGGATTAGCAAGGAAGTGATGAGCGAGTACCAGGAGGTTGACCTTGAAGATACTGATATTACAGAAAACACCAATCACATTCCGACCGCCCTGTTTAATTCGATGATTCATCCGTTGATCCCTTACCGGATAAAGGGAGCGCTCTGGTATCAGGGTGAATCCAACCGCCTGGAGCCTCAAAAATATAAAGATCTGTTTCCTGCAATGGTAAAGGACTGGCGCACGCGTTGGGGAATTGGTGATTTTCCGTTTTATTATGTGCAAATTGCCCCTTACATGTATGGAGGAAACGAAGCGTTTTCGACCGCAGAAAATTCTGCTTTTATACGGGAAGTGCAACTGCAGTGTCTGGATCTGATACCCAATTCAGGTATTGCCATTACAATGGATATCGGGGAGCCTGATTGCATTCACCCACCGAAGAAGAAAGAGGTGGCTGAACGGTTGCTGTTTAATGCGCTGAGTCAAACTTATGGTTACGATAATGTTGACGGCGCCTCGCCGGTCTACAAGTCGCATGAGGTAAAAGACAGTGCTATTGTTTTAAAGTTTGACAATGCGGAGAACGGGCTCTATGCATATGATGATTTGGAGGGATTTGAGATTGCAGGGGAAGATAAGGTATTTTATCCGGCCGATGCCGAAATTGTAGGCGGCAGTGAGGTACTTGTGAAAAGCGATAAGGTACCCGATCCCGTGGCGGTGCGTTATGCCTGGCGCAACTGGATAGTCGGGACGCTTTATGATACCAATCTGTTGCCAGCTTCATCTTTCAGAACCGACGACTGGGATGATGCAACACGAACTGAAGAATAAGTAGCAGATTTAAGCTGCTGAGATTAAAAGTGACAAGGAATATATACCTAAATACTGATTTTTTCTTCTTTTAAAAACAGGATTAACATACAAACCGCTTTTCTATGAAAAAATTCACCTCATTTTACCTCATCATGGTAGTTATTTTGTTTTCATTGAATCAAGCTTTTTCGGAAAGAAAGGGAATTACAGGTAGAGAACGGAAAGTAGGATCACCGGTAATTAAAATAGCCGGGACCAATACCACCAGGGTAAAAAAGTATGAAAAATTCGAGATCTTATTCGACCTCAGGAATGTAGAGATTGAAAATCCCTATGACCCTGCAGACATTGATGCATATGCATTGTTTACGGCTCCTTCCGGGAAAGAGATAAGGATAAACGGGTTTTACGACAATTACAGAGACAGGGAACAGTGGAAAGTCCGTTTCTCACCCGGCGAAACGGGTGAATACACTTATCAGTTGTTTGTTGAAGATGAGGGAGAGAAGGGCGAATCGGCCTCAGCAAAATTCACAGCCATTGAATCGAAACATTATGGATGGATCAAGCCTTCAGAGGTCAATCCGCACTATTTTGCTTATGATGACGGGAAAACCTTCTACGGCACAGGGGTTTATTCTCCCTGGAAGAATGATATGCAGCGGTTTGAAAAGTATGCCGAACACGATGCCAACCTGTTTGCCATCTGGGACATTACCTATGGTGGATTTCTCAACGGTACCGGCCTGATTGAGGAGGTGCTGGGGAAGTACAACCAGAAGAAGGTAGGACGGATCGACTCTTTGCTATCGATTCTCGAAGAAAGGGATGTCAAGTTGATGTATGCTATCTGGCCGCACGACCTTTTTTCCAAAACCGTTTGGGCATCGCAGTGGGAAAATAACCCCTACAGCCAGCTTGTTAAAGTGGAGGAGGTTTATAGTGATTCACTGGTATGGGAATACCAGAAGCAAAAATACCGGTATATGATAGCCCGGTTTGCTTATAGCCGCAGCATGGGTATCTGGGAGCTGATCAATGAAATGAACGGTACCGACGGATGGGCCCATGGAAGGCACCGGGAATGTTACGAATGGGTTAAGAAATGTGAGGAATACTTTGAAGAGCACGATCCCTATAACCATCCGGTTACCGCCTCTTTTAGCGGAGGATTCAAACAATACCGGGAAACATTGCACCATTTGATTGATATTCCGAATCTTCATGTTTACCCTGAACAAGGATGGGAAGCAAAATATCCCGGCGACAGCTTGCGCAGTGCCATGTATAATTATGCCTGGGCGAGCCGCAGGTTCTGGGATAATTTCAAAAAACCCGCCATTTTTGGTGAAGCCGGTGCCAGCCTTGCCTATTTTGAACCAGAGGATGAGCGGTACCACATTTCCTATCACAACCAGATATGGGCGTGCCTGACCAGTGGCCTCGCGGCTACTCCGGTGTGGTGGAGTTACCCGGAATTAACTGAGCAAGACTGGGATCATCTTAAGATCCTTGCCGGTTTTGTTTCAGATATTGATTTGGCAAATAAGCCTTACCGACCTCTGAAAGTTTCTGCAAATGGCGTCGATCTTTACGTTATGGGAACTGGAAAGAACGCATTTGGATGGGGTCGTTCTTATCAAAGTAAAGACATCAGCGGATTCCAATTTACTATTGAAGGACTGACAGATCAGAGCTATACAGTTGTGTGGTATGATACCTGGAGTGGAAAAAAGATCCAATCCTACACCGAAAGCTCCCGGAATGGAAAGTTGAAAATCCAGGTCCCGGAGATGAGAAAAATCCATCCGGATGTCGCTTTTAAGATAAGAACCAGGTAGGCTATGGGTCGGACAGATTTTTGACCTGAAGATATATGGTTCATAAATATATGACCATACACTTGTTCGGCTTTTGACGGATGGTAATCAATGTTCCTGAATTACAATCGAATGACCACTGAATGACCATCGAATTAACCACTGAATGGCAACAAATGGGTACTTAATGACCATCAATGACAATAAATAACCATCAATGGCTCAACCCTCAAACTTCTGTCAAACCCTCAAACTCTTTTCAAACAATTTTACTGCATAAACCCTTCCCGGTTCTGGAGACCTAGTAAACCACCCACAAGAAATACCACTCCGGCAACGAAAAGGAACAGGCGGTTCTTCCTTATGGTAGCTTCCCATATTTGTCCGGCCATATCGGCCTCATCAAACGGGTTGAGAAAGACGTTCCACTGACTATCTACCAATGCCTCGGATAATACCCATAAGCCCAAACCAATGATTATAGCTACAACCGCAGCGCTGTTTCCGTTTTTTACCAGGGTTGCAATGAGGAATCCCAGGCTTCCCAGGGCAAAAACCGGAAAGATGACATAATAGATCATGGTGCCCACGGGAAAACTGACCAGTGCGAAATAGCACATCAGGGCCAGTACCGCCAGAAGAACCCAGCATACGATGAAGGCGATCAGAAGGCGTACTAGCCATACTTTATAACGGTAATCGGGAATGCCGAAAAGAATCTCTATGGTCCGTTTGTCAATATCCGTCTGTACCGCATAGATGGTGGGGAAAAATACGATGATGATCCCTTCAAAGACCAGCAGTGAATAAACCGATTCACTGGTGAACGGATCACCCCCGAACAAATTGATTAACACGATGAAGATGAATATGGCAAATGCCCCCAACAGGAAGAAGGGAAATTTATCCCCGAATATGATTTTCAGGTTGTGCCGGGTGATTTGCACGGAGTTGATAAGCCAATGTTTTATCAGTTTTACCATACTGGTTTGAAAATTTCCTCCTTGTTTTAAGATGATTGAATTGTATTGTTTTTTCCGCTGAAGTTCAGGAGCCATATATAGGCGTCTTCAAGCACAGCAGTAACATTTTGGGCATTTTCATGCGGCTTGTCGGGATTCACTACCCTCACACGGATATTTTCTCCTTTTCTTATATGATGAACCACTTTCAAATCCTGGGCTATCCCTTCAAATTGTTCTGCCGGAACATCAAACTGCCATACCCTGTTTTTTGCCAGTGATGCCATCTCAGCCGGTTTTCCGTAATATTTCAGGTTTCCTTTGTCAAGCACTGCCAGTTGGTTGCACGAACTGGCAATATCTTCGATAATATGGGTAGAGAAGATCACTACCCGTTCACTGCTCAGCTCTACCAAAAGATTTCGGAAGCGGATGCGTTCACGGGGATCCAGTCCGGCTGTTGGCTCATCCACCACCAGTATACGGGGTAGGTTCAGCAATACCTGGGCAATTCCTATCCGTTGTTTCATACCCCCTGAGAACGAACCGATCTTTTTATTGGCATTGGAAATCATGTGAACCGACTGCAATACATTGTCCACCCTTTCCTTACGGGTTTGCGGATTGTGCAAACCTTTGAGTATGGCCTGGTAATCCAGGTAATCCCTGGCGGTCATATTTTCATACATGCCGAATTCCTGGGGCAAATATCCGATCAACCCCTGCAATTCTTCCCGTTTTTCAAGGGTATCGATCTCGTTGATGGTGATCTTCCCATAGCTCTGCTCCAGCACACCACATATAATCCGCATCAGGGTTGTCTTGCCTGCTCCGTTGGGGCCAAGCAGGCCAAACATTCCATGACCGATATCCATCGAGACACTCTTCAGCGCTTTGAAAGGCTTTCGCTCACGACCGATCATCGGCACGGCGCGCACAAGGTTTATCCATAGTTTTTTCAGACCGGCAAAACGCCCTTTGATGCGGGCGGTGTTCACCCGGTTTTCCTTGAGGTGTTGTGAAGTAAGATAAATGCCCAGAAGGAAATAAGTGAGTAATCCCCAGACAACCGTGGCTCCCGTATTCGTGAATTTGATTTGATAGACTCCGAGTATAACAAGAGGGAAAAACCGAAGAACAATCCAATGCAGCCGGGAAAACCATCTTTTAACACGGGATGAGGGAAACAGGGTAATGAGACGTTTAATCAGGAAAATTAAGTAAAACCATAACGCCACAGATAAGATGTATGTCCAAAATCCCCCCGACTGATAAAACCAGGCAAACCATCCGAGGAAGCCCAGAAGCGGCATCTGCCATATCAGCTCCTGACGTGAATTTTGTTTTTCTTCTCCCATACCAAGGAGTTCATTCAGATGCTTGTTCCCCAGCCATTCACGCAGGGGTCTTGAAGGCCGGTCATAGATTTTTACCAGGTTTCGGATACGGATAACGATGTCACTATTTCTGTCGATTACGTCCGCTGATGCTTTACGCAGGCTTTCGGTGAAAAACCAGGTCGTTGCAGGCACAACAGTCAATACGGCAACCACGCCAACCATTTGCCACAGCAGGGTATCCGCCTCTATGATGGCCAGCACTATACCTGCCGGCAAAAGCATCCAGTTGATGATCTTGATGTGAAGCGGAAGCGAAGCAAACCAACGAAGGGTGGTTTCCATTGCGTAGTAGGCGGTGGGAATGATTACCAGTGTGAACAAGGTGGAAAACAGCAACCCGCCAATCACTGTGATGGCAAAAGGAGCTCCAATGCTACCTACATATTCGCCCTGTCCCATGGCCAGTGGAAGCATTCCTATAACTGTGGTGATCACGGTAATGAGAATCGGGCGCACACGAAGCAATCCTGCACTGATAACGGCTCGTGCAATCCTGGCTCCATTGAACCTCATATTTTGCACAAAATCAATCAGTATGATCCCATTATTGACCACCACTCCCAGGAGGATGAGAAACCCAATAAGGGTATTGGCATTGAGCAGGGAATTTCCGGTTAAAATGAGCCCCATGAGCGATCCGATGGCCGCCAAGGGTATGGAAAACAACAGGACGAATGGGGTGGAAAAGCTTTCAAATACGGAAGCAAGGATCATATAGATCAGTATAAAGGCAGCAAGAATAAGCATTTTGAATTCACCGTATTGATCCTGCTCATGCTGTACTTCTACCGCTACTCCCGGTGGAACGTATAAACCGGAAATCAGTTCGTCTACTTCGGCACGGGCACTCTCCAGCAAATCATTGTCTTCATTGATTTCAGATGAAAAGCGGTAATTTACCGAGATGCTTTTTTCCCTGTTTTGCCGGTGAATGGAAGCAATTCCTTCACTATAGCGCAGGGAACTGAAATCCATTAGATGATGGGAGGAAACAACACTATCATTGTCAGCATCTATGAGCAAATGCCGGAGATCTTCCATGCCTTTTTGTTCTTTTTGATTTTCTTCAGCCTGTTTGCTGCGTATGGTAATATCGTATTCCTCATCACCCTGTTTAAAGGTCATACCACTCTCGAGTTGCCTGGAGAAAGCGTTCATCTCCTGTTGCACACTGGTGTAATCTATATTTAAAGCCTCCATTAGGCGTTGGTCGAAAAGTACCCTCACCTCCGGCTGTTCACGCGATATTTGCAGGCGCGCCGAGGTTACATTATCCGATTCTTCAGAAAGTATATACTCTACATTTTCACCAACCAAAACCATATCTTCATAATTCGAACCCTTGATGAGCACCTCTTCCGTTTGTTGTCCGACACCCATGAAACTCAAAAAATCTGAAGCACCGCCTCCAATATTGAAGTTGCTGTCATCAGACGAGGTCATGTCCGTAATGCTAACATGAACGTTGTTATATACATCCAGCCTATTCAGTACATCATCTTTTATTTGAGCTACACTCCGGTCGTTGATCTTTTTAAACTCTTCCTTCAATTGGATGATCATGGAAGCTTCTTCTGCTTCAATGTTGCTGACTACTTCATCAATCTCCTCTATATTTCCGAGATCGTCCTCCATATTGCTTACCGTTTCATCGGAGGTTTTCAGGGTTGTACCCCCCGGCATGGTGATTGAAACCCGAAAACTGTCTGTTTCCGCTTCCTGTAGGGTGTTTACACTAACTGACAGACTAATCACTACTGCGGCAAAAAATAGCAAGACCATGGTAAAGAGCACCTGGGCAGGATGGCGCAGACAAAATCTTAACAATATCAGGTATCCGCGAATTATTGGTTTTCGAAAATTTATCGAATGGAGGGTCAGGGCTTTCCTGCGGGCTTTGAGGAATTGGTATACCACCATCGGTATAAATATTAGTGCCACAAGAAGCGACACCAGCAAGGTAAAAATAATGGAAAACCCCACATTGTTCCCCAAGAGTTTAATGAAGAACTCTGTAGAAAATGCAAAGGGCAGAAAAACGGCTATTGTTGTAAGAGTAGCGGCCGTCACGGCACGGATCACCTGTCTTGTTCCTCCGGATGCAGCACCTACTGGAGTGGCACCTTCTGTCCTTAACCGATAGATATTTTCCAGCACCACCACACTGTTATCCAGGAGCATCCCGATGGCCAGGGCCACACCCATTAAAGTGAGCGTGTTGATGGTAATGCCGGCAGCATAGAGAAAATTAATCGAGGCGAAGATGGAAATGGGTATCGCAAGCGCCACAACAACTACCAAACGTATGTTCCGCAGGAATATCCATAGGACGAAGATGGCCAGTAATCCGCCGATTAAAGCAAGGCTGAGTATCTGATTCATGTTCTCTTCCATGGTTTCAGCCTCACAGCTCTGGATAACCAGTTCAACTCGATTGGAAGCCATCTCCGAGTTAATATTTTCTATGGCATCCTGTAGCTTATGGTAGAGTGTGATATCATTTACATTGGCGTCGTTATAGATCGTTATGGTCACTGCTTCCATGCCGTTTACACGGCTGATGGTTTCCCGCTCTTTTTTTCCCATGTTGATTGTAGCCACATCCTGCAGACGAACGTTACCGTTGTCATCCAGTATGATATCCCCTAGTTCATTGATGCTGGTTAATTCACCGGATACGTTTACAATCCAGCGTTTGCCCACATCATAGACCATCCCGCCATATAGCCGCTGATTGGAATACATATTGAGCCGGTTATTGATCCTTCCGGGTGTGATGTGAAGGGCCTCACAGGTTTCCTCATCAAAAATTACTTCAACGGATCGTTCCTGTCCTCCCTGAACCGTAGCATCACCTACGCCATTCACTGCCACCAGATCGGAAAGGATCTCCTGATCAACGACATTCCGAATCCGGTCGATATCGCCTTCACCCCGCGCCTGGATGGTCATAAACTGGTTGGAGGACATGTCGGTATTGACCTTGACCAGGTTTACCATATAGTTTTCCCGGTGTTCCCGCTGAAACTCCTGTATCTTTTGCTCCAGCTTCAGATAAGCATAGTTGATGTCCACATCCTGCCTGAAGGTAACCACAATGGTTGCCCGCCTTTGTGAAATGTTCGATTCCAGCTCATCAACACCTTCTTCTTCACTGATGATCCCCTCCAGGGGAATGATGGCATCCTTTTCCACAAAATGAGGGTTTATTTGGGAACGGTAGTTTACCTGGACATAGAGTACCGGTGTTTCGGCGCTTGGAAATAGTTCAACCGGCATCGATCGATAGGAAAAGATTCCCAGCATGACTAAAGCCAGGAACAGCATGGAGACCAGTATTTTTCGCTTTACAAATTTGTTCATAGTGAAGGCTTATTCCTGATCTTCCGGATTTGACAATACTTCTTTTCGCTGAAAAATGTAATACACGCAAGGGATGGTCACTAGCGTAAGGATGGTTGATGTGATCAAACCTCCTATAACAGCCCAGGCCATTGGGGAACGGAGCTCGGCACTCTGACCGAAGTCAATGGTTAACGGTAATAGCGCCAGAATGGTGGTAATGCTGGTCATCACAATGGGTCTTATACGGTTTTGCCCGGCTTGTAATATGGCATCCCGCTTTACCATTCCCTGTCGCTGATACCGGCGGATGGCATCAACAAGGATGATGCTGTTGTTCACCGCTATTCCTGCCAGCATGATAATGCCAATATATGCTATGATGTTAAATGATTCACCTATTCCAAGAAATAAAAATACGGGACCGGTGAAAGCAAGAGGCAGTGAAAGCAGAATAGTCATGGGATGTAGCAGACTTTCGAATTGCGAGGCCATCACCATATATACCAGAATGATGGAGAGTATGAGTGCAAATTTTAGACTTGCGAAAGATTCTGCTCTCTTTTGTTCTTCTCCTGTGATTTCTGTTTGATAACGGGCTGGGAATTCTATCCCGGCCAGTTTGGCATTTACTTTTTTGACCACACGATCCAGGGTTATATCCTCTTCAATACGGGCCATTACTTTACCCACCCGTTTTTGGTTTTCCCGGTATATCTTTCCCGGTGACTGACCGGTATGGAAGGTGGCAATCTGGTCCAGCCGTATAACCTGATTCCCCGATCTCAACTCCAGCTCTTCAAGGTCTTTTCTGCTCAAATCAGGTAATTTCAGGGTAATATCGGTCATCTCTCCTTCCCTGTCGAACTCCCCTATTTCCATTCCGGTCAATTGCCTTTCAATCTGATTGACTATCTGATCCAGGCTGATATTGTACATTCCCGCCTGGTACCGGTCTACGCGGACTTCAATTTCAGGTGCGCCCTTATCAAAATTGGTTTTTACGTCATACAATCCTTCAATGCCTGTAAGTTCTTTACGAATATTCTCGGTGATCGATTCGATCTGTTCCAGCTCTTCTCCGGAAGTTTGGACGACAAGGGGAGATGCATCGGTTCCCAGAATCTCATCCAGGCTTGTTTGTTTTTGTTTGTATTCTATTTTCAGGCCCGATACATCACCTAGTGAGGAGTTGGTCAATGCAATCACCTCTTCGGGGCGGATGACCGCCCCCTCTTTGGGTTGTACCTGAATGCTGGCGAAGTTGCTTCCCTGCATTAGTTCTGTAGTAGCAGCATCTTCTTCAGTTCCGGGTCCCACATGCAGGTAATAATAGGACACTTTATCACCAAAGGCATCGTCCATCATAGCCTGCACCTGCCGGCCCACCCTGGCTGTTTTCTCCAAACGGGTACCGCCGGGAAGTTCTATTGAAACAGCAAATGCGCCACCCTGGGATTTGGGCATGAATTCACTTCCCACGCGCGGCAGCAATAAAGCGGCAAAGCCGATCAAACCTGCACTGAGTCCAATAACGAGCCATCGCTTGTTGAGAATCCCGCTCAGCCACCGGCCATACCACCCTATATTTACTGATTTCAATGTTTTTTTCCGCTCCGCTTTGATCCACTTATCCGTCATTACCGGAATAACAAGCAGAGCAACAAAAAGAGAGGACAAGAGAGAAAATGCCACGGTCCAGGCTTCTTCCTTGAATAATTCGCCCGATTCACCATGCAGGTATACAATAGGTAAAAATACTACGATGGTGGTGAGTGTAGAGGCTGTAATGGCTCCTCCCATCTCTGCCGTGCCTTGTATGGCAGCATCTTTCACAGAGGAACCCTCTTCGATGTGGCGGAATATATTTTCGATTACTACAATGGCATTATCCACCAGCATACCGGCCCCGAGGGCAAGACCACCCAATGTCATTACATTTAGGCTTAAACCGTTAAAATACATTAGATTAAAAGTGGCAATGATTGATATGGGGATGGCCACCGAAACAATGAGCGTTACACGCAATCGCCGTAAAAATAGGAAAAGCACGAAAACCGCCAATAAAATACCGATAAGGGCAGTGTTTTCTACTTCACCAATGGCCTGGTCAATGTATTCTCCCTGGTTTTCTACAACGGTGAACCGGTAGCCCGGCAAAGCCTTGTTTAAATCAGTCAGGGCCTGGTCTACCAATTTTACTATATCCACGGTGTTTTTGCCCTGCTCCTTGTAAATGGCAAGTCCGATACACCGCTCCCCGTTGAAGTAAACCATGTTATCAGGGTCTTTGTTTTTCATTTGCACATCAGCCACTTGTTCAAGGGTGACAGGAATTTGAGTGCGCTCATTGTTTCTGGAAGTTTTCTGCTGGTATCCCACAATCAGGTTGCGAAAATCCTCCACCTTTCCCAATAAACTTTCTCCCGTGATGAGATATTCCGTTCCTTTTTCCTCAAGCGTACCCCCGCTGATATCACGGTTGAAAGCCTGAATACGGGAAGATATCTCGTCCATGGATAGACCGTGAGCGTCCATAAGATAGCTTTCCGTTTGAATGAGCAGTTGCGCCTCTTCTTCACCGGAGAGTTCAACATCGGCCACTCCATTCAGCCGCACCAACTGGTTATAAATATAATTCTCCGCCGTCTGTCGCAGCAGATTCATATCATTGATGTCCGCATTACTGACGATTACCCTCATGATGGGTGCGGCGTTGGGATCGTTCTGGTAGATGTTAAGCTCGTCCACTTCCTGATTGGTGGCCACAGAAGAAAGTGCTTTTTGTAGATCAAGAAAGGCAGCATTCATGTCCTGTCCCCATTCATAATGAATGGTGGTTAACATCCTTCCTGTACCAATCTCCGTGGAAACATCGGTCACTCCGTTTTGGCGTATACCCAGACTTTCTATGTTTTCTGCAAACCTCGATTCAATTTCCGAAGGGGGTTTTTCTCCGGAATGAAGTTCTACAAACAACCGCGGATTTCTTAAATCGGGAAACAAGTCCGTCCCCAGGCGGTTAAATGAGATGTAACCGAGAAGCAGGACTGCAAAAACAAGCATTGTAATGGTTACCGGGTATTTTACTGAGAAGCGGGTTAGTTTTATCATGGAATCCTTTTTATCTGTAATGTGGTTCTTTATGTTATGATATATTAGTTATGAAATGCTTGGATGCTAAAATGCGTGAATGCATGAATGTTTGAATGCTTCAATGTATGAATGAGTGAAAGTATGGAGATTTTAATGATTGTACGCATGAATAGTTGAATTTTAACTATTTGTTAGGAAAAGATGAATTTTTTGCTTTTCCTATGATTCTTATTATTTCATTGGCTTCTTTTCTGAGTCTTGTCAATTCTTTTTTGTTATCAGATAATCCGGCAGTATCTATTATCTCAAGCCAGTAGTCCGACTCATCGGCTTCTTCTAAAACAATGCAAATTTTACTAAAAAATTCAGCTTTGGATCTCGCTCTGCAAGCGGATCTGTAATTTGCCCCCGTTGAGGTTGCACATTTTACAAGCTGATATTCAACAACCGATGATGCTTTGCAGGTCTTCAATGCATTACAAAAGAAAATTATATCTACAGCGAATTCTTTTGTAATTTTCTTCAACTTTTCAATAAAAATTTCTTTTTCGGTCATCTTTCTTACTTAAATTTTATTATTTTATTCTCGCATTCATGCATTCTCACATTCTCGCATTCACGCATTCTCACATTCTTCATTGCAGCACCTTCACCCTACTCCGGTCCCTCAGTGTTTCGTAGCCGTCGGTGACCACCCGTTCATCCTCTTCAATCCCGTCAATGATCTCAACCCTGTCGCCGGATTCAATTCCCGTTACTACATTTCTTTCATGGGCCCGGTCTTGCTGGACCACATATACGATCTGCCGGTCGTTTCTCTCGAGCACGATTTCCCGCGGCAGAGTGATCACACTGTCTTTATGTTCTACCATAACATTGGCTTTTACGAACATTCCCGGCCGAAGCCGTTTTTGTTGATTCTGTACCCGGATTTTGGCATCAAACATACGGGTGTCCGGATCCACAGCAGGAGAAATCTCCGTTACTCTACCCTCAAGGGCTTGCGCTGTATCCAGGGAATAATGATTTATTCTTACTTGTTGGCCGGTCTGAATTATCGGCAGGGTTTTCTCCGGAAAACTCACTTCCAGCATCAATTCACGGTAATCCATTATTTTGGCAACGTTGGTATTGGCATTCATATGGGTTCCCGGGGTATAGTAGGGTAGTTGAGTGATAAATCCGGTGATGGGAGCGGTTACGGAAAGCTTGTTCAGGTTCAGTTTGGCTTCTTCTAAAGCATTCTGGGCATTGATATAAGTTTTTTCGGCATTGGTCAGTTCCCGAAGGGTCACCCCCCCCTTTTCGTATAGAGCTTGTTGCTTTTCATATTCCTGTTTGGCTATTTTCTGCTCCAGTTTTACTGATTCAATCTGAATACCCAGCTCATATTCCCTGTTTTTTAGCTTTATTAGTGTTTCCCCTTCTTTTATCTGATCACCCAGGGCAAACTTTTGGTTGGTTCTCGGATTGGTTTGAAGAAAATAATCTCCTTCCACTTTGGTCACCAGCTCTGCTGAATGAACAGCATTCACTGTGCCGGTGGTTTGCAGGAATTCACTAATGGCTTCATAATTGGCTTCCGTAACCGACACAGGTACGGCAACATCACTGTCTCTGCTGATCTCTCCCTGGTTACACCCGGAAATCATCATCGCAAAGAGGGTGATAGCGGAAAGGATTCGTAAAAAGAAAAAAGTTTTTGTATGCATACAATTCATGTTTATTATTCTAAAATACTGTTAACTACATTTTTGGGGAGCAACGGTTCATTTTCTATAAAATCGTACAGCGTCTGCATTTTAAGATTAAGCAGTTCCATTTTATAATCGATGAGGGCTGTGGTCAGATCCATTTTCGCCTGACTTAGTTGGTTCTGGTATTGCTGAATATCCATTCCGGTAAGATCACCCCTGTTGTACCGTTCCAGGTTGATATCATAAGTCAGTTGGGCATTCTTTTGATTCTTTCTGGCTATCTCTATCTGATTCTTATAATTCCTTAGGTTCCGTATAGTTTGGCGAATGCCCAGGTTAATCGATTTGGACTCCTCATTCAAATCAATCCGATTGGATTGTACATTCAATTTAGCAGCTTTTATACGGGCTTCGCGAGCCCCCCAGTCCCAGATGGGAACGTTAAAGCTTAGCGAAATGGAAGGGCTGGTTGTAGGTACATCGTACATATCAGCAAATTGTTTGTCTACTCCTTGAACACCAACAGAAACCGATACATTTCCTTTAAATTTATTCCGGTCACTGGTTTCAATGAGGTTGAACTTGGCGTTTTGAAGTTCGATCTCCCGGTTGCGGATCTCCAGGCGAGATCCAAGGGCATTCTGTATGGCTTTATCCATGTTTATATCTACCGAATCGATCTCTATATCGAGTTCAACCCTGAAATTTCTGTCCAGATCCATTCCAATGAGTTGTTTGAAATCATCCTTCGCATTTTGGAGCTGAACTTCACGGGTATAAACCTGTGAACGTGCCGAGGTCAGGTTAACTTCCGCCTGATAAAGTTCCTCTAAGGCCAGTAAATCGGCATCTACTTTGTTTTGCACAACCTGGTAATTCTCCTTCTGATTTTTCAGTTCTTCTCTGGATATTTCCAATGCCATTTGAGAGGCATACAAATTATAATAGCTTCTGGTTACCTGTACCTCTGTGTTTAGCTTTTGAAGCCTGTATTGTATGTCTGACCTTTCGTAATCCAGCTCCAGTTCTTCCAGATTCTGTTTGGTTTCATTATAGGAGAACAGGGGCTGTTCGTACTGCAGAAACAAATTGTTACTGAAAGCAATATCTTCGTTTAGTTGTGTGCCTACTTCCGTGGTGGAATGTTGCCAGGCAAGCCGGTTGTTCAGGGATAGTTCCCCGTCTGTAAGCGTGATTGGCTGAGAAATGCTAAAATTGGCCATGCTGGAATACATTTCGGTGGTTTGCCACCTGGATTCCATTTCATAAAATCGTTCTTCTCTTGAGTAGTTGAAAGGCTCAAGAGAAAGGTTGAAATTGGTTTTTAGCGAAGCCCTTTGCGCATCCAGAAAATTTTTGCTGCGTTGCCTGTTCAATCGGCTTTTTCTTACTTCCGGGCTGTTGTCGTTGGCAATTTCCAACGCTTCTTCAAGTGTCAGCAACTGTTGTGCGCCGGCTGATACAACCAAAAAAGATAAAAAAAAGATAGCAATAAAGCGTTTTAGAATCATAATGATTTATTTTTGGATTAGTTTAACGGCGTCAGCGACCACCGTTCTGGCTTTGGATTGATTGGATATTTGAATTTTTGCTGAATCCGGGGAAAAATAATATTCTCCCAGCGAGACCCAGTCGCCCTCATAGTTTCTGGCATTAACCGGAATAACCTCTTCACCGCTGTCATGGAATATCTTATAATGATAAAGTTTTTCTTCGTTATTCTCTCCGCCGCGGCCCCATTGTGGCTGTAGTCCTGCATCGGAGACATAGGCCTGTACTTCGTAGTATCCCCCATCCTTTATGGGCACCATCCAAAGAGCTTTTTGTTCTCCATTACCGGCTCTGACATAATTGGCCGATAATTTGACCTCTCCGTAAAACTTGCTGTGGATGGCTTTTTGCCATTCTTCCGGTGGACGCCAGGGATTTACCCCTGTATATTCTTCCCGGCTTTGGTTGTTTTGAATAAGGTCCCTCAGCTTTATAGCTTTTTCAGGGACTAAGACACGGAACGAAGGATCCTCATTGTCTACTATAATGGCTTCATCCCCGGAGGAAGGCGGTTCCACCTCCCGGATAAATTCACCGCCATTGGCATCCTTGTCTTCTTTAATATCCTGCAAAGGAAAATTCAGGGTGGAAGGCAAATTGGAAGAGACAAGCGTATTGACAATTAACATGGAGGGTTCTTCACCCACAGACAATCCGATTCTTTTGCTTTGCCCCGGATCCAGGATGACCGTCTTTTCTTCCGACAAACTGCTGTTTCTCCGTCGTCCTATACGCATGTTCAAATTTACGATACCCAAACCTTTGCCTGTATTTGTGATGGTAATTTCTGCCTGATACCTGGGCCGCTCCTTTTCATAATAAGAGTAAGCATCCATATCGGTGAATTCAAATGCAGGCAACTGTTTGGAATATAGCCAGTCGTTCATATACTTTTCTGTGTTTACATTATATCTGTTTTTCATGTAATCCAGGAATATCTCACCGGTGTTGTTTTGATAGCGCGAAGCTACAATAAAGCTGTCAAGCACCGGATCGAAGTCGAAATTTCCTGAGAAATGCTTCATCAGATCAATAAAGTAACTCCCTTTGATATCGATTACATCACTGAGACGGACAAAATGGGCTGTATCGCTCATCAACTCGGCGAATGAATTATTCTTCAACAGAAGATTTGCTCTCTCTTCTTCTCCCACTCCGTCGTTACCTAAGAATCTGCTCCTGTCCTCTTCTGTGCTGCGACTTTCTATGTATCGCTCAAGGACCGGATTCATCACGGGAAGTTCCTTAACTCCAAAATCATTGGTATAGGAAATAAAATTGGGGAATATTTTTGTGTTGCCACTGATGTCCTCGGCTCTGAACCACCCCCTGCGAAAATCCTCACCTTCGATAAAGTTGGACTGAATGAATTGCCTGAACAATTCGGCTTTTATATCCTCAGCCGAACGATCCCTATCACTCCGTGTTAGCCTTCTTCTTAAAGACCGGGGAAAATCAGCACCGTCTAAAGAGAATGCACGTTCCTTCATCAATACCATTTGGGGTAAAGTAGCTTCATTGGCAAGGGTGAAATTCTTCTTATAGGCATGAAATTGAGCCGGTACTTCAATAATGGAAAAATTTTCAAAGGGATATTCCAGATGCAGATCCGACTCATAATTCCCCATTACAGTTTTAATGATCGATGGGATGGTATCCCGGATATCGTTAAAGAAGGGATTGTATATGTCATGACCGGCTTTATGATAGATGTTGTAGGTTATGTTATCTACCGTAAGGGAATCCCGCTGGTATTTTCCGGCAATAACCGACATGCATGTCATAGGTTTTCCGGGTTCAAAGACCCATTTTTCGTTTTCCCTTTCGGCTTTCCCCTGACTGAGTACCGTCATATTTTTGGCAGGTTCTACTGTCAATTGATATTCTGCAAAATTCTTTCGGAAACCCGCTACATTTTTGGTTGAGAACCCAGTTCCCGCTACAGGATACCATAAAAGTTCCGGTGTAAACATCAGATAACCGGGAGTAGTGAAGCTGAATTTTTTAGGCATTCTGAACAAGATCATATGTTCGCCTCTGAACAGAAGCCGGTTTGGAACATCCAGATAGCATACCCTTTCATCTGGCCGGCCGGCATAATGTAGAGTGATATTAGTTGAATCCCCGGGCTTCAAAGTTTTATCGATAATAACCAAATGATGGTCTTTTCTGTATCCGTTTTCTTGACCATCAATGGTACATCTGTTCAGTTTAAATCCTGGGTTTAAGCTGAAAATAAGAGAGTCGAGCTTTTCGCCGGTGGGATTGAGCACTTCCATTTCAGCCACCATCTGAACCTTATCTCCTTTGTGGACAAGATCAAGATCATATTCCCGAACCCTCGGCAAATTATTCTGAAGATACTGATCATTCAGGGCGATCAACTTGTTCCGGAATTGGCGCATAGAAGTCTCCTTTTCGATATGATTTGCAGCAAGGAATACAGCAATTCCCAGGAATAGAATCCCGCCGGTCCATGAAATCCAGTAAGCCGAATTGGACTGACGAAGGCGTTTCATTAAAAGAACCGTAAGGAAAACCATTGCAATTCCCAGTGAAACGTATAATGCCCTGTGCATTATAATACGGGAAGAATCCGCCAGACCAATAAATTCCGACCATATCATGGGAATGTTGAATGACATGTAATCAAAGATGTAGTAGAGCTTATCGTCCAGATAAAACAGGGTTAAGGCAATGTAGCCCAACAGCACAAGCAATACGATAGCCTGGTTCCTCAGCCATGCCATCAGAAAGAATGATAATCCAAAAATGAATAATAATGTGGGCAGTGAAATTAAAAGAAAATATAAGCCGTAACCCAACAGGTTTAGTGTCATATCCTGGGTAACCAGAGTGAATATGAGTGGAATAAGCAGGATAAGCACATTCAGGCCGAGAAAAACCTTTAAATTTCCAAATACTTTGCCCCAAATATATTCTGCATTGGAAAGTGAGCGTACGTAAATTACTTCTGTTGTATCCTGTTTTTTATCCCTTTTCATAAAATCAGTTGCAAGGAAAACAGCTATAACAGCCTGAATAACATTAAATATCAACAGGGATGCGTAGGGAATATTGGTGGGTAATCCTCTGAGCACTCTGGGGGAAAAATCCTGCTGCGAAACGAGGATATTAAAAAAGATCAGTACGATAAAGGCAATGATTGCAAAAATACGCAAGAACCAGCTCCGCATGAGTGTTTTGGACTCAAACCGGGCAACCGTATTAAAATTTTTGAAAGAAAACATTGTTTTATTGATTAATATTCACTAACCATGAATTCGTTTAATTCTTTATCCATAAAGTATACGTAGGCATGTTCCAGGTCGGGCTCTATCTTTTCACCTGGATAGCCTTGGAGGTCATCGGCCACCAGAATCACTTCCCATCCTTTTTCCATCATGACCGTAGAGATAACCGGGTATTCCTCTTTTACCTTTTCCAGCTCCCTGGTGGTAAGGATTACCTTCCATACACTGCCACGGGCCTTTTCCGTAATATCTTCGGGAGTTCCTTGAAAGGCAACTTCTCCCTGACTGAGTAGTGCCATTTGGTTGCAGGTACTGGAAATGTCTGCAACGATATGGGTGGAAAGAATGATTACTCGTTCTTCTCCGGATATTTTCGACAACAGATTACGGAAGCGAATCCGTTCGTCCGGATCAAGACCGGTTGTAGGCTCATCGACCACGATCAGTTTGGGATCGTTGATGAGGGCCTGGGCAATTCCAAGCCTGCGTTTCATTCCGCCCGAAAGCTTTCCTGCCTGTCGGTCGCGGGCATCAAAAAGCCCAACATCTTCAAGCATTTGATCAACCGCTTCTTTGCGCTGCTTATTGTTGGTCATCCCCGATAAGGCAGCAGAATAATCCAAAAATTCCCATGTTTTCAGTTTTGAGAAAAATCGAAAATCCTGGGGAAGGTATCCGATCATCTTACGAATTTCTTTTCGGTGTTTGTGGATATTTTTTCCGTCAACAGTAATCTTGCCGCTAGTGGGCTTCATGAGAGTTACCAGGATTCGCATCAAAGTGGATTTGCCGGCCCCGTTGGGACCAAGAAGGCCAAACATCCCGTTGCCAATAGACAACGAAACGTCTTTCAGGGCATAAAAATCCTTGTTATAAACCTTGTTTAACTGATCAATGTGAATTTCCACCGAATTAATTTTAAAATGTAATAATAAATAAAAAACTTTTGGGAGATTTACTCTAACTTTTTTAGATTTAAAGCCCGGCTAATATTGTATCATCTATTAAAGGTTAGACACAAAAATTTTTGATTTATTACAAAGAGAAGAAATTTTTTTTGCAACTGCTTAACCCGGTTTATTCTTACCGCAGCTTTAGCTGCAAACAAAATTATAATTAAGGGTAAATTATATTTTACTTTTTTTCATTACCCAAAAAAAACAAAAAACGCTAGACCTGAAAATCATTTGATTTAAATTGCCCAATTATTATCCAGTTTTGGCTCTTCACTGTTCAGTCGACCCATCCATTGTTCAACTTGAGGAGTCCTTCTTCATAAACCTGTCATTTAGCTTCAGGATCCTGCCAATTCTCATACCTGTATTTTCCAAGAGATTTGGAGCTTCGCGGAGTGAGGTCTCCAGATTAACAGGGCTTTCAATAATGGGAAGAATCAGATCAAATCCCATGTTGTATAACTCATCGGTTCCGTTGCCCACCGTACCTGCCACAGCTATCAGAGGTTTGTTATATTTTATAGCCAGTCGGGCGACTCCGCAGGCGGTTTTGCCGTAAGCGGTCTGCCTGTCGATCTTGCCTTCTCCGGTGATGACCAGGTCTGCGTGTTTAACGCGTGCTTCCAGACCGGTTTCTTCTGCTATAAGGTCAAATCCGCTTTCCATACCTGCATTAGCAAAGGCCATTAGGCTGATGGCCAGTCCTCCGGCTGAGCCGGCTCCGGGCAGCGTATGAAATTGTTTTCCGGTGAAACCATTCAGCAGATCAGCATACTTGTTTAAGTTTTGTTCCAGCTTTTTGACATCTTGCGGACCGGCCCCTTTTTGGGGGCCGTATACGGCAGCAGCACCCCTTTCACCTGTAAGTGGATTGTCTACATCTGTCCCGATCCGGAGGTGTGTGCTCTGCAGCCGGTGATCCAGCTCGTTGATGTCTATAGTATGTATTTGATTCAGGTTTCCCCCCGTAGGGAGAATGGTTTCTTTACCTGAACCGGGGAATTTTGCTCCCAGTGCTGCCAGTAAGCCTGCTCCCGCGTCGATGGTTGCACTGCCGCCAATCCCCAGTATGATCCTTGAACAATTGTGATCCAGTGCAGCTTTGATCAGTTCACCCGTACCATAGGTAGTGGTGTGAAGGGGATTCCGCTCTTCCGGAGTCAGTAGCTCGATGCCTGATGCGCTCGCCATTTCGATTACCGCCGTTACGCCGTCCCCTAGAATACCGAAAGAAGCTGTGATCTTTCGCATCAATGGATCATGTACCTGCGTTTCAATCTGTTTCCCTCCGATGGCATCCGTCAGAGCCTGAACGGTTCCTTCTCCTCCGTCAGCTATCGGTGATACGATCATTTCAGCTTCCTGTAATATTTTTTTTATTCCTCCGGCTAAGTTTTTGCCTGCTTCGTATGAAGAGAGGCTGTGCTTAAAGGAATCCGATGCGATCAGTATGTTCATATTCAGATGATGTCATGAATGGATCAAAAAGACTTGTGCTCTATACCTTAAAGCAATATCTTGTTTTCTAAAAGAAATTGCCGGTTATTTCTTTTTTGCCTTGCTCAGGGTGAAGGCAAAAGAGCTTCCTTTACCCGGGGTACTTCTGACATTAATGGTTTGGTTGTGGGCTTCGATCACGTGTTTTACAATAGCCAAGCCAAGGCCCGTTCCGCCTTGTTCACGGGATCGACTCTTATCCACCCGGTAAAACCTCTCAAAGATCCTTGGGATGTCTTTCTGTTCGATACCCAAACCATTGTCAGTCACTTCAATGAGGATGTTGTCCCCCATATCCATGAACGATACCGTAGTTTTTCCATTGTTTTTTCCATAGTTGATGGAATTGACGATCAGATTGGATGCCAATTGAAAGATCCTTTCCTTGTCGGCATAAACTTTTATCGGCTTGTCGTATTTGGAGTCAAAGGTCAGCCTGGTATCTTTTTCTTTTGCTTTTAATTCCTGGGTTTCAAACACATCTTTCATTAAGGATACAATGTCAAAAGTTTCGTAATTGAGGGTAAGCTCCCCGGATTCTAACTTGGTGATCGCTTCCAGATCTTCTACTATGGAGATCATCCGGTTGATGTTTTTTTCAGCCTTTTTCAGGTATTTTTTATTGATCTCCGGATCATCGATAGCGCCGTCCAGAAGGGTAAGCACGTAGCCCTGTATGGTAAAGATGGGAGTTTTAAGCTCATGCGATACATTGCCGAGAAATTCTTTCCTGTACCTGGCCATTTGCTTAAGCTGAGCAATTTCTCGTGTCTTGTTTCTTGCCCAGTTGATTACTTCATCATTTACTTCGCGGATGATGTCTTTCTCTTCAAGATCCCGCCTCAAATCTTTTTCCGGGATGTTCTTTTGATGGATGGTCTTGTATATGGGATTGATCTTTTCAAATATAAAACTGTTTAGCATGTAGTAAACCACTATGTATACCGCAATAAAAATGAAAAGTATCCCAAAGATCACAGGGAGCAACTCGGTGGCCTGGTCGGAGAAAAACAGCAACAGCAATACTACCGCTGAAATAAAGGCAGATATCAGGGAGATATTCACAGCCATTTGTTTGGGTGAAGAGGTCATCATAATTGACGATTGAATGTTATTATATTAACCGGTAAAACGGATTGGCAATAATTTTATGATATTCACCTGTTTTTTCATGTTTTGATATCATTCCTTACCCAATTGTTGCCTGACAATCCTGGCTACATATTTTCCGATTACATCAAATTCGAGGTTGACAATGGTTCCCGCTTTGATTTGGTGAAAATTCGTTATATTATAAGTGTAGGGGATGACAGCAACTTCAAAAGAGGTGTCCTTTGAATTTACAACGGTCATACTCACCCCGTTTATGGAAATCGATCCTTTCTCAACGGTTATATAATCTTCCTGGGTGGGATCATACTCGAATCTGAAATACCAGCTTCCCTCTGTCTCTCTTACTTCAGTGCATCTGGCGGTTTGATCTACATGACCCTGAACAATATGGCCGTCGAGAAAACTGTCGGCTTTCATACTTCTTTCGAGGTTTACTTTATCACCGATTTTCAGGAGGCCCAGGTTCGATTTATCCAGGGTTTCCTTTACAGCTGTTACTGTGAAATTTTTTTTCCCGGGGTTAACTTCTACCACCGTAAGGCATACGCCATTGTGGGAAACACTTTGGTCTATACTAAGGGCATCGGCAAATGAACATTCCATGGTGATGTGAAGGTTTCCGCCTTCCTTTTCCATATTTACTACCGGGGCAGCTTCTTCAACGATTCCTGAAAACATAGATCTTTATTTATGGGTTACTAAAAAGGTTTTGTATGTCGTAAAGTCACTTGTTTTAATAAAAATTTACCCGTGGATTTCTCTTGCGAATTTAGAAATTATTTGTTGTTTATTGTGAAATTAAATTGCATATTTGGCAAGAACCTTATAGTAATCAGTCAATAAAATCCTCTTTGTTTTTCAGTGAATTTAATTTTGACTCTTTTGTATATAAGTTTATCAAAAGCGGATAGAAATTTATAAAGCAGTAGATATGGTGTTTGTAACCGGTGCAACGGGGTTTATAGGAAGCCATTTACTTTATCATTTAATTAACGGGGGCAATAAGGTGGTGGCTTTGAAGCGTTCTTCGAGCGATCTGCAATATGTAAAATGTGTATTTAGATTCTATACGCGGGATTATGAAACCCATTTCAGGAAGATTGACTGGGTTGACGGAGACATCACGGAATATGATACGCTCCTGGAGGTGATGCGCCGGGCGGATGAGGTCTATCATGGTGCGGCCATGGTATCTTTTGACCCGGCAGATAAGTATAAGATGTTCGACATTAACATAGTAGGAACCGCGAATGTGGTGAACGCCGCCCTTCAAAACGGGGTAGGGAAACTGGCCTGCATAAGTTCTGTCGCAGCCCTTGATCCGGCTAGAGAAGATCAGGTGGTCACGGAAGAATTTTTCGGCAACTTTCCCCAGCGGTATTCCAATTATGCTGAAAGCAAGTTTCATTCGGAGCTGGAGGTGTGGCGCGGGGTTGAAGAAGGATTGAATGCTGTGGTGGTGAACCCCTCTATTGTGCTGGGTCCTTGCATTCCTTTGAAAGGACCCGGCAATTTTTTTAAAGTGATTAAAAAGGGCATTGGTTTTTATCCGGGCGGTATGACTGGTTTTGTCGATGTAAGGGATGTATGCGGTATTCTGATAAACCTGATGCAAAGAGACATCATGAATGAGCGTTTTATTGTCTCCGAAGGAAATCATACCTATAAAGAGCTTTTTCAACTGATCGCAGAAGCATTTCAGAGCAAAATGCCACGCCGGGAGCTCAAACCGTTTGTCACCGATATCGCATGGAAACTTGAACGCTTCCGAAGCAAGCTTTTACTGCAAAAACCCAGGATCACAAAGGAGCTGCACCAATCTGCGCACAGAAGGGTAAGATTTTCCAATGATAAGGTAAAGAATAGATTAAACCATCAATTCATTCCTTTACATCAAACCATAGCAGATACTGTGAATTCTCTGGATATATAATCAAAATACCCTGATCTCTGATTCGTTTTTTATTTATAAATAACTGATTGCATCAGGGGGGATCAAATAAAATTAGAGTAATTTTAACATTCAAAATCAATAGTAATCTTAATGGGAAAAAAGAAAAAGAACCGGTCGAAAGCCAAATTGAAGAAAAGATTGGAAGAGGATATACTTGATTTTTTCAATCGCCATCCTACGAAATCATATAACTATAAGCAGATCTCCAGCCAGTTGAATATAAAAAATAAGCATAAAAGGAGGCTGGTAATGGATACCCTGGCTGAGCTGGAGCGTACGGATTATCTGGAGGAAGTAAAAAAAGGCAAATATCAGATCAAGTTAAAAACGAGCATTCTTGAAGGAAGAATTGAATTTACTTCTGAAGGAGTGGGCTATCTGGTTTCGGAAGGCATTGATCAGGAGGTATATATTTTTGGAAGGAATCTGCATCATGCTTTGCCTGGTGACCGGGTTCGGGTGCGTTTGTTTGCCTACCACAAGAATAAAGCTTTGGAAGGTGAAGTAGTCAAAATTCTTGAGAGGGCCAGAACCCAGTTTGTCGGCACCGTATCGCGTTCCAAAAATTTTGCTTTTCTTGTTACCGCCAGCAGAAAAGTGCCTTATGACATTTTTATTCCCCTGAAAAAGTCAAAAGATGCAAGGAATGGCCAGAAAGCCATAGCCCGGATTACCGATTGGCCGGAGAAAGTTAATAATCCTTTTGGCGAGATAGTGGAAGTATTGGGAGATCCGGGGAATAATGAGGTGGAGATGCATGCCATTCTTGCCGAGTTTGATCTTCCTTATGATTTTTCGGGAAAAGTAAAAAATGCTGCTGAAAATATCCCGGATCATATTCCGGATGAGGAATATAATTCGAGAAGGGATTTTCGGAATGTGTGTACTTTCACCATTGATCCGGAAGATGCCAAAGATTTCGATGATGCCTTATCTGTGAGGAAATTAAATAACGGAATGTGGGAAGTAGGTGTCCACATTGCCGATGTCACTCACTATATAACGCCGAATACCATTATCGATCAGGAAGCTTATGAGAGGGGAACTTCGGTATATCTGGTCGATCGGGTGGTGCCCATGTTGCCGGAAAAGTTGTCCAATAATGTGTGTTCTTTACGTCCGAACGAGGAAAAGCTTTGTTTTTCTGCGGTATTCAAAATGGATGATAAAGCCAGGGTGCATGATCGGTGGTTCGGTAAAACCATCATCAAATCCAACCGGCGGTTTAATTATCAGGAAGCCCAGGAAATTATCGATCATCAAAGAGAGGAGTATAAGGAAGAGATGCTCAAACTGAATGAGCTTGCCCAAAAGATGAGAAAAGAGCGCTTTAAGCATGGATCCATCGCATTTGAAAGGGTGGAGGTGAAATTTCTGCTTGATGAAATAGGATCGCCTACCGGTGTATATTTCAAGGAACACAGCGAGTCCAATGAACTGATCGAAGAATTTATGCTTTTGGCAAACAGAAAGGTGGCTGAATATATTGGCAATGTACCTCAGGACAAAAAGCCCAAAACCTTTGTATACCGAATACACGCCAGCCCGGATAAAGATAAACTCGAAACATTTGCAGAGTTCGTTCAAAAATTCGGTTATTCGATCAATATGAAAGACAATAAAACCATTACCCGCTCTATTAATGAATTGCTGGAGCAGGTAGAAGGAAAAGGAGAACAGAATGTAATCGAAACCCTTGCCATTCGAAGTATGGCCAAGGCCGAGTATTCAACTAAAAACATCGGACATTACGGTCTGGCTTTTGATTATTATACCCATTTTACTTCACCCATCCGAAGATATCCAGATATGATGGTTCATCGTCTCCTGGCCCGTTATTTAGATGATGGGAAATCCGCCAATAGGAAAAAATTTGAGGATATGTGCGAACATGCGTCGGATATGGAAAAGCTGGCCGAGAATGCCGAGCGGGCTTCAATCAAATATAAACAGGTAGAATTTTTAAAGGATAGAATTGGCGAGGATTTTGAAGGCATTATCTCCGGCGTGATGGAGTGGGGAGTTTTTGTTGAGTTGAACGACTCTAAATGCGAGGGTCTTGTACATATAAGAGATCTTGACGATGATTTTTACATTTTTGATGAGAGAAATTATTGTATTATCGGTCAAACCACAGGCAAAAAATACCAGCTTGGCGATCCGGTGAGAGTAAAGTTGATACGTGCCGATCTGGAAAAGAAACAAATCGATTTTCTGATGCTGGAAAAAAAATAGATGTTCCCTCAGTCAATTCGGTAATACAGCGAAAACAGCATGGCATTGTTGAATTGCCCCCTGTCGAGCCAATAAGATTGATTGCCCGGGTGTGGCCTCACGGGAAGCAGGGAATAGTTGAACCGGACATTGGCAATGAAGTGTTCGCTTAACTCGTAGTTCAGTCCCAGTAATCCTGATAATTCAAATTGGTCAAAGGGAGGATCAGCTTCAATAAAACCACCCCCATCATCATCTTCCAATGAAGCAACCAGGTAAGCTCCTGCGATTCCTGCCTCACCGGTTAGTCTGGTCATTAATGATGTTTGAACCAATACGGGAGCCTGGAGGTAATTCAGCCGGGCATGATAATACTCTTTATTTTTAAGTTCGTTCTGGGAAACTTTGCTGCCTTTTTGTATGAATTCCAGTTCCAATTGCATGACGAGGCTTTCGGAAACGGGGGTATTGACCCATCCTCCTCCCCGAATGCCCGGTTTGTTATATCCCCCGAGGTTATCACCGTCTATTTGTGTTGCTGCCAGACCCAGCATAGCACCTCCGTGAAAACGCTGTGCTAGTACTGGAAGCATAAAACCTGTGAGCACTATAATAA
The DNA here is from genome assembly GCA_021740225.1 of Bacteroidales bacterium. Taxonomy (GTDB): domain Bacteria; phylum Bacteroidota; class Bacteroidia; order Bacteroidales; family UBA12077; genus JAGXLC01. The sequence continues at coordinate 7,871 of JAIPAF010000003.1, read as the reverse complement.
GGATTGTTTTTTTCATAACCCCGTTTGAAAGTGATAAAAAAAAGACAAATTGCTATGGGATTTTTTTCTCATCAACAGGTGAGGTGAAAGGCTCCGACTACGTTTTTCCCTTCATGATACAATTTGTTGAAAATCTGAACTGCTTTCCCGGTTTTTTTGTGTTGTAAGGAGATATTGTGCTCATGTAAATAATTTGTTATGTTATTGTCAATACTCATCATGCCGAATTGGCCTTTCCCTACAACCAATACTTCTGGCTTATAATTTTCCAGAACTTCTTCGAGGTCATCAAGCTGGAGTTGGTGGCCTTTTTTGCGCCACCAGTCCGGTATGACTTTATCTTTAGTGATGATAAGGTCCTGTTCATAAGTTTCCCCGTTAATAACCATCTTCCCAAAACCATATTCTTGAATCATAATAAACTACCGATTTAATTAAAGGGAGACAAGATACGAAAAATATATCGAACTGTCAAGCTACACAGTTATGCTTTATCTAATCCTGCTTTTAGTTCATTGTATTTATTCAGGGCTTTCCTTTCCTACTCATATGCTAAGATGCCATGTTAACAAAAACCACAATTCCCGTGAAGCTTTTTTGATCAGACTATTTCTCCAGGGTTACGCTCACGCATTTCATTTTTCCTCCCGTTGGAGGATTCATTTTTGATACTTTGATCGTAGCTTTTTCAATGGTATCAAAATGATGGTAGAGCATATCCAGGATCCGGCCTGCGATGTGCTCCAGCAAGTGCGACTTTTCTTCCATCTCCTTTTTAACGATTTCATAGGCGGTTTGATAGTTGAGTGCGTCTTTCAGGTTATCACTTTGTGCCGGTTTTTTCATGGCCGTATGAATGGTCAGGTTCACCAGAAAGCGGTTTCCCACGATCTGTTCTTCTTTAAAATGACCGTGAAATGCGTAAAATTCCATGTCTTCGAGCTGAATCATTCCCATAACTAAAAATTATTAAGATTTATAATGCTGTAAATGATTTATTCAATAAAATCAAATATTTTTGTACGACTGGATACAAAATTAACATTCTTTTTTTGGTCGTTAAGTACCATTTTGTTTCTACAGTTACTTATCGGGTGAATGAATAAACCTTTTGAGCTCATGGCAAATAATGAAAAAAACGAGGAAGGAAAAAAGAAATCCTTGAATTTTATAGAACAGATCATTGAGGAAGATTTGAGTAAAAACAAAAACGGAGGGCGGATCCACACCCGTTTCCCCCCCGAACCGAACGGATTTTTACATATAGGACATGCCAAATCCATTTGTCTGAATTTTGGCCTGGCCGGGAAATATAACGGGAAGACCAATCTTCGTTTTGACGATACCAATCCTTTGAAAGAGGAACAGGTATATATTGATTCAATTAAGGAAGACATTCATTGGCTTGGATTCGACTGGGAGGGGAGAGAGTATTATGCTTCCGATTATTTTGAGAGGCTGTATGAATTTGCCGAAAAACTGATCAAGCAGGGGAAGGCTTTTGTTTGTGAGATGACTCCCGATGAGATCAAAAATTCCCGGGGCACACCTACTGAGCCGGGCAAAGAAAGTCCTTATAGGGATCGTCCGGTTGAGGAGAACCTGGATCTTTTCCGGCGAATGAAAGAAGGAGAATTTCCGGAGGGGCGTTATCAGCTGAGGGCCAAAATTGATATGAGCTCGCCCAATATGCATCTGCGCGATCCGGTTTTATACAGGATCAGGCACATGGCTCATCCCCGGACCGGGGATGAGTGGTGTATTTATCCCATGTATGATATGGCGCATGGTCAGTGTGATTATATTGAAGGCATTACTCACAGTTTGTGCACTATGGAATTTGAAGTACATCGGCCGCTTTACGACTGGTTGCTTGATCATATTGCCGAAGGGGATTACCGGCCGAGGCAAATAGAATTTGCCCGGCTGAACCTGGGTTATACCGTAATGAGCAAGAGGAAACTGCTGCAACTGGTTGAAGATGGTACAGTGGATGGCTGGGACGATCCCAGAATGCCTACCATTTCAGGTTTACGGAGAAGAGGATATACTCCGGCTTCTATCCGGGATTTTTCTGAAAGAGTGGGGATTGCCAAGCGAGATAATATCATTGACATGGCGCTTCTTGAAAACAGCCTTAGGGAAGACCTTAATAAAAAAGCCCAGCGGGTGATGGGTGTTCTTGATCCGGTAAAGGTAGTCATCACCAACTACCCCGAGAATGAGGAAGAAGAGCTTGATGCTGTGAACAATCCCGAAGATGAAAGCATGGGAAAAAGAGAGGTGCCTTTCTCCCGTGAAATTTTCATCGAACGCAATGATTTTATGGAAGAGCCGCCTAAAAAGTTCTTCCGTCTGGCACCAGGCCGGGAAGTAAGATTACGTTATGCTTATTTCATCACCTGCGAAGATGTTGTAAAAGATGCATCCGGGGAAATTACAGAAATTCGGTGTACTTATGATCCGTCATCCCGGGGAGGTCAATCACCTGACGGCCGAAAAGTTAAAGGAACACTGCACTGGGTTTCGGCAAAGCATGCCATACCGGTTGAGGTACGCCAGTACGACCGGCTTTTCATGACCGAAGATCCGGATAAAGTAGACGAAGAAAGAAAGGATTTCAGGGCAAATCTTAATCCCGATTCCCTTCACATATTGGAAAATTGCATGCTGGAGCCTTTTATTAAAGATGCCAAACCGGAGGATAAGTTCCAGTTTGAACGCAAAGGTTACTTCTGTGTGGACCGATACTGTGATCCCCACAAAAAGCTTGTTTTCAACCGCACCGTTACCCTGAAGGATACCTGGGCCAAGATTGCAAAACAACAGAAACAGCAACCCAAAAAGCAGAAAAACAAACAGAAGAATAAATAAAATATAGTCTTGTAGGGACGTACGGCCTACTTCTCTACAATTACGGGGAAATATCGCAAGCCAGTGATACGATTTATCCACCGAGGTCCATATTATCATTGGTCCCGGGATTTAAATCGTCGGTAATAAAGCCTGGAGGAAAATGGATTCATTCATTTAGCTCTTCAACAGAAATTCATGAACATTTTCCAAAGCAACCACTTGGGACAATTGAGGATGGTATGCATTGACAAAACTTTTCGGAATTTTAACTTTTGATTTCGGGTTATATTTGAATTCGAATGCATATATCCTTTCATTTTTTTCTTCAACCAAATCAATCTCCCCACCGTCGTAAGTTCTCCAAAAGAATACATTTACCAAAGGATTATGGATTGAATTGTATTTTATTCTTTCGCTCATGCAAAAATTTTCCCATAAAGCACCTTTGTCCTGTCTGTTTGTAAGAGATGAAAAGTTGCTTATCGCGGCATTTCTTATACCATTGTCGTAAAAATAGTACTTCCTGCTTTTTTTTATTTCATTCCGCAGGTTTTTGTTAAATGATGATAGTCCGAATACCACAAATGATTTTTCAAGAAGGTCAATATATTTTTCAACCGTTTTCATTGAAGTACCAATCATATTGGCAATTTCATTGTATGACACCTGCGAACCGATTTGCCAGGAAAGGGCTTTGACCAGCTTTCTCAAAATACTATGATTTCTGATCTGTTCCAGTTCAAATATGTCCTTATACAAATAATCGGAGGCTAAGTTGCTAAGCATTAATTCTTTTTCTGTTATTGGTTTGTCTATTATACCAGGATAAGATCCGTATATTAGGAGTTCTTCCATATTTTCCATGCACCACAACCATGATTTGTTTTCAGCAATTTCATTATATGATAACTGAAATATCCTGAATTTGATGTTCCTTCCGGTTAGGGGTTCAGAAATCTTACCGGCAAGATCAAAACTACTTGAACCTGTTGCAATGATCTTATGATTAAATTCAGGAGAATCATATATTATTTTCAGGATTTTGCCTATATTTTGTATTGTTTGGGCCTCATCAAGGGCAATCACTTTTTTGTTCCGGAATAATAAGCGATATTGGCTGAGATCCATATTTTCCAATACATCTTTTATATCGGGCCTTTCGCAATTGAGGATCAATGCATCTTGATCACCAGAGAACATTTTGTTTAACAGGGTAGTTTTACCCGTTTGGCGAGCACCATAGATGATGATGATTTCCTTACTGTTTAAATATTTCTTGATTAGAAGTTCTATATCTCTAGAATACATGATAATATTTTATTTGTTGAAAGGCTAAGCCAAAATTTTTAAATATGGTTCAAAAATTAAGCCAAAATTTTTAAATATGATTTATTTTTGGAAAAGATTTAACAAGGTTTTATGCATTCAATCCCTACTTTTGCATCATTTATATTTTGCATGATACAGGCAGCGTTTTTGAATTGGCATATAAATATATTTGAAATTCAAGCCTTTAATAAACTGTTAAGCTAATGAATGTTTACCTCCTTGATTGTATGCTTTTCCAGCAAAATCCTCCTTAAGAAGCATTCCCTGTGTTAATATTTTCCACCGCCTTCTCTATCCTCCTGATCGTTTCTTCTTTGCCGATCATTTCTATGATCTTGGCTACGTCCGGTCCCATTCCTGTTCCTACAAGGGAAATGCGCAGGGGCAGCATGACCTGTCCCATACCCACTTCTTTTTCCTGGGTGAGCTTCTTTACTGTATCCTTGATGATATCTGCTTGAAATTCATCCAGGGCTTTTAGTCTTTCCTTGAGTTCATTCAGCAATTCCGGGGTGTGTTCCTTCCATTTCTTTTTAACCATCTTTTGATCGTATTTCTCGGGAGGTTGAAAGAAGAAGAACGAGTGATCCCATATTTCATTAATGAGGTAAACCCTTTCCTTCACAAGACTGCAGACTTCCCTGACAAATTCAAAGGGAGGTTCATATCCTTTCTTTTTTAATACGGGCATGAAAAGCATGGCCAGCTCATTGTCCGACTTTTTCATCAGGTATTGATGGTTGAACCATTTGGCTTTGTCCGGATCGAACTTAGACCCTGCTTTGCCAACCTTTTCCAGTTCGAAGGCTTCTATCAGCTCGTCAAGTGTATAGAGCTCGCGATCGGTGCCGGGATTCCATCCCAGAAAGGCCAGGATGTTGATAAATGCCTCAGGCAGGTATCCCCATTCCTTATATCCTTTGAATGTTTCGCCGGTTTCAGGATCTGTCCATTGCATGGGAAAAACAGGGAATCCCTGTTTTTTCCCGTCGCGTTTGCTGAGCTTCCCTTTACCACTGGGGTTTAATATTAACGGCAAATGAGCAAAAACGGGCATCTCCTCTTTCCATCCGAGCGCTTCGTAAAGTAAAAAATGGAGCGGGAGGGAGGGCAGCCATTCTTCGCCACGGATCACATGGCTGATCTTCATCTCACGATCGTCTACCACATTGGCCAGATGATAAGTAGGCATGCCGTCGGATTTGAACAGTATTTTATCGTCAAGCTGATTGGTGTTTACCTCCACTTCGCCACGGATCAGGTCATTGACCGCAATGTGCTGATCTTCCGGCATTTTGAATCGGATCACATATGGCTCATTTTTATTGATCAATTCATTGACTTCTTCCCGGGAAAGCGTGAGTGAATTTCTCATGTCGCCACGGGTTACTGCGTTGTATTGCTGGATGTCGCTTTTCTGCTGTTTAAGTCTTTCCCGCATGGCTTCCAGTTCTTCACTTGTATCAAAGGCATAGTAGGCGGTTCCTTCCTGCACCATCTTTTCCGCATATTGCCGGTAAAGCATGCTGCGTTCTGATTGCCTGTAAGGGCCGTAGTCGCCGCCTTTATCCACACCCTCGTCATAACTGAGTCCACACCAGTTCAGTGCATCTATGATGTATTGTTCTGCACCCTCTACATAACGGGTTCTATCGGTATCCTCGACTCTGAGAACAAATGTTCCTTTATGTTTTCGCGCAAACAAGTAATTATACAGTGCAGTTCTTACTCCGCCCATATGAAGTGGTCCCGTGGGACTCGGTGCAAAACGTACCCTTATATCTGATTGAGCCATATCATTTGTTTTTTGTTTTATGCGCAAATATAGACATTTGCATAAAACTAAAGAAAAGGTTTTATAATGAGTTTATTTGAACTTTAAATCATTTGGATTTTGCCTGACATCATATACCCGTAAAACTTCAATATTGTTATTATAGATCCGGTAAAAGAGGATATTGTGTTTTGTAATAACACATTTACGAATTCCCAAATCTTTATTGATGTGCGGATATTGATATGGATTAGTTTTGATTTGATGGGTAATATGATCTATCTTATCAAGAAATTGAATGACTGTTCGAGCACTCCATTTATCATTAAGGTAGGGGATGTTTTCCAGATCTTCTTTAGCAAGAGGGGCCCCATATTATTTCAGCCATTATACTTTTTTCTACTATTTTCCATCACCTGATTATGCGATATCCCTTCATTATTATCCAATTGTTTATGACTTTCCTTTAATCCTTTTTGCTGGGTAGATGTGAGATTATTCCATTCATCAACATCATTTTTACTGTTAACATGGTTCAGAATTATCCCATATAATTCTTCAAAACATTCAACACATAATCGATATCTTTTTCCGTATGGTCGGCTGCAATCTGGAACCGGATTTCTTCATCGCCTATGGGCACTACCGGATAGCTTAAGCCGGTGGCCAGAATCCCGTTTTCATTCAGGTAGGCTACCATCTTTTTGGTTTTTTGGGTATCCCTTACCATTAATGGAACTACCGGATGTTCGCCTTCAATCGTCTCAAAACCGGCATCTTTCAAGCCGTTTTCGAAACGCTTGGTCATTGCCCTGAGGTGTTCCAATATTTTCTTTCCCTCTTCCGAGTCAACTATATCGAGGGCTTTTTTGGCTGCTTCTGTTTCTGAAACTGTAATGGGATTGGAGTAAACATAGGTGGGAGCTGTTTCCCTCAGGTAGGTGATTACATCGGATGAGGAAACCACATATCCGCCGTTAACACCAAATGCTTTTCCAAGTGTACCGATCAATATATCTACCTTTGTTCCGGTATATTCTTCCACGCCTCTGCCGGATGCTCCGAATGCTCCAACGCCGTGGGAATCGTCAACAACAGAGATGACCCCTTCCTCGAACCGGTCATTGTATTTTTCGCACAATTCCACCAGTTTATCCAGGGGCGCATGGTCACCGCGCATACTGAAGATACCGTCGGTAACAACCAGGACCCGTTTGCCTTTTCCGACACTTTGCTCAAGAGCATTTTCCAGCTCATCCATGTTGTTGTGTGAGTAGATTTCTTTGCCTGCCGGTTTGCTAAGCCGGATGGCATTGATGATGCAGTTGTGATTGAGCTCATCGCTGATCAGAATGGTTTCTTTTGTTGTTAGTGGATAGATCACGCCCAGGCTGGTGGCGTAAGCCGAACTGAAAATCATCCCTTCCTCTCGTGAATGAAATTCTGCAAGTCGCTTTTCCAATTCTATGTGAGATTTGTAGGTTCCGTTGATGAATCGTACTGCCCCGGGACCTACGCCGAATTCTCTCGCTCCCTGCTCTTCGGTTTCAATCATGTCGCTTCGAAGCGACAATCCCAGGTAGGCGTTTGAGTTCATCCTGACAAATTCCTTATTGCCATAACCTTCCAGAATATACCGGGTTCCTCTCCCGTCTTTCGGCCTGATGATCCCGGTGATGACTTTCTCTTTTCCTTTTGCCCTTCCCTCTTCTTCAAGCTGTTTAACATTGTTATAGAGAATGCCGTTTAATTTATTGAGTGCCATATTACCTCCTTTAATTAGTTTATTATTATATTTTTACAACATTTATTAATTTATTTTTATTTGGATTTTCCCTTATTCTTACCGGGAGGGTAAATTTATCAAATTCTTTTTAGAATTATCAACCTGTTATAAATCACCTTTTAGAAT
>JAIPAF010000073.1 GCA_021740225.1 Bacteroidales bacterium | reverse complement strand
TCCAAAATGTTTTGAATTTTATTTTTTGATCATTGTCATTTGTTTGAAATTTGATCATTGTCATTTGTGATTTAATTACATTAAGTTTACCTGGAGAAATTGCAATATTTAGGATATGTATCAGAGCCTCACAACACTGAGATATGCCAAAGCACTTTACCAGAAGGCAGAAGAGGAAAATTTGCTTCAGGAAGTGTTGGTCGATATCCGGCTGGTAGGAAAGACTTTTACAGAGAATGCTGAGCTTGATGAAATGATTCATTATCCTTTTATTTATCCTTCAAAAAAGAAGAAAATTCTGAATAATCTGTTTGGAAAACGAATTCAGGCGGTGACCCTTCGTTTTTTATTTCTGATTATTGAAAACAAAAGAGATAAATACATAAAGAATATTTTACGAAATTTTGTTGATGTATACAATGACAGGCAGGGAATCAAAACGGTCACGCTTACAACTGCCATTGAGATTGGTGAAAAGGAAAAAGATTCGATCAAAAGTTTGGTAAAAAAATATTTTTATGCTCAGAAAGTGGATTTCCGTGAAAGGATAGATAAAGAGATCATTGGCGGATTCATCCTTCAGATCGAGGACCAGTTACTGGATGCCAGTGTGAGGAGACAACTGGAAAAAGTCAGTTATACCCTGAAATACAAGAATCATATCGTTTAACGCATATATAAAAATCAGAAAACAATGTCGGATATTAGACCCGGAGAAGTATCCAAAATATTAAAAGATCAGTTGGGCCAGGAGCAAACCTATTCGGAACTTGAAGAGGTGGGAACCGTACTTCAGGTAGGTGATGGAATTGCCAGGATTTATGGTCTTTCGCATGTTGAGTACAACGAGCTGATCGAGTTTGACAGTGGTATCAAAGGCATTGCTTTAAATCTGGAAGCCGATAATGTCGGGGCTGTGCTTTTGGGTCCATCTGAGCGGGTAAGAGAAGGCGAGCGTGTAAAAAGAACCCGGAAAATTGCTTCTCTGGATGTAGGAGAAGGTCTTTTGGGAAGGATTGTGAACGCTCTTGGAGAACCCCTTGACGGGGAAGGTTCTATTAGCGGTGAAACTTATGAAATGCCGCTGGAACGTAAAGCACCGGGTGTGATATACCGGCAGCCTGTTAATGAACCCGTTCAAACAGGCCTTAAGGCCATAGATGCCATGATACCGATTGGCAGGGGTCAAAGAGAATTGATTATCGGCGATCGTCAGACGGGTAAATCCGCCATTGCTATAGATACCATCATCAATCAAAAAGAATTTTATGATAAGGGAGAACCTGTATATTGCATATATGTGGCGATAGGGCAGAAGAAATCCACGGTGGCCAACGTGCAAAAGGTGCTCGAAAAGTTTGGGGCCATGGATTATACGGTCATCGTTTCGGCTACAGCATCCGATCCGGCAGCGCTCCAGTTTTATGCACCCTTTGCCGGTGCGGCTATTGGTGAATATTATAGGGATACCGGCCGGTCTGCCTTGGTGGTTTATGACGATTTATCCAAACAGGCAGTAGCTTACCGGCAAGTTTCGCTTCTCTTGCGAAGACCGCCGGGAAGAGAGGCCTATCCGGGTGATATTTTTTATCTTCACTCCCGCCTGTTGGAAAGAGCTGCAAAAATCATTGAATCCGATCATGTTGCCGGGCAGATGAACGATCTGCCTGAATCAATAAGCAATCAAGTTAAAGGAGGAGGATCGCTGACTGCACTTCCCATTGTGGAAACCCAGGCGGGGGATATTTCAGCATATATCCCCACCAATGTAATTTCTATTACCGACGGACAGATTTTCCTCAATCCCGACCTGTTTAATGCCGGAATCCGGCCGGGAATTGATGTGGGTATCTCTGTTTCCCGTGTAGGAGGTAGTGCCCAGATTAAATCCATGAAGAAAGTGGCAGGTACCATGAAACTTGATCAGGCAGAATTCAGAGAGCTGCAGGAATTTGCCAAATTCGGCTCCGAGCTTGACCAGGCAACACGGGAGGTTCTTAATAAAGGAGAAAGAAACGTGGAGCTGCTGAAACAAGGGCAATATAAACCTATGCCGGTGGAAAAGCAAATTGCTGTTATTTATTGCGGTACCAAGGGATTGCTTAGGGATATACCCGTGGATAAGGTCAGGGATTTTGAGAAAGCATTCCTTGAGAAGATGGAGATTGAACATCAGGAGGTATTGAATACGCTTAAGGAAGGACAACTTACGGATGAAGTCACCCAAACCCTGGAACAGGCTGCTAAAGATGTTGCCGTGAATTATCAACAGTATTGATATTAAATTCGTTCAATTATGGCCAACCTGAAGGAAATAAGGACGAGAATCAATTCAGTCCAATCGACCCGTAAGATTACAAACGCTATGAAAATGGTGGCCGCCTCCAAGCTGAAAAAGGCCCAGGATGCTGTGATCAATCTCAGACCTTATGATAGCAAATTACACGAGATACTTTTCAGTTTGGTTAAGAGTCTTGAAGGTGAAGAAATTTCCAGCAGGTATCTTCGCAATGGTAAAGAAGAAAAAGTTCTGCTGGTGGTGATAACCTCTAATAAAGGTTTGTGCGGGGCTTTCAATTCCAATATTGTAAAGAAAGGTGTCGAGCTGGCCCAATCTAAATATTCCGAGCAATATAAAAACGGTAATCTTTTTTATTTCACCATAGGAAAAAAGGGGACTGATTTTTTTACATCCAAAGAATATCAGGTTTACGACTACAATAACGATATTCTGGAAGATATGTCATTTAAGAATGCTTTTCCCGTCATCAAACAGGTAATGGACTCTTATATTAATGGAGCGTTTGATAAAATAGAGATCATTTATAATAAGTTTAAAAATGCGGCAGTGCAGTTATTAACGGTGGATCAGTTTTTACCCGTTGATCTGCATCGGGAAAATGGGGAAGAATCTGAAGAACAGTATAATTTTATTTTTGAGCCCAGTAAAGAGTTTATTATACGTGAGCTGATCCCGAAAACATTGCGAACACAGTTTTATGAGGCGTTATTGGAGTCATTAGCTGCAGAGCACGGAGCCAGAATGACTGCGATGCATAAAGCTACCGATAATGCCACGGAAATGATCAGAGATTTACAGCTCACTTATAATAAGGCACGTCAGGCATCAATTACCAGTGAAATCCTGGAAGTAGTGTCAGGAGCTGAAGCATTGAAGGAGTAATGGGGTTTGGTTTTGGGGTTTATGCCATGGGTTGATTTATTATATATTCTGATCACAAAATTTTTCGTTATATACCCGGAATTTTACGAAATTTATTAACTCCGGTTTATCCAATGAGCGCTTATATTTTTGATTTGATCCGTGAGGGTGAAAATGAGTTTCTTGATTTTAAGCACTCCATTGGCAATTCAAAGAAAATTGCACGTTCGCTCGTGGCTTTTGCCAATACCAACGGGGGGAAGCTTCTTGTAGGAGTGAAAGACAACGGAACCATATCGGGAGTTGTCACAGATGAAGAATATTATATGGTTGAAGCCGCTGCAATGCTTTATTGCCGGCCGGAGATAAAATTTTCCACAGAAACATGGAATATCTACGGGAAAACCATCCTGGAGATAACCATCCCCAAAAGCCTGGAGAATACCTATTATGCAAAAGATAAAAATGGCAAATGGAAAGTTTATATTCGGGTTAAAGATAAAAACTTACTTGCCAACAAAATTCTTTTGAAAGTTTGGGATCAGAAAAGAAAATCAAAGGGAACCTTCGTTCGTTATGCACGGGAAGAAAAATTACTGTTGAATTATCTATCGGAGAATGATTACATTACATTTTCCAAATTTAGAAGAATGGCCAGAATTTCTCCCTTTAAAGCGGAAAGAATTCTCATCAATATGGTTGTGTTGAATCTTATCGATATTGTTTTTACTGAAGACAGGACATTTTATAAATTAAGGGAAAAGTCTTTTGGAGGGTAATGTATCATATGGAGTAATTAATATGTTTATATTTGTTAAAATTTATTAATTTGGTTTAAGGTTGGTTTTATTTTTGTATAGATATTTATACTTTTATACCGAATTTCAGAATTGTTTATCCTAAACCCAAAATTTTGTGCCATGGATACGAATTTTAAACGATTAACGCTTGTATTACTGGGCTTCTTTGTGATGGCCGTCGCTGCCCCGGCTAATGCTCAGGAACAGACTCTTAACGATGCAAAAAAAGCAATTCAGAAAGGTGACCAGGAAAAACGTGCAAATAATTATGAGGAAGCCATTGCAGCCTTTGAGGAATGCATTCAGATTTGCAATCAGTTAGGTGATCAGGATGGCGTAAGTGAACTCAAAACCGCAGCAGAAAAGAAGGTTACCAAATCGAATCTGGATTATGGCAATGAGCTGTTAAAACAGAATAAATATGACCAGGCACTCGAACGATATAATAAAACGGTAGACCTGGCTGAAAAATATGAGCTTTCTGATTATCTGAATAAAGCCAAGAATAACATTCCTGATGTATATTATGCTAAAGGGAAGAATCACCTTTCGGAATCAAAATTTGAGGAGGCCATTGAGTTATTCAACAAGGCCATAGAAGGTGACCCCGATTACGGTTGGGCATATATACGAAAAGCCCAGGCGTACAGACAGCTTGATAATCCCGATGCAATGGAAAAAGCGGTAAAAGAAGCAACGGCTATCGGAAAAAAGGCAGGTGAAAATGAGGTAGTCAATACCGCTCAACAACTTGCTTATAAGTATTTTTATAACAATGGGGCCAAATCCCTGAAGAATAAGAATTATGCCAAAGCCATACCCAATTTGGAAAAAGCCCTGGAATACGGTGGAAGTCCTACGTTAAATCATTATTTGGCGGTATGCTACAGCCAGGAATCACAATTTGAGGATGCTGTGGAGAGAGAGAAGAAGGTGATAGAAGCTTTAAAAGGGAACCAATCGGAAGAGGACTTGGCAAAGTATTACTATTCTCTTGGATCTTATTACGAACAGCTTGGTCAAACCTCAAATGCTTGTTCTGCTTATAGGAATGCTGCTTTCGGAAAATATAAAGAAAATGCGGAGTACAAGATTAATAATAAGCTGAATTGTGATTAAGAGGATTGAATAAAATAAAAAGAAAAGGGTTGTGGCAAACAACCCTTTTTTATTGTTGTATTGTTAGTGATCGAAGACGATTCAGCGCACATGCCAGTTCAAACCGCCTAAACCAGGCATAATTTCCACTTTTGGGATTTCCTATAATGGTCAGGCCTTTTTCGTGGATATCCCGGAAGATTTGATCAAGAATTTCATTCATATTGCGGTTTCCATCCATATACTTTTTTGCATACACCAGCGCTTCCCCAATGGCAGTGGTTTGGCTGGAATCTACCAGTTGTTCCACTGAACTGAGGTCAATGTTGTAGGTACCGAATTGTATGGAATGTTTGCTGTTTGTTTTGATTTTTTTCGTTTTTTTACCCTTTTCCGGTCTGATGCTGTTGGCTAAAGGACGTCGCGAATTGATTTTACCGAAGTGTTCACCCCCTTCTTCCCTCCTTTTTGTTTCTACCTCCCGGTTGATCTGTTTGGCTTGTTCTGTAAGTTCTTCCGGTTTGTAATTGTTCATGCCGATCACATGATCAGCCACGTCGAAATAGTCTCCTGAGCCACCCATTACCAGAATAGTTGAAACCTTCAGATCATGGTAGGCTTGTTTAACTTTATCGATAAACGGGGTAATGGGTTCTTCGTTCTTGTGGATCAGTTTTTGCATACGCTGGTCACGTATCATAAAGTTGGTAGCCGAGGTGTCCTCGTCAATCAGCAGGACCCTGGCATTCACTTCAATAGCCTCAACGATGTTTGCTGCCTGAGAAGTGCTTCCGCTGGCATCATCGGAGGAGAATGCTTCGGTGGATTTCCCCAGGGGCAGATTATTGATGAATGGGGAGATGTCTACCCTTTCGATCCTTCTTCCGTCTTCCGACCGGATTTTTATGGCAGCCGGGTCGGTTACCACAAATTCTCTTCCGTCACCGGGAATGTGGTTGTAAATCCCTTCTTCAACGGCATTCAGCAATGTGGATTTTCCGTGAAAACCCCCTCCAACAATAAGGGAAATGCCCTCAGGGATACCCATTCCTGTGATTGTGCCGCAATTGGGAAGTTCCAGTTCCCACCGCATGGAATCTGGGCTTTCAAAAGGGATTACTTCATCTTCAGGCATGGGCCGCGGATCGATACCACTCTTTCTTGGGAGGATGGAGCGGTCAGCTATGAAGGCGATCAGCCCGTTATCCCGTAGGATATCCCTTGCGGCATCGGCATCTTCATTGGTTTCTATATGTCTCTGAAGGGCCTGCTTATCCAGGTTTTCGTAAATCAGGGAATCCCTGACGATATCCGGCAATTCATTGAAGAATAAATTTTTGGCTTCCCGGCCGGCAATTTTTCTGCCGAATGCCGGGAGTCCAACCGTAAAACGGATTTCCACATCATCATCATTTATAAAGGCAGAAGTTCTTTCCAGTATTTCCTGTCCGGGCAGGTCAATGGATATTTTTCCGCTTTTGCCCGATCCCCGGCTTCCTTTGGAATGCTTTTTTATGGCATCGGAAAACCGGCGGGTAATGAAATCACGGTTGGCCACCTCCCGGCTCTTGTTGTGATAAGTATAGTCAGGAAACCGGGCAATATCCTGCGGCAGAATCACCCGGGCTTTACTGGGGGCGGCAAAAGGATCGCCCTGCACATAATCGATATGAAGGATAAAGCCATCCTCTTCAAAATCGTAACTGCCCTGTATATCTTTATAGGCCTTATAGCCTTTGCCGTCAATGCGGTTGAGAATCTGATTCAGTGCATCTGCTGTTTTCATATATCTGTATTTAATATTAAAATTTGTTGGTCTTCCATAAGTTAAAGCCCTGCAAAACTAACGGAACCTAATTACCCAACAAACTTTAAAAATTCCAATAATCAAATATCAAATTACAAATAAGCACCAAATATCAATTACGAAATTCGAAACCCTACGCCTTTTAAGGGTTTGGGTTATTGTTAAATTGAAATTTGTAATTTGTTTGTTATTTGTACTTTGAGATTTGGTACTTAATAAGAAATTTATAATCAACGCATTAATTACCTATTAATCAGGTTGATATTATCTTTTCACCCTGGCCTTCCCTTCCCAAATGGCCCAGATCTGATCTTCATTGATCGGTTGGGAATAATCGGTCAGCAATGAGGTAACCAGGGCACCGTTGGCCCAGCCGAACTGTACCCATTTTTCGGTTTCCCAGCCTTTCAGGATGGCGTACAGCAATCCGCCTACAAAGCCGTCGCCTCCGCCAATACGGTCTTTAACTGTGATCTGCCGGGGTTCTATCACGTGCCAGTCATCGCCTGCGGACATGATTGCGCCCCATTTATGGGTGTTGGTATCCACAACCTCACGCAGCGTATTGGCAAATACAGAAGCGTTGGGATATTCTTTTTTGGCTTGGCCGATCATTTCCTTAAAGTTATCTATCTTGGAGGCAATGTCTTTTCCGCCGGCTTCCGGCCCTTTTATTCCCAGGCAGAGCTGAAAATCCTCTTCGTTGCCTACGAGGATATCAGAGAGGCCTGCTATTTCGGTAAAGATGTCGCCCAACTCTTTCTCCCGGTTTTTCCAGAAGGAAGCCCGGTAGTTGAGGTCGAAAGAAATTTTTGTACCGTGTTTTTTTGCCGTTTTGGCGAGCTCCAGGCAGAACTTCCCGGTTTCCGGAGAAAGGGCGCCCACCAGTCCGGAGATATGGATGATCTGAACTCCTTCCCGGCCAAAGATCCGTTCGAGGTCAAAATCATCTGCGCTAAGGGTGCGTCCGACCTCACCGGCACGGTCGTTATAGACTCTGGGTCCTCGTACACCATAGCCGCTGTCGGCCACATTGATCTGGTGTCGGTAGCCCCAGGGACCTCCCGGGTCTACTTCTTTGGCTTCATAGTCCATGTGTCTGCCTGCAAGATTGTCTTTGATGAACCGGGCAAGGGGGCTGCCCTTGACGAAGGCGGTTAGTACCTTAACCGGCAATCCGAGAAATGAGGAAACGCTTGCCACATTGGTTTCCGCGCTTGTTGCCTGCATGTTGAATGTGGTGCTGGTATGCACCGGCTGACCGTCCTCGGGCGTTATACGTGTGCCCATGCTTGTTGGAACGAGCATGGCATACCTGGCGTCTTGTTTAAGTTCTATTTTCATGGTTCGTCTCCCGGCTTTTTCGTGGTTTACAAATTAAAAAGAAAGTAAAGGTAAAAAAAATCAGGGGGATTGGAAGAAGTTAGAAGGTTAATTGTTTTTGTGATCAATTCCAATTATCAGTTATCATTTTTTGGACACTGGAAAAGTATATTTTTGAAATTTTGATAAGCTTTTAAATTTTATCTTCTAAAAGATATAGACTTTGCTTAAATCCATATTAGATCCATGGTATTATTTTATAAATTTGTCTGTTATTTAAATCGTTATTATGGCAAAATTAACATTGGGTGAACGGATTAATGCTTTTTTCTTAAAAATGCTTTCAAAATTTTTTTTAAATTATAAGCAGGATTTGAACCCGTTGGATTTTAAAAAAGGAATAATATTCTGCCAGATGGGTATAGGAAATTGTATATTATTTTTACCGGTTATTAAAAATTTATTGATTAGAAGACCAGATTTAGAATTGGTAATTTTGACCAATAAAAAAGTGATTTATGAAATATTAAATGATCAGTTCCAAAAACCGAGAATTATATTGGCAGACTTAAGAAATTATTCATTTTTAAAAAAAATTAATTTCTATTATAAAATGCGAAAGGAAAAATTTGATTTTTCCATAATGAATTTTCTTGGTCAAAGTAAAGAGAATATTCAATTGCATTTAATTGCGGGAATTCCTTTTAGGATAGGGCATACATTAAAAGATTCCGGTGGCAGAGGGAAATATGATTTTCTTTTTAATTACCCTTTATCCATTCAAGGGAAACATGAATTG
>JAIPAF010000072.1 GCA_021740225.1 Bacteroidales bacterium | reverse complement strand
GAACATGGCACTTATCATCAGGTTAAGAGAAATTTGTTTGCAGCTGAAGCTGCTGTAATTGATGACAGTTCTCAAGCACTTTCTTTACCGTTCATTGTAAAATTTTATACGGTTATACAAAAAATCCCTACGGTAAAAAAATTGATTTTGAAATGGTGATGAAAAGAAATAATTTTATCTCAAAATTTTCAATTTGATGTATTTAAACCAGAGGATGCTTTTATAAAAAGGTTTTACCTTTTTAAAATTAAACCGTTCCGGAATTATGTATAGGAATATATGGTATAACTGTTCTCAATCTGTAGCTCAACTGAATTTTTACACTGATTCTGATATTAAAATATTGACTTTAACAGGGTTTAAGATAAGAAATTTTCTTATTACCGATGTTGGTATCAGAAAAATATCTCCTTTTGACAGGGTGGAGATTAAGTTTGTGGATAAAGACGGGTATACGACTGTTGCTAGTAAATTATTGAAAAAATGCGAACTGGATAAGCGTACCATCGTGGGATTGAATGATAAAGCCCTGAGTTTTGTGGTGATTAACATCGACTTTAAAGAGTTTGAAGAAATTCCGCCACTTTCTCTGGGTGAAGAGGAGGAGATAGAGATGGGCCAGCTGATAGCTACATTGGGATATCAGGTGAATCAGGAAAACCTTTCCATAAAACAGGGCATCATATCCTCTTTCTATTATAGTGAGGAAGGCTATAAGTATATTCAGATTGATTCTTCCATTAAGACGGGGAATGCGGGAAGTCCATTGATTAACGCTGAAACTGGCAGCATCATTGGGGTAATCAGTCACAAAATAACTGAAATGTCTCAATCCTACAGGAAGTTAAAGCACATTATGAACAGCAACATCAATTTGCTGAAAAAATATCAGGGAAAATACAATTTAGAAGACATTGATCTTATGCAGGTTCTAATCGCCAACCAAAATCAGATTAAATATATAACTAAGGAGATCTACAGAATTGCGGATATGGGGGTTGGTTACGCAGTACCTTCAATGGATATCGCAAACTTTATTAAGGAAAACCTTATTATTGAAGAGAAACAGCGATCGGATAATACACCAACCGGTTTTCAGCGCTTTCCATTTTGGTAGTTGGGGTTTTTAAAAGGTAGGTGTCACCCGGATAATGGGATTACCATCTCCCTTTTTTATTTCTGGGAATATCCGTTAAGTATTCATTCCGCTTCGATGTCCTTGAGGATATTTTCCACTTCCTCTTCTGTGGTCCGAAGCTTTTTTTTGCAGAGCGACAGCAATTCGGATACTCTTTTTACTTTGGATGTGAGATCATCTACATCCAATTCTTCGTTCTCTATTTGTTTCAGAATTTTTTCTATTTCTTCAATGGCGTCGCCATATTTTAGTTGTTGTTTTTCTTTAGCCATAGATATGTCTTTTTTTATTTTTTACCTGTAATTATATTTTCCTCTTTTTCTGTATAATCAATCTGACTTACCAGCTTCCCTTCATAAAGACAGGTTTTAATGGTATCTCCCTTTTTCACCTGTCTGCTTGATTTTACCGTTTGATTGTCCTTTTGGGTAATACTAAAACCTCTTTTTAAAACATTTTTCGGATCCAGGTATTCTTTTGCTTTTGCCAGGTTTTCCATATGTTTCTTTTGTGATTTCATATAGTTTCTTACGAGGTTTCCGATATTTCGTTCGTAATTTTTTAGTTCATGGAAGTTTTTTTGGAAAGATAATTCATATGAGCTGACAAGCTTCTTGGAATAAGCTGTAAGGTTTTGTTGTTTTTTGTTTAGGAAATTTCGATGGATATGAAGAAATTTTTCTTTTCTGATTTCCAGGATATTTCTTGATTTTTCCAGAATGCTTTTTACATTGGGATAAATTTGGCTGTAAAGATTCCGGAGTTTTTGATTTTCGAGATTGATATACTGGTTTGTTCTTTCCACCACTACGTCTCTTAAACCCAACAATTTTTCTTCATATTCATAAGCCTTTGATACAAAAAAATCGGCTACAGCGGTAGGGGTTTTCATTTTTGTATGGGCTGTCATATCAACTACTGATTCATCCTTTTCGTGTCCTATCCCCGTAATGACAGGTAGAGGAAACTGAGCTACATTGGCGGCCAGATGATATTGATCGAAACAGCCCAGATCAGCATGGGCACCGCCCCCTCTGATAATGGCTACAGCATCGAACAGGTCTTCATATTGGTAAATTTTTTCCAGAGCCTTTATTATTGAGTCTTCGGCTTCATCTCCCTGCATATAGGCAGGGAATAGCTTTGAATAGAATATATATCCGTAAGGATTGTTGTTGAGTTGTTCAATAAAATCCCGGTAGCCGGCAGCGGTTTTTGAGGATATAACAGCAATCTTTTGAGGGACTTGAGATAATGGTAGTTGCTTGTTCATTTCTATGATTCCTTCATCTTCAAGTTTTTTTATTACTTCAAGCCTCCGCCGGGCTATTTCGCCCAAGGTATAGCTGGGTTCAATATCGTGAATATAGAGGGAATATCCGTACAATTCATGAAATTCGACAGAAACATTGACCATGATCTTTAATCCTTGCTTGAATTCCCGGCCGGTGGTTGTTTCAAAATAGGGCTTAAGCATTCGGAAAGTGTAAGACCATACGATTCCTTTGGCTTTAGCCACAATTCTATCCCCAAGTTCGTCTTTTTCCACCAGATCGAGATAACAATGGCCTTTTCTGTTTATTTTAAGTTCACTTATCTCTGCAATGACCCAATAAGTGCTTTGAAATTCACGGTTGAGGGTTTCTTTGATTCTTTGGTTTAATTCAAGTAAAGTCAGTTTATTATCCATAATATCCCGTTTAGTATTTAACTATTTTTTGTTTGATCACGAAATCAGTTGTTAAGGTTAGTTTAATGAAATAGATACCGGCGGGATTGTCAGATAAAGCATTTATACGGGTACGCTTTCCGGCCATTGATTTTGAAAATTCCCGGCTATAGATTTTTCTACCCAACAGGTCGAAGATTTCCAGGTAGATGGGTGCTTTGTCAATGTTCACATCGGGTATACTTATATAAAAATGGTTCTTAAAGGGATTGGGAAATAGTTGCATTGAGGATTTATTCAAATCTTCAATCTTTATATTGCCTGCTCTGGAGAAATTGGGTATGCCGTATCCAAGGAGCGAATCGGGGTTTGTGTATTGATCTGCGCTTTTAATGAGTTTTTCTATTACTTCCATGTTGTTGAGGTCAGGAAATTTTTGCCACAGGCATGCCGCCAGACCTGAAATGATGGGGGCCGAAAAAGAGGTGCCGTTTGTTGTAACAAAGGAACTATCCACATTTTGAACCACATTGCCTACTCCCTGGGCTGCTAATTCCGGTTTTATCCTGCCATCGGAAGTAGGACCGGTAGAGCTGAAAAAGGCATAATTTCGGTTCGGATCTACCGAACCCACGGTAATGATGCTGTCGGCATCGGCAGGGGCTGAAATATACTGCCAGTTATCATTTCCCTGGTTACCGGCACTGGATACTACCAGCATCCCTTTGCGGGCAGCCATGGTAGCAGCTTGCGAGATGGGCGTTGTATTACCGTTTAGATCCTGAAAGGTATGATTTTGTGTGGAATCATCGAAGGTAGTATATCCCAAAGATGAGTTGATGATGTCTGCCCCTGCGCTGTCGGCAAACTCAGCGGCAGCAATCCAGTTGTACTCTTCAACAAGGTATTCCGATCCCCCGACCTCAGTTCTTAATAGCCAATAATCGGCCTTGGGAGCGGTACCTATGAATAGTTCCGGAATATACCCGGCCATTAAGGAAAGTACCATTGTACCATGGTTGTGGGTATCAAATACCTGTTGATCATTTTCTTCAAAATCCCGAACACCGAGTATCTGATTGTCTTCCCATAGATGGCTAAAAACAGGCAGTTTGTTAACGTTCCTGAAACCTGCATCCAGCACGGCTATTACTATATTTGCTCCCTCATAGTTATTGTCATGAAGGAGATGACCGTTTAACATACTGATTGGTTCCCATGAATATCCATAGAAGGTTGAATCGGAGTCCGTATTTTCAGATTTGAGTTCGGGTATGTAATTTTCCTGGATGCCTTTGTGATTTGCTTTTGAAGGAGTAGGTATGGCGGGGGCCAGAAATTTAGAATTTTTTACAAATTGGAAAGCATGAATGGAATCTAGTGAGGCTGGGTTCATTTCAGCAACCAGGGAATTCATCCATTTTGACTTGTTCTGTATTGTAGTGATAAAGGGTTTGATGCTGTCGATATATCTCGGGGAAAGGGGAAGATCGGAAAGCGTCATGGGGATCTCGTAACGCTCTCTTCTGTCAATCGCTCTTTCGGACAGGAATTCCTCCGGTTCGCTGAGGCTGAAAGGATTATTCGTGGTGTCTTTGTCTGTAAATTCAATAAGATACCTGGAACTTTGTGCATATGATAAGGGAATTGTTGTCAAAAGCAGCATAAACAGTATCCAAAGATTTTTCTTCATGAGCATAAAAGTTTATCGAAATTTTGTTCTCAACATAATATAGCTGCAAAATCTGAGCATTTTAGATTTATCCCCATGGAATTCTTGTTGTGAAGGTTTGTGCATGCGGGTTTCATCTGCGTTTTTTTCTACGTGGGGGTATCAATTCATCCCTGGGATCACCGAATTTACCCTCGTTGCTTTCCAGCCTGTTAATTTCCCGCGTCTCCTTTACTTCAAGAGAATCTTTATTTAAAGGTTCTCCGTTTTTATATTCTAATACCCGGACAGTGTCGTCGGCAGCGTTTTTATAATAAACCCATTTTCCTTGTCTCAGGTTATCCCGGTAGAGGCCTTCTATCTCTTTATAGCCTCTCGGAGAAAAAATGGTTACATGTCCATCCAGTTTGTTGTTTTGATATCGTGCAAGAAGCTTTAAATTGCCATTTGGAAAGAATTGTTTGAAGATGCCGTGTTTTATTCCACCACGAAAAGTGACAATTTGGGAGGTATCCCCATTGGGATAGAACCTGACCGATAGGCCATTCCTTTTTCCCATATCGAATTCTTCCCTGAGAATAATATTTCCTTCAGGATCGTAATAGACCCACGTACTGTCCTTTTTTTTATTGATGTATTTGCCCTCAGCTCTTTTCTTTCCTTTTTTATTGAAAAGCGTGGAATAAACCTCTTCGCCCGAACGATGTTGCATTATGGCCATTAGATTCCCATTGGGAAAATATCTTTTAAATTCTCCGGTGGGATCGCCATGGTTGAACCTCCCTTTATACTTGATTTGTCCGTTGGAATATTTTTTTATCCATACACCGTGTTTTTTGCCTGTTTCGTCAAATTGGTTTATGTCTTGATTGTTCTGAGACAAACCATTGGTACTGACCAAAAGAAACAAAATGAACCACAGCTTTATTCTTACCATAAGGGATGAAAATTTTCTTTCCAAAATTAAAAAACATTGGATGAAAATGTTTATTGCCTGGAAAAAATAAAAGGCTGTCTTCGCCGAAGACAGCCTTTTATTCATAAAGAGATATTATTGTTTATTTAACCTCTTCAAAATCTACATCGGTTACTTCCCCGTCATCATTATCATTTTTGCCTGAAGAAGAACCTTGTTGTTGTCCTGACTCTTGCTGGCCACCTGTAGTTTGCTGACCACCGGAAGCTTGCTGCTGTGCGTTGTACATTTCCTGAGAAGCTGCTTGCCATGCATTGTTTAGATCTTCCATCCGCTGATGGAGCTCATCATATTTTTCATTTTTTTGAGCTTCTTTCAGCTTTTCAAGTGCATCCTGAATCGGCTTTTTCTTGTCTTCGGATATTTTGTCGCCGAATTCATTCAGTTGTTTTTCGGTCTGGAAGATCAGACTATCTGCCTTGTTAAGCTTCTCCACCTGTTCTTTTCTCTGCTTGTCTTCTTCTTCGTGTTGCTTGGCTTCTTCTTTCATTTTGTTTATTTCTTCCTCGCTTAATCCTGAGGAAGCTTCGATCCTGATGCTTTGTTCTTTGCCGGTGGATTTATCTTTGGCGGAAACGTTTAATATTCCGTTGGCATCGATATCGAAAGTTACTTCAATTTGCGGTACACCTCTTGGTGCCGGTGGAATACCATCCAGGTGGAATCGACCAATGGATTTATTATCTTTAGCCATGGGTCTTTCTCCTTGCAAGACATGGATTTCAACCGATGACTGGTTATCCGCAGCTGTGGTAAAGATTTCAGATTTTCTTGTAGGAATGGTAGTATTGGCTTCAATCAGCTTGGTGAATACACCACCCATGGTTTCAATACCTAATGAAAGCGGAGTTACATCGAGCAGAAGTACATCTTTTACATCTCCACCCAATACACCGCCTTGGATGGCTGCACCAAGGGCCACAACTTCATCCGGGTTAACCCCTTTCGAGGGTTTTTTGCCGAAGATATTTTCAACGGTTTGTTGGATGGCCGGAATGCGTGTTGAACCACCTACCAGAAGAACCTGATTGATGTCTTTGGCCTCATAACCGGCATCGCTCAATGCCTTCTTACAAGGATCAACGGTTCTTTGTATCAAATGATCTACCAGTTGCTCAAATTTGGATCTCGAAAGTTTTTTCACCAGGTGTTTGGGCACCCCTTCAACCGGCATGATGTAAGGCAGATTGATTTCAGTAGTTGTAGCGCTGGACAATTCAATTTTTGCCTTTTCAGCAGCTTCCTTCAATCGTTGCACGGCCATCGGATCTTGTTTCAGATCCACTCCTTCATCTTTTTTAAATTCTTCAGCAAGCCAGTCAATGATTACCTGGTCGAAATCGTCGCCTCCCAGGTGAGTATCTCCGTAAGTGGATTTTACTTCAAAAACACCTTCGCCCAATTCAAGAATGGAAATATCAAAAGTACCGCCACCAAGATCAAATACGGCTACTCTCATGTCTTGATCCTGCTTATCAAGACCATATGCGAGTGAAGCAGCCGTTGGTTCATTAATGATACGCTTTACTTCAAGTCCGGCAATCTCTCCGGCTTCTTTGGTTGCTTGTCTTTGGGAGTCATTGAAGTAAGCGGGTACCGTGATGACAGCTTCAGTTACCTCTTGCCCCAGATAATCCTCGGCAGTTTTTTTCATTTTTTGAACCACCATGGCCGATAATTCCTGAGGTGTATATTTTCTATCTTCAATTTTGATCCGGGGCATGTTGTTGTCACCCTTTACTACTTCGTAAGATACCCGGTTAACTTCTTTCTGCAGTTCATCAAAACTATTCCCCATGAATCGCTTAATGGAAGAAACGGTATTTTGTGAATTCGTTATGGCTTGCCTTTTGGCTGGATCCCCAATTTTTCTTTCACCGTTTTCAACAAATGCTACCATGGAGGGTGTAGTTCTTTTTCCCTCACTGTTAGGAATAACAACGGGATCGTTGCCCTCCATTACAGCGACACATGAGTTAGTAGTTCCTAAGTCTATTCCTATAATTTTACCCATTTTTTTCTATTTATTTTTGATTCAACTTTTTATTTTCCGTAGATGGGTTGTTCAATGATTGTGCCATATTTTTTTGATCTTTGGTTACTTTGTGTAAACAACTGCCATTAAGTAAAATAAAATTATTTATATGAATCAGTGACAAACTGTCATAACATGAATGGAAATATTCTTATGTTCGCTAGGTTTTATTTGTAGATTTGTCGAAAGAATTGAATCAAAATTCATACATTATGTCGTCGACAAAAAAGGTTAAAAAAGTAACCACCCATGTATTGCATGAAATGAAACTCAGGAAAGAGAAGATTTCGATGCTTACTGCATATGATTATTCTATGGCCCGTATTCTGGATACAGCTGAAATTGATGTAATCCTTGTGGGGGACTCCGCATCTAATGTGATGGCCGGTAATGAAACCACCCTCCCGATTACCCTGGATGAGATGATTTACCATGCAAAATCTGTTGTAAAGGCTGTGAAAAGAGCTTTTGTAGCTATTGATCTACCGTTTGGTTCATACCAGGGAAATTCTAAAGAAGCATTAATGTCAGCAATCCGTATAATGAAAGAGACGGGTGGACATGCTGTCAAGATTGAGGGTGGAAGTGAAGTAGAAGAGTCTGTTAAACGTATTCTTTCGGCTGGTATTCCGGTTATGGGCCACCTGGGCTTAACTCCGCAGTCCATTCATAAATTCGGAACATATGTAGTCAGGGCGACAGAAGATGATGAAGCCAATAAGCTTATTGAAGATGCCCACCTTCTTGAGAAGGCCGGTTGTTGTGTACTGGTTTTGGAAAAAGTTCCCGCCAAACTTGCAGGCAGAATTGCTGAAGAATTGACAATTCCTGTTATTGGTATAGGAGCCGGAAAATATGTGGATGGCCAGGTTTTGGTTCTGCATGATATGCTGGGCATCACTCAGGATTTCTCCCCCCGGTTTTTACGTCGTTATCACAATTTGTATGAAGAGATACTGGGCTCAGTGCAGAGTTATATTCAGGACGTTAAAAATGAAGATTTTCCAAACGAGAATGAACAGTATTAGAAAACAAGTCTTATGGAAGTCCTGTATGAGGACAATCATCTTATAGCAGTGAACAAACACAATTCAGACCTGGTTCAGGGTGATAGTACCGGTGACGAATCGCTTGATCAACGGGTTAAACGGTATTTAAAAGATAAGTACAACAAACCCGGCAATGTTTTTTTAGGGGTAACCCATCGATTGGACAGACCGGTGAGTGGAGTTGTGCTTTTTGCCAAAACCGGTAAAGCTTTATCAAGAATTAATCGGCTGTTCAAGGAGAAAGAAGTAGAAAAGATCTATTGGGCTATCGTAAAGGATGCTCCTGAATTGTCCAATGGATATTTAAAACATTATCTTGTAAGAAACCAACAAAAAAATAAATCCTTTGCTTTTGTTCAGCCCCGGGAAAATTCCAAACAAGCCATACTCACCTATAAAATTCTGGCTTCTTCCGATCGATATCATTTGCTGGAAGTCAGACCTCAGACGGGAAGACATCATCAGATCAGAAGC
>JAIPAF010000002.1 GCA_021740225.1 Bacteroidales bacterium | reverse complement strand
GAAACTTTTCAATATGGATTATGAATATCAGCCTAAAGAAAACGGTGAGGTGATCTTTTTCTGGCTGAACGGATTCGGCCGCGTAAAAGACGAATGGAATATCCGTTTTACAAAGTTTCCCAGTCCCAAAAAAAATTATGTAATTATGCAGAGCAAGGAACTGGATGTTTCCTACCCCATTTATATAGGAGACAAAAGCACCAAAGAAAAGGAAGCCTTTTCCGAGCTCCGGTTTTTCAAGGTGGCTTTGCCCAAATACGTAGAAAGGAAACCCGTTTATAAGGATGCAGCAATCTTTACACAGGACCAAAAATATTCCTTTGAACTGGCCCAGGACATCAATGAAATTGCATTCAAGACGCTGCGGGACCGAATGCTAAGGGAACTGGGGAATGCCATATTGAGAATAGCCACCAAAAAAGCTTTGGAAGCTTTAGCCGACAAAGAAGATAAAAATCTGGGGACAATCGTGAACATTGTAAACACCCTTACCGAAAAAGCGGATACCAGAAACTGGCAAACACTTCCCTACTCGATCCACTATACAAGGATTCCCCTTCAAGAAGGCGAAAATATTCTTGAGGTAAAAGCTTTCTCCGATAGCAGAGAAAAGACAGAGACCTACAAATTCGAAGGTAAAAAAAACAAAATGTATTTTGCTTCAGAACATACTGCATTAACTTATCCCCCAAGAGGCAGATAAATCCTTTATATAACCGGAGAATCAGGAAGGATGAAATTCTCTTATCTCAGGGATAAAGTGCCGGAACGAATGAAAAGCGGCTTCTACTTTGAGTAAATTCATATTTCCATCTAACACTATAAATCGGTTTTTTTGTTGGTTACATGCCGCAACCCGCGCTTTGCAAAATAAGTTCCCATAAGAAAAGAGGGGGAAGCCTCCCCCTCTTTTCTATCCTGCATTATTCTTACCGCAGCTTTAGCGGCAAACAAATTTCTTTTACTTCACCACTTCAATGGGTATGGTGAATTTCTGAGCCTGATGATCCACATAATTTACAAACCTTTCTTCCTCTGCAAATTTTTGCGCTGATTCCTCCCAGCCTGCATAAAAATGATAAGTAATCTCTTGCTCGGATAACTCCATTATGGCAAAATAAGAATCCACGATGCCGGTAGCTTCTTCAGAAGCCAATGGAGCCGTTCCGGCAGCAATGAAATTATCCTGTTCCATCAACAATCCCAAACCCAGATATTTTCCCAGAACTGTTTGATCGTTATGGGTGATTAAGGAAACATATTGATCATTCTGCAAAATTAAGGTTTGGCTTACCGCCATCGGGCCAAATTTTTATTTTAGTCCTCTGTTCTTCAGCAAAGCATCAATTTCCGGTTCACGGCCACGGAATTCCACGAACAATTCCATGGGATCGGCTGTACCGTTCTTGGCCAGCAACTTACGGAATGCTTTTGCGGTTTGCTGATCATAGATTCCCTTCTCTTCAAAGGCTTGGAAAGCGTCGTTATCCAATACAGCAGACCAGATATAACTGTAATAACCGGCATCATAGCCTCCCGTAATATGACTGAAATAAGTACTGTGGTAGCGGGGTTCAATTTCTTCAATCAAACCGATGGAATCCAGGTAATTTTTCTCGAATTCCATAACTTGCAGATCCCTGGGCTCGGAAAGTGTATGATAAGCCATATCAAGCATAGAAGCAGCAAGATATTCTACATTGGCAAAACCCTGGTTAAAATATTGACTCTTCTCGATCTTGCCAATCAGCTCATCGGGAATGGTCTCCCCGGTTTCATAATGTTTGGCATAATCTTTAAGCACTTTGGGATGGGTGGCCCAGTGTTCCATAATCTGTGAGGGCAATTCAACAAAATCACGGGCCACGAATGTTTCCGGATAGGCATTCTCTGCAAACAACCCGTCAAGGGCATGGCCAAACTCATGGAACAAGGTTTCCACCTCGTCCAAACTCAAAAGGGCCGGTTTGTTTTCCGTAGGAGTGGTAAAATTCGTGACAATGGTCTTAATGGGATGAATTTCCTTTCCATCC
The DNA here is from genome assembly GCA_021740225.1 of Bacteroidales bacterium. Lineage (GTDB taxonomy): Bacteria > Bacteroidota > Bacteroidia > Bacteroidales > UBA12077 > JAGXLC01. The sequence continues at coordinate 36,060 of JAIPAF010000002.1, read as the reverse complement.
CGGGTTTCATAATGACTTCGATAACTACCACACCAGGCACCTCCATTCTTACTGGCACGGGGATGAAAATCCATATAAAGCACGCCCAGATGAGAGCCGTTGGATTCTTTCACTTCCCATGCCCGCGCATCGGAGTGGGGCTTGGGAATACCCTTTAGTTCCTGGAAAGTTATGCCATATAATTGGGTGGCCACATCAAATGCTCCCTGGCGAACGTTGTCGAGCTTAAAATAAGGTCTTAATTCACTGTCGTCCAGATTGTATTTCTGTTTACGCAATTTTTCAGCATAATACCACCAGTCCCAGCTTTTCAGCTTGAAGTCTTTTCCTTCCTGATCAATAATCTTCTGCATCTGTTCCCTTTCTTTCTTAGCAACCGGAAGAGCAGCATCCCATAATTTATTCAACAGATCCATTACATTTCCCGGGTGCTTTGCCATTCTTGTTTCAAGCCGGTAATCGGCGTACGTATCGTATCCAAGTAAGTGGGCCTTCTTCACACGGAGTTTTACGATTTTCGAGAGATTCTCCTTGTTATCGTACTGATTGTCGTTGTTACACCTGTTTAGATAGGCCTTATACAATTTCTCCCTCAGATCGCGGTTCTCTGCGTAAGTAAGAAAGGGAAGCATACTGGGTTTATGGGTTGTGAACACCCATTTTCCTTCGTGGCCTTCCTCGGCAGCTGTCTCTGCCGCGGTTTGGATAACGGATTCCGGCAAACCGGCAAGATTCTCCTTTTTTTCAATAACCAGCTTAAAATCGTTGGTCTCTTTCAGTTCATTTTGTTCAAATTCGAGCGTTAGCGATGAAAGCTCTTTATTAATTTCCTTCAGTTGTTGTTTTTCATCTTCAGGTAAATTGGCTCCGCTTCGAACAAAATCCTTATAAAGATGCTCAAGTAAATAGGACTGTTCCTGATTCAGATCTAATTGATCCCTCTTTTCATACACGTTTTTTACCCTTTGAAAGAGCTTAGGATTAAGCATAATCTCATCCCTGTGGGAAGAAAGTTTCGGGGAAACATCTTTGGCTATTTCCTGCAGGGTATCGCTTGTATTGGCGCTGTTTAAGCCATAAAAAACATAGGATACTTTTTCAAGCAAATTACCACTGTAAACCATTGCTTCAATGGTATTTTCAAAAGTGGCGGCTTCCGGGTTACCGGTTATTTCCTGAATTTCCTCATCATGCTTTTCCATAGCCCTTTCAAAAGCAGGCTTATAGTGCTTCGGCTTGATCTCATCAAAAGGGGGCACTTTAAACTGAGTTTGATACTCTGACAAAAAGGGGTTGCCTTTCAAAGAGTCCTTCTCTTGTTTTTGAGTACATGCTCCCATAATGATTCCGGTTAAAATGATTAAGATTCCTAATTTTTGCACAGTTAATTTATTTTAAAGGTTCAACGATTTAAAATCAATAAAAATATACCGATGCTGGTTAAAAATTGGGTATTTTTCATATATTGCAGCCATTTTGTGAATGAGTATTTCTATCGAAAGTCAAAATTAACATTTTTGGCTCCAAAATAAAATGGGTGAATCTTGAAAACATTTCTTTCTAATTAAAATCTTCGTTTATGAAGTACTTTTACCTCTTCCTTGTTGCTGCGGCTTCAATTCATACAATTGGACTGGGCCAGGAGCAACTGGAACAGGCTCCCTTAAACCCCGAATTTAAAGAATACCGTGAATCAGCAAAATTAAAGGCCCAACCGGAAATTAAAAAGAACGGTTACGTTCCTCCTCCTTATAAGGTTAGTTTTCAAAATTTTCATAAGCAGAACAAAACCCTGAAAGCGAGCCAACAGCTACCCGCCTCCTATGATTTGAGGGATGAAGGCTATGTTACCTCCGTTAAAAACCAGGAAGAGTTTGGCACCTGCTGGGCTTTCAGTTCACTCGGAGCCATTGAATCGAGGTGGAAGATGCTGGAAGGCACCGCATACGATCTTTCGGAAAAAAATATGGTCACCTGCAGCGGATACGAATGGGGTCCTTCGGACGGAGGCAATTTATATATGGCCACTGCCTATTTGAACCGTTTTGACGGACCAATAGATGAAACGCTTGATCCATACGACGAGCTAACTGAAAATTCAGAATGTACAGATTATGAACCGCCGGTAAACTTAGTTCCTGAAGCCCGTTACTTACCCAATGATATCGACGAGGTGAAGCGAATCATCAGGAAATATGGGGCAGTCGCCACTTCCATGTATGCCGGTGATCAGTTGGAATATTACAATTTTAATGATGATACGTGGTATTACGACGGGGATGCAGCAACCAACCACGGGATTCTTATTGTCGGGTGGGATGATAACAAGGTGGTCGAAAACATCGAGGGAGCTCCGGATACCCAAGGGGCTTGGATTATCAAAAACAGTTGGGGAAAAGATCAGAATAATAACGGATACTTTTACCTTGCCTACAAAGACAGTAAAGTCCTTACAAGCAATGCTTTCTATCCAATCAAGTGGGACAATGCACGCATTGATTCCCTGCATTATTACGACAAGCTGGGCATGGTAACCTCTTTAAGTTATCGCGACCGGGATGTGCTTTACGGTTTGACCCGGTTCGAGGCGCAAACGGATGAAACCGTCAAAAAAGTGGGAACCTATATCAATAACTACGGGAGTATGATTGACATTACCATCTACCAGGATTTTGACAGTGAAAACAATCAACCCTTAAACCCGGTTGATTCCATAGTGGATAGGGAGATACTTTATCCGGGGTATTACACTTTTGATATAAAGGCCGATATTACGGGCGAATTCTATGTTAAGGTCAAATACGATATGAACGGATATGAATATCCGCTACCGGTAGAAACCAGCTTTTCAGACTATGCCGATCCCGAAATCGAAGAATCAGGCACCAATTGGTTCAGTCCGGACGGAGAGGAATGGAGGGCTTTGGGAGCCGATGTTGGGAACCCATATGACCTTTGCATCAGGGCTTATACCCGAAAAAAGGATCCAACCGCTTCATTCGGTACCGACGGGAATTTTTACTGCATCTCCGAAACGGTTACGTTTACCAACAAATCAGGAGGATACATCAATTCCTATCACTGGTATTTTGGGGATGGAGCTGAACCGTCGGAAACAACAGGTGCAGGTCCGCACAAAGTTACCTACAGTACACCAGGCACCAAAACCATCAGTCTAACGGTAGAGGGAAGCAATGGAAAAGATTCCATAAGCAAAGTGGATCATCTCTTTATTTCAGAGAACCTGCACATATTTTTTGATTCTCCGGAGAAAGAAACCTCAGTGGGCGATACGGCAGAACTCAGAGTCAATGGAGAAGCTGAACAATATGTATGGTCAGATGAAGGAAGAGATGAGGGAGGACTGGTGTCCACCTCAGGATCTACAGCATGGGTTACCTATGACGGCGATACGGAAGATACGCTTAAGTTTACTGTAACCGGAAGCTCCGGTCAATGTTCAGATTCCGACTCCATACTTGTGGCTTTTTCCCTGGGGCCGGAAAACGACGATGTCTGTGATGCCATTGAAATTTCCCCGGGAATGAACGGAACTTTTACCAACAAGCATGCCACCGTACAACCCAATGAACCCATGCCGGACACATCAGGCTCTAATTCCTGCACAGAACCAATGAAATGGTGTAATGAAGGGGGCCTACATAATACAGCGTGGTTTAAATTCAACATGCCCTCAGACACCGGAACGGTGTCCTTTATTACCAGTGATATGGATACCCAGATTGCACTGTACGAACCCGCAAGTGAATGCAGTGACATGTTAAGCGGAAACTTCACAATGCTTGCCGCCAACGACGATTACTTCGGCGAAGAAAACGACTATGCCGCGGCGATCATGGATTTAGAGAATCTCAATGAAGGCAGAACCTACTGGCTTCAGGTGGATGGCAGTGCCGGAGGAGTGGAAGGAGAATTCACCATAGAGATAAAGGGTTCGGCTGTAGGCGTAGATGCACCTGCTTCAGACAATGGAGAAATTCACGTCTATCCCAATCCTTCATCAGGACATTTTAGCATTATCTTCAAAAATAAAATATACAGGGATATTCAATTGGAGATTTTCAGTATAGGAGGAAAAAGAGTGTATAACGAGAAGCTCCACAAAATGGGAATAAACGAACACCATACCGTTACAACCCCGGAAATCCAGTCAGGAGTCTATTTTCTTCGCATAAGATCCGAAGAAAATATTTATACAAAAAAACTGATAGTAGAGTAAAAAAGGCCACAGAGAATATTCTGCGGCCCTTTTTCTAACCACTGAAGCCATTCAGCGGTCACACCCCCTAACCCAAACTCAGTATTTATTCTTTGTTATCTTTGTATTCGGAAAGGATATCGTTCACACCGTCCGGTGCAACCCTTCCGTAGGTCTTATCTCCTACCAGCACAACAGGTGCCAGCCCACACGCTCCAACACAGCGCAGACAATTCAAGCTAAATTTGCCGTCACCAGTAGTTTCTCCAACTTCTATTCCCAATTGCCTTTTGAATTCCTGAAGAACATTATCCGCTCCTCTTACATAACATGCAGTACCCGTACAAATGGAAATGGGATACTCCCCCTGGGGGATCATGGTAAAAAATGAGTAAAACGTAACCACCCCGTAAACCTTTGCCACGGATAACCCCAATTCATTGGCCACTGCTTCCTGTACTTCAGCAGGAAGATAACCAAAATGCTCCTGTGTCTGCTGTAAGACGTTGATCAGTTCCCCCGGCTCGTTGCCATGAGCCTTGCAAATATCCTGTATTTTATTCAGATCCTGTTCTTTTAACTTTACTTTTATTCTGGACATGAGTTATTCCTCCTGATTTTAAATGAATAAATCATTCGATTTCAATTTTCCGGCTCAAATCGAAATACCGGGTATGTAACAAATGGTGAGCCTTTTCCCCCATGGGTTTGCCAAGATATTCCTCATACAGCTTCTTTATTTCCGGGTTCTCATGAGATTTTCTGATCGGTTTGTTTTCATCCTCCCGATATATTGCCTGCTGTCTGGCTTTAAGAATGCTTGTATCGTTGTGATGTAAGGGTTGTCCTCCTCCACCTATACATCCACCCGGGCAAGCCATGATTTCAATGGCATGAAATTCCGACTTTCCTTCTTTTATATCTTCAAGAAGCTTCCTTGCATTACCCAATCCATGGGCTATACCAATATTGATTTGTGTGCCGTTAAAATCCACGGTAGCTTTCCGAATGGCTTCAAATCCCCGTAATTGCTCAAACACAATATGTTCATCCAGGCTATTGCCCGTATACATTTCATAAGCGGTCCGGGTAGCCGCCTCAATCACGCCGCCGGTAGTCCCGAACATAACGCCTGCACCGGTAGATTCACCCATAGGCCGGTCAAAATCTTCGTCTTCCATATCTTTCAGATGGAAATTCGCCTCTTTTATCAGATGGGCCAGCTCACGTGTAGTAACAGAAAAATCTACATCCGGATTGTCCTCCACCTTAAACTCTTCCCGCTGGCTTTCATACTTCTTTGCAAGGCAAGGCATAATGGATACCACCACTACATCTTCCCTTTTCTTATTAATTTGTTCCGCAAAATAAGTTTTTGCAACCGAACCGAACATCTGTTGAGGAGAACGTGCCGATGAAGGTACATCCTTCATCTCAGGGAAATGATGCTCAATAAAACGAACCCATGCGGGGCAACAGGATGTCAGCATGGGCAGTTTCACCTCTTTGTCTCCCTCCAGATATTTGGAAAGCCGGTCAAGCAATTCTGTGCCCTCCTCTACGATAGTCAGATCTGCCGCAAAATCGGTATCAAAAATATAATCAAATCCAAGCCTGCGTAATGCAGAAACCATCTTTCCGGTAACGAGGGTGCCGGGCTCATATCCGAATTCCTCGCCCAAAGCTGCACGTACAGCAGGTGCCGTCTGTGCGATCACCGTTGTGTTGGGATCGGAAATGGCATCGATCAAATCACGGGAATGATCCACTTCAGTCAATGCCCCGGTAGGGCAAACTGCCACACACTGGCCGCAATAGGTGCATGGAGAATACTGCAGGTCCATTTCAAAGGCCGGTGCCACCGCTGCATTAAACCCTCTGTTAAAAGCATACAAAGCACCAACAGTTTGGAAATCATTGCACATTTTTTCACACCTTCTGCACATAATGCATTTGTCCAGCTCCCTTACAATAGAAGGTGAATAATCGGTTTTGTAGGTTGACATCTCCGCGTATTCCTGTCCGGGTATCTCACGAATTCCCAGCCTGATTGCCAGATCCTGTAATTCGCAGTTGCCTGATTTCTTGCAGGTCAAACAATCTTTGGGATGATCGGAAAGGATAAATTCCACAACGGTTCTCCGGGCATTGATTACCCTCATGGTATGGGTTTTTACCACCATTCCATCGAAAACCTCCGTTGCGCAGGCAGGGGCAAGATTCTTCCTGCCTTCCACCTCTACACTACACACCCGGCAACCTCCCGGCTTGTTCTCTACGCCAATGTCTTCGAGATTCATGTAGCATAACACAGGGATATCAATCCCAACCTGTTTGGCTGCCTTATAGATGGTCGTTCCTTGGGGAACCTCCACCTGCTTATCATCTATGGTTAACTGAACTTGTTCCATTGTTATATCCTTATTTTATTATTACCGCATCAAATTTACAAGCTTCCACACACGCACCGCATTTTATACACTTCTCCTGGTCGATATAATGCACCTGTTTCCTTTCACCGGTTATTGCTCCCACCGGACATTTACGGGCACATGCGGTACAACCCACACAGTTTTCGGGAATAATCTCGTAACGCATGAGTTCTTTGCATGCTCCGGCTGGACAACGCTGGTCCTCTACATGAGCTACATATTCATCCCAGAAATTCTGCAGGGTAGAAAGTACCGGACTTGGTGCGGTCTGGCCCAATCCGCAAAGAGAAGTATCGGCAATCACATGGCTCATGTTCTTAAGGCGCTGAAGATCCTTTTTCTCGGCTTTTCCTTGGGTGATCCGTTCTAGCAACTCATGCATCCGTTTATTTCCAATCCGGCAGGGGGAACACTTGCCGCAGGATTCCTCCACTGTGAATTCCAGGAAGAATTTGGCCACCGATACCATACAGTCGTCTTCATCCATAACAACCATACCCCCCGAACCCATAATGGATCCTGCAGCCAGCAGGTTATCAAAATCAATGGGTGTATCCAGGTGATCTTCCGTCAAACATCCTCCTGACGGACCGCCGGTCTGTACTGCCTTAAACTTCTTTCCTTCTTTAATGCCTCCGCCAATCTCAAAGATCACTTCCCTGAGCGTTGTACCCATTGGCACTTCAATAAGTCCAACATTATTAACCTTTCCGGCCAGTGCAAAAACTTTGGTGCCTTTGGATTTTTCCGTTCCAATCTTACTATACCATCCGGCTCCTTTATTGATGATCACAGGAACATTGGCGTAAGTCTCTACATTATTTACATTTGTGGGTTTTCCAAGATAGCCTGATTCCGCCGGAAAAGGGGGTTTAAAGGTAGGTTCGCCCCTGTCTCCTTCCATGGAATGGATTAAAGCCGTTTCCTCCCCGCAAACAAAAGCTCCTGCTCCATATCGCAACTGTATATCGAAATTGAAATCGGTACTAAAAATACCTTCTCCCAGCAAGCCGTATTGCCTGGCCTGATCTATGGCAATTTTAAGTCTCTTGATCGCTAAGGGATACTCTGCCCTTATGTAAATCAAACCTTTATCGGCACCAATGGCGTAACCGCAAATGGCCATGGCCTCAAGCACAGCATGGGGATCGCCCTCAAGTATGGAACGGTCCATGAAAGCCCCCGGATCGCCCTCATCGGCATTACAAACCACGTATTTCTGATCGGACTCGTTCTTATAGGCAAAATCCCACTTCAAACCGGCGGGGAACCCTCCTCCTCCTCGGCCTCTTAACCCGGATTCCTTGATTTCACTGATCACGTCCTCCCGGCTCATATCCTTCAGTACAGTGCCCAATGCAAAATATCCATCCCTGGCAATATACTCATCAATGTTTTCCGGATCAATGAATCCACAATTTCTGAGGGCTATCCTGATCTGCTTCTTATAAAAATCCATCTTCCTGGCATCATGGATGGGTTCGCCTTTTTCCGGATCCTTGTAGAGTAATCTCTCCACCTGTCGGCCCTTGATGACGTGTTCCTGCACAATTTCCTCACTATCTTCAGGTTTAACCTGTGTGTAAAAGGTATTATCCGGTAATATTTTAACGATAGGTCCTTGTTCACAGAAGCCGAAACAACCGGTCATGATAACCTGCACCTCCTCCCGGAGGTTGTTCTCCTCAAGTTTTTGTTTCAGACTCTCTCCAATGGAATCACTTGCTGAGGCACGACATCCTGTGCCACCACAAACAAGCAAGTGCATCTTATAGTTTGCCATGATCAATCCTCCTGTTTTTGATTATTCCTCATCAATTGTCCTGTAATTCTGTGGCAAAATGCCATCCACCAGCTCCCCGCGTTTAATATATTTTTCAATAATCTCATCCGCCCTTTTTGTGTCCACATAACCAAAAACCACGGGTTCTTCATCGGGTCTCGTCACCTCAATAGTGGGTTCGGCATAACTGTAACCCATATCCCCGGCCTGAGTAACAACAGCCTCTATGTTTCGCTTTTCCAGAGCTTCCATCAAAAAATCCATCACCTCTTTTGCCCCCGAAGCAATCCCACTGGTCGCCATGCCGACCTTTATCTGAACAAAATGCTCAGGTTGATCGGCTCGTTCTCTCAAATCTACTTTCTTTTGCAGATCCTCTTTTTTCTTTTTTAAGTCTTCAAGAGATTTAATTTTTGCCATAGTTCTCAATATATTTTAAATTGGATATTTTATTGATCATTTATGAATGACGACGCAAATATAAAACTTATTGTTATTTTTTTAACACTGTTATTAAATTAACATTCAATTTAGACAGATTCTAAATAATAAACAGCAATCAAGAAAATTTGACTATATTGGCTTCTCCCCTCAACTCATTAAGGTTTTCCCGTATCAGTTCATATATATATTTGCTTATTTCGGGATAATAAAGCGGCAATTGGTCCAAAACCTCTTTTATCTAACGGAAATCGATCTCAAAACCCAATGCGTTTTTATTAGGCCGGTAGATAAAATCTGGACTATCACACCTAACTGTAAATATAAAAATTTATTGTTAATATAATAACAATGTTCACCTATTGAGATGTCTGCAGCCTAGTTACGGATTAACATGGCATAAAAAACAAAACTAAAAAAGCTACATTGAGAATACACAAAAATTCTCTAATTTCGTAGTAAGTCATTGCAAAAAGCATACTAAGATGAATATCCATGAATACCAGGCAAAAAATCTACTCAGAGAAAACCGGGTTCCAGTGCCCGAAGGAATTATGATCAACCGGACCGAACAGGCCATTGAAGCGGCAAAAAAAATAGAGGAAGCAACGAACACTGATACATGGGCGGTTAAAGCCCAGATTCACGCCGGGGGAAGAGGTAAAGGAGGGGGTGTTAAAATTGCCAGATCCCTTCAGGAGGTAAAAAAACATGCGGAAAATATCTTGGGAATGAATCTAATAACCCACCAAACGGGGAAAGAAGGCAAAAAAGTACATCGAATACTGATAGAACAGGGCATATACTATAAGGGAGAAAGTGAGCCGGCAGAATTCTATATGGGAATTCTGCTCAACCGCAATTCAGGCAAAAACCTCATTATGTATTCCACTGAAGGCGGTGTGGATATTGAGTCGGTGGCAGAAAAAACCCCGCATCTAATCTTTAAGGAAGAGATCCACTCAGGACTGGGCATACAGACCTACCAGGCAAGAAAAATTGCTTTTAATCTCGGCTTAAGCGGCAAGGCATTCAAAGAAATGGTACAATTCGTTATCGAACTGTATAATGCCTATTTAAATACAGATGCTTCGTTAATAGAGATCAATCCGCTCTTTAAGACCTCAGACAATAAAATTCTGGCTGCCGATGCCAAGATCAACCTTGATGACAATGCATTATTCCGCCATAAGGATTACCTGAATCTTAGGGATACTACAGAAGAGGACCCGGCAGAACTGGAAGCGAATGAAAATAACCTCAATTTCATTAAGCTGGAAGGTAACGTGGGCTGCATGGTAAACGGAGCCGGACTAGCGATGGCTACGATGGATATCATTAAATTATCGGGAGGAGATCCGGCAAACTTTCTGGATGTTGGCGGATCGGCCAATGCTGAGACTGTTGAAGCCGGTTTTAGAATTATATTGAAAGATCCCAACGTCAAAGCGATATTAATAAACATATTTGGAGGCATTGTCCGTTGTGACAGGGTGGCTCAAGGAGTTACCGAAGCTTTTAAGGCTGTAGGTGATATCCAAATTCCCGTAGTGGTTAGACTTCAGGGAACCAATGCGGAGGAAGGCAAAAAACTCATCGACAAAAGCGGCTTGCAGGTAAAGTCGGCCATAACGCTACAGGAAGCAGCTAATGCGGTAAAAAGCTATGTTTAAAAAAGCCGGATTTTTGAGATTGACGTTTTCTCATAAGCCCGGCTTTCGAATAAACGTTTGAATTACTCCGTTTTGGTGGAGCAAGTGCTAATGCCAAATGGTAGATAAAGGGCACATGTACCCACAAAAGCAGTCACTAAGGGAATCAAACCCAATAAACCCCACCAGCTCTGAAAATAAATACCTACCGCACCAATAACCAAACCCAAAATGATGCGTATTACTTTGTCTGTTTTTCCTATGTTCTTTTTCATAGCTCTATGCATTTTTAATTGAAACAACAACACCACCTAAATTGTTCATTTTCCTATCTTACCTTGCTGAATATTTTAAATGGACAATAATGCTTTTAAGTCATTCCATTCTTCTTTCGTCAATCCACTGAAAGGGTAAATAATCAGGTATACTGATGTCGTAACCGTTTCTCTATCCCAAGATTAAAGGAACAATGAAAGGCACAAGCAGCGTTAAAACAAGTCCGCTAAAAACCGATAAAGCGACATATTCAGTTCCAATATATTTGGTAATGATGGGCAGGGTAGTATCCATGGATGTAGCACCTCCGGCTGAAATGGGTCCGTACCGCCCAAAAATTCGGACAATAACAGGCGTTAGTAACAGGGTTAGGATCTCTCTAATAATATTGGACAACAAAGCGATAACTCCCAGGCTTCCTCCTGCTATCTCCTTAATCAAAACACTTGACAGGCTATAATATCCAAAGCCCGCTCCCACTGCCCAACATTCGCGTAAATTTAGCGAACTATCCAACAATGAATAGAAAGTAGTTCCCAAAAAAGTACCTATAATAACGGTTAATGGAATGAGAAAAATTTTCAGATTAACCGATTTCAACAATTTCAGTGTATTTTTATTGGATCCTACTCCCACACCCACCAAAAACAAAAGAAGGTAAAGCACATACCGGGTCATCTTATCACCGCTCATTTCTTCCGGCAAAAAGGCATATATACCAAAAAGCAAGCCTGCTACGAAAAAGAATAAAATGATAACCGTATTCTTCATTGCTTATCAAAAAAGAATTTATAAAAAACAAAAGTGACTGCCATGCTTCCAATAGTGGCAAAAAGCGTTATGACAAGCGATTGCAAGCCGATATTCTGAAAATTCGAAATGATCTTTTCATTCATACCCACCGTTACTCCTAAAAAGAAAAGAAGCAGAAAAATAGCACCATCTGTTAATTTCGAACCGATGCGCAAAATTCTTGAATGATTTCTCAACAAGTAGCCCAGAAAAATACCGGTCACCAATAGAATAATTCCAACTTCCATAAATGAAATATTAAAATTTGCCGTGCAAAAATAATAGAAAAGAAAATAACCGGCAGGGGCATCCCTTACCGAAATTATTTATAACGTATAAAAATAAATCAATATACAGCTAAAACCCTAACTATTATGTGATTATACATTTTATTTTAAAGGCAGGCATTTTTTTTATATCTTTTTATCAATTTAACATAATATTTTTTAACATTTTATCGTAAAATTTAATAGATTTGGTATAAAGTAAAATGCAATTTGTTAATAACAAAAAAGGAGATATATTATGAAAGATTTTATATTTTCCAATGTCTTGCATGAGCTTGTAAATAATAAAATGAGCAGGAATTATTTACTCAAAAAGCTCGACAGTTACTTGTACAACTCTATTGTGGAAAAAAATGAGGATACCCTCCACAAAGTTCAAAAAAAGAAGTACCAGTTCATGAACTCTATGCTGCAATCCGCAGTGAGAAATGTAGAAAAAGGCTATTTTTCCAAAAATGTCTTTAAACGAATAATCCATGTACTGGTTGAAAATTCGTTTCTTAACAGACAAAAATACAGTGAGAAGCTGGAGGAGTTTAAAGACCAATACGGGGAATATCCTCCCAACTTCATTGTAGTTTCTCCCACACAGGCATGCAACTTAAGCTGCACCGGCTGTTATGCTTCATCAGATCCGCATACAAGTACAAAATTACCTTATCACATGGTTGATAAGATAATGGATGAAGTCCGTAACAAGTTTCACAGTCGCTTTGTTACCATCAGCGGAGGGGAACCTTTCCTCTACAAGAGCGAAGGAAAAACCCTGCTTGATCTTTTTGAAAAATATGATGATATCTTCTTCCTGGTTTATACAAATGGAACGCTTATCACACCTGAGGTGGCAGAACGTCTGGGAAAAGCCGGTAATGTCACCCCTGCCATTTCGGTAGAAGGTTTTGAAAAAGAAACGGATGCAAGAAGGGGAAAAGGAACCCATAAGAAAATACGGGAAGCTTTTGAAAACCTGAGAAATGCAGGCGTACCCATTGGAATTTCCGTAACCGCAACCAGCGAAAATGCGGACGTTCTCATGACAGACGAATTCTACGATTATTATTTCGATCAGCAGGGCGCAACATACATGTGGCAATTCCAGCTTATGCCTATTGGCAGAAGTACCCATGCATTTGATCTGATGGTTCCTCCCGAAAAACGCGTGGAATTATACAGAAAATGGGAATACCTCATCTCGGAAAAACAATATTGTGTAGCTGATTTCTGGAATAGCGGCGTACTGGTGAACGGATGCATTGCATACGGACGAAGAGGCGGTTACTTCTACATTGACTGGAACGGCAATATCATGCCCTGCGTATTTGTTCCCTATTATGTCGATAATATATACGACCTCTACAACAATGGAAAATCACTTGTAGATGCATTGTTCTCCAACTTTATGAAAAACGGAAGACACTGGATCAGACAATATGGACAGGCTCATCCCCATAATCCAAATAACTGGCTGATGCCTTGTTCCATTAGGGATCATTATGACAACTTCCGCAGAAACATCCTCCCCGACCATGCAAAAGGAGAAAGTGAAGAAGCGGAAGAATCGCTTAATGATGAGGAATATTACAGGAAACTGATTGAATATGACGAAGAACTTGAAAAATTAACCGAGGACATATGGGAGGAGGAATACATGGAAAGAGAAAAACAAAATGCAGGCAAATAAGCATTTTGAATTATTTATTTCAGTAGAAAGGTAGAAACGCTCTGTATGGCGTTTCTACCTTTTTTTATATATTTGAAAAAATTCTGTAAACGCGTATTTATATGAATGTTTTTGGAAACATACTTAAAATATCCATATTCGGAGAATCCCATGGCGACTTGGTAGGCATTACTCTTGACGGTTGCCCCGCCGGAATAAAAATAAATATGGAAGAATTCAATACGGATCTTGCCAGAAGAAAAAGTGGAAAAATAGGTACTACTCCCAGAAAAGAGCTGGACCGACCCGAATTTGTCAGCGGAATTTATCAGGAAAGAACAACCGGCGCTCCCCTTACCATATTATTTAGAAATCAAAACACCCACTCGAAAGATTATAAAGATTTTCTCCAGCAACCCCGGCCCGGACATGCAGATTTCACTGCTTATAATAAGTTTGGAGGCTTCAATGATCACAGGGGTAGCGGTCATTTTTCCGGCAGACTTACTCTCGGGTTGGTGGCAACCGGTGTCATTGCCAAAAAAGTTATATTTCCCGTTTTTGTTAATGCAGAGCTTATTGAGGCCGGAGGCATGAAAGATATAGATCAGGCCATTCAGTATGCCCTTAGAAAGAATGACACGATTGGAGGATTAATCAAATGCAAAGTCGAAAATGTGCCGGTGGGATTGGGCGAACCATTTTTTAATTCCGTGGAGTCATTGATCAGTCATATCATATTCTCCATACCTGCTATCAAGGGAATCGAATTCGGCTCAGGTTTTCAGGCTTCAGAAATGCTGGGAAGCGAACACAATGATCCCATTATCAATAAGGAAGGTAAAACAGAAACCAATCATGCAGGAGGAATAAACGGGGGTATTACTAATGGGAACGATATCATTTTCAGGGTCGCTGTAAAACCCCCTTCAAGTACACCTAAAAAACAAAAATCACTTAACCTGGAAACCGATCAGATAGAAGACCTGGAAGTGAAAGGCCGCCATGATGCGTGTATAGCTTTACGCATGCCTGTGATTGTAGAAGCCGTAACCGCATTTGTTCTTGCCGATCTTATGCTACAGGAGCAAAAAGTTCCCCGGGTGTTTGAATAATATCTTCATCAGCCGAAAGAATCCTTGACATAGGAAATTTCCAGTATCTTCCGGGTATTCGGCTCTATTTTAAAACGATCATCCAATCTGTCACCAACTACCCAGATGATTTTCTCCCCGGAAGCAAGAATCCAAACCCGCTCCTTATCCAAAAGCGAATATTTCCTATCCACAAAAAAATCACTCAGCTTTTTATAATGATCAAATCCAAAAGGTTTAAAATAGTCCCCCTTCTTCCATTTCCTAAGGATCAGAGGAAACTGAACCTTATCGTAATCAACGGAGATTTGATGGGGAACTTTGGGAATGGTATAATTCTGAATATCCTCAATCAAATTGAACTTCAAATGAATGGGAGCTTTAATCTGACGAACCCATTCATCGATATAGTAAAGCGTGGAGGTTTCCTCTTCCAAAATGGTTACGATTAAATAATGCCGATCCTTAACCAGCTTATAGGTAGATGAGAAGAATTCTTTTCCCGGCTCAGCGTCCAAATTATTGATCACCTCATGAATAATTTCTTTCGGGAAGCCATACGGTTTTAATATTTCAAAGAGATAAGTATACTTCTCTTCCAGGTTTCGCAACTTCTCAATATCAATATATAAGTCAGCTCCTTCATGAAAAGTCAACTCGGATGTTTTTTCTTCAATGGCCCTCATATATATGGTATACGCATCCTGAAATCTTTCAATATTTTCCCGTACCGTTTCCAGAAAACGCGGGTTGATATGCCAAAACTCCGGAATGATGTGATGCCGGATTTTATTTCTGCTGTACTTCACAGTTAAGTTGGAAGAATCTTCCCGGTAATCGATATTATGTTCTTTGCTAAAACGTGATATTTCCTCCCGGGTGGCAAACAAAAGGGGTCTGATTATATAATTATTCCTGGGTTTTATACCGGTTAGACCTTTCAAACCCGTACCTCTGGCAATATTAATAAAAAAAGTTTCCACCAAATCATTTTTATTATGCCCTATGGCAATCACATCATATTGATAACTATCCCTTAATTCATTAAACCAATTATATCTTAACCTTCTGGCTGCCATTTGTACAGAAAGCTTATTGTCAGATGAAAAAGACTGTGTGGCGAATCGCTTCGTATGAAAAGTAAGGTTATGATTAACTGCAAACGATTGAACAAATTCCTGATCTCTTTCTGATTCCTCACCTCTGAGCTGAAAATTACAATGAGCGATGACAACAGGGTAACCCGTTTTTATAAAAAGATGGGCCATTACCATAGAATCCACTCCACCGCTAACGCCAAGAAGAATCCGGGCATTGGAAGGACATAAATTATTTGCTTCAATGAAATCCAGAAACCTTTGATACATCTTTTTATTCATTTTCAATCCATCCACAAAAATAAAAAAGGAGGATAGATAATAGAAATATAGGACCAAAACCCAACTGTGAATCTGATTATTTAATCAAAAATCTATAACTTGAGGCGGTTTAGGGGTATATCTCATCGGTTTCAAGGTTTTCTCACCCGAGAGATTGACCAGAAAGCTGTTTTCATGAGTAAGGGAAGGATAATACCCAAGCCTGATCTGAAAAGTATTAAAAACAAAATTTTCATTCCTCAACCGCAAACCCAGTCCGAAACCACTATGAACTGGATTTTTAAAAATAAACTTTTTGGAAGGGCCTAAAAAACCTAAATCGCAAAATCCATAAAATGCAAGCCGGAAACCGTAATAGTAGATATTGGTAAAGCCAACCGTTTCCGATTTGAACACCAGTTTTTTATTGCCGTAAAGATTGTCATTAGAGAAGCCTCTAATATCTCTAAATTTATCCAGCCTCAAAGTTTCTTCAGGGAACCTGTTGAAGCCCGCTGAATAACCCAGTTCAAAAAATTGTCGCAGCTTCATATTTTCTGTTTGGAGCAACTTGCTGATATAATTCGCCTGAAAGCGTATCATCCCCTGTTCCACGTTATTCCCGGATAAAAATCCTCCTGCCCCGATCTCCGTGGAAAAATAACCGAAATTATTGATATATTCTCCATGACGGATATTGAGACCCGAATAAAAACGTCTGAAAAATTCATCCATTTCCCATCCGAAGGTATAACTTATCAAATCCCCTACGGGAATATCCTCAGTTCGCCCAAATTCATATATCAGAGAGCTTTTATAATAATTTTCCCTTGAAAGGCTGAATTTACCAAGCCACATTTGATTATTATGAAACCGGTAATTGTAGCGTTTGGTAATAAGGGGACCCTCAAAGAATCTATCATTTCTATATCTTGCAGATATAATCAGGCGGTTTCGATTTCTGAAAAAATCATCACCCCAGTTCAGTGGAAAAGCATAACTCATCCACATATCATGATTAATATAATTCAGATTCACCTGATTGAAAGTGGTATCTTCCTGGACGATATTTTTTGTGGTTTTTGTCGAATACACTTTACCTCCCCCGGCTATCCGGGTACGATAAGAATAAAAATCTCTGCTGAATTGTAATCCATAACGCTGGGTTTCAAATGCATTCAAATAATACAACCTGCCATTGATAAAACTACCCCGGATATTGCTCAAGTTGTAGTATGTTTCAATTCCCGGATTAGAATTTTTGAAATAATCGAATTGAACATTGGTTTGTATTTTATGGCCAAAGCCCAGAAAATTCTTGTCAAATAACTGGATTTCCCCTGAATTAAAACTTCTCAGATTAACATCAAAGCCCTTAGCCCAAATATCCTGTGTAATTACCACTACATCAACCGAATCACTCTGCCTGTCGCTTGGCTGAACAATTAAACGGGCATCTTGAAGATATTGTAAATCTCTAAGTATACGCGCGTTATCCCTCAAAAGAGAAGGATCAAGTGTATCACCGGCCGAAAAAAGAAGGTTGTCTTTTATTATAGATTCATGTGTTGGAAGATGTAGCCAGTTGCCTACCTCTTTATACCATTGATCTGTTCCAAGGGCCGTATCGCTTATTGAACTGCCGAATACGTCCAATTGACGAATATAAATATGTTTTATCGGCTTTCCGCTATATTGTTCAAAGGGGGTACTATACTCATCAACACGTTGATTCTGGCTAGTATTATTTTTCTCATTTATAATTAGAAAATTATATAGTTTGTTGATCAGATAATTTTCCTTCGCTCTATTTTTTAGAGTGTCAAAAAATGATTCGGTCGTTTCGTAGGCATCCTTGTCAATCTTAAACCTGATTGAATCACTTGAAAAAAGTGAATCAGAATAAAAAATAACGAATTCACCCTTTTGTTCCTTTGATTGTTCCTTTTCCTGTCCACAAACGTTTTTGGTGGAAAAAACAATTACCCAAAAAACCAGGGAGACTATAATTATTCTATATCCGGTAAAAGATATCATCCTTCAAATTAAGATGATCAATTTAACAACCGATAAATTATTTCCCAAATAATTTTATAACTTTAAATCAAATTATTTCATTCGTTTAACAGTTTATTAAAAGTTTGAATTTCAAATTAATTTATGTACCAACTTCAAAAATTCTGCTTGTATCACCATGGAACCCGCATGTTAATCATGTTCTTGTTGTGAAGGTTACTGCATGCGGGTTTCGTTAGGCAAAAAAAGAAGTCCTGAAAAATGAAAAAAAACAAGAAAAAACAGCTATTATTCAGGATATCTGAACTTATTCAGAAAAATAAAGAATTGACTGTCCATGTTAAAGCGCTTACAAATGAAAAAAATGAAATTTACAAAGAAAAAAAACGACTGGAAAACATAATAGCTCAAATTCCCCGTGAACATCTTCCTAAAGGAGTTCAATACCTTTCTAATTCACAATCTCTCAAATTCGATATGGCGACAGTACTTTATGCTGACTTACAAGACATTAAAGAAATAGCCCAACGAGATGATTCCTTTGCCCTTATGGATGAATTGGATAACATATTCCTGCATTTCAACCAGATAGTTAAAAAATATAAAATAGAAAAAATAAAAACCATTGGCGATGCTTATATGTGTGCAGGTGGAATACCGGAAAAAAATATTACCAACCCGGTGGATGTCGTTCTGGCAGCATTGGAAATGCAAGATTATATGATGAAATTAAAAGAAAAATATGAAGGGCAAGAAAAAGAATTCTGGGATTTTCGTATTGGGATTCATACGGGACCGGTGACTGCCGATCTTCGCGGAAGGAAAAAGCCTTCCTATGATTTGAAAGGTGCCACCGTGCATATCGCAACCAGAATAGCCTCGGCAAGCGAATACGGGGAGGTAAACGTATCCATCATGACCTATGAGTTGATTAAACAATACTTTAATTGTGATTTTAACGGTAAAATACCAGTAAAATATAAAGGCAATATGGAAATATTGAGGGTAAAAAAAATAAAACCCGCTTATGCAGTAAACAAGAAAATTGGAAGATATCCCAATCAGATATTCCTGAATACATACCTACTCAGACAATTCACGGACCTGCAGGAAGTTATTCTGGATAAACTGGAAAAAGAACTTCCGTCATACCTTTACTACCATAATGTAAAACACACCATTGATGTAGTCAATCAGGTTGAACTGATTGGTTATGGAGAAGGTGTTGATGACGAGGCCATCTTATTATTGAAAACTGCAGCACTATTTCATGATGCCGGGCATATTATTACTTATGACAATCACGAATTTTACAGTGCTCAACTTGCCAAGGAATATCTGCCCAAATTTAAATACAACCAGGAACAAATAGACAAAATTTGCGAGCTGATTATGGCTACAAAAATTCCACCTAAACCCAACAATCTGCTTGAAAAAATCATGTGCGACGCAGATCTGGATTATCTGGGCCGAAGTGACTTTATACCTGTCTCCAATACATTGTATAATGAATTGAAACAACAAAATAAAATTGGCGACATCAATGAATGGAACAAAAAGCAATTACAGTTCATATTCCACCATCAATATTTTACGCACACCGCATTAAACTTAAGAGAAATAAACAAACAAAAACAAATAGAACGCCTCAAATCACTCATTGATGACAGTTGATATTCACTCTCCCGTCATTTCCATTGAACTTTGAAGGGTAAAATTGTCTGACAAAATCACAAGTTTCCCAGAATCTTTATTTCCGTCCTTCTGTTTTTGGCTCTTCCTTCCTCAGTTTCATTAGTAGCCACAGGCTGGTTTTCTCCATATCCCGCATAAGAAAGACGCTCGTGATCTATTCCTTTATCAATTAGATATTTGTAAACTGACTGTGCTCGTTTTTTTGATAGTTCCATATTGTACTGCTCGGATCCTCTGTTGTCTGTATGGCCTGATATTTCAATCTTAAGACCGGAATTGTCCTCAAGGAACTGATACAATTTGTTCAGTTCCACTTTTGATTCCGATTTAAGATTGAACGAATCGGTTGCATAGAATATATTCCGCAGAACAATCCGCTCTCCTTCTTTAACCGGATCCAACGGTACATCCTTTCTAAAGGGTTCATCTACTTCATGGATGCCTTTCAATGTAAAGTTATCTGAATAAAACAGATACCCCTTCTTTGACACGTTCAACACATAATTATTATTTGAGGGTATGCACACGAGAAACTCACCCGATTGCTTATCGGAATAGGACTCCATCACCACATCCCCGCTGTCTAAAGAAATAAGCTCAAATTTTGCCTTCAGGGGTTCCCGGGTATCTGAATCATAAACTTTTCCTTTCATATATGAGCTTGGTGTGGGCCGTATCTCCTGGTATAGCTGAAAGCGGAAAATATCTTTTCCACTTCCTTTTTGCCGGTCGCTTGAGTAAAACGCATCTGAACCCTGCGAATTCACAATCAATCCAAATTCATTTTTATGTGTATTGATTGGATAGCCAAGATTTTTAGGCTCTTCCCATGAATTTTTCCCTTTTTTCCGGGTCCTGAAAAGATCAAGATTTCCCATACCCGGCCAGCCATCAGAAGCAAAGTAGAGGGTTTTATTATCCATATGAATGAATGGCGCCACCTCATCTTCAGGAGTATTGATGCTATCGCCCAGGTTGACAGGCTCACTCCATGATCCATCGGGTTGACCGGTACTTTTCCATAAATCTTTTTTACCTTTCCCTTTATCACGGTTGCTGGAGAAATACAGGGTTTGTCCGTCGGGTGAAATGGATGGCTGTGACTCCCAGTGTTTGGTATTTACCGGAGCACCCAGGTTAACGGGATCGCTCCAGCCTGTTGCTTTAAGCTCAGCATAATAAATATCACAACCCCCTTTACCTCCTTTTTTATTGCAGGCAGTAAAATACATGGTCTTACCATCTGCTGACAAGCTTTGGGCTCCCTCATTATATTCGGTATTGATCGGAGGACCAAGATTCCTGGCCTTCGACCATACCGTATCTTTCCTATGGCTTATGAAAAAATCTTCCTGTCGCTTATGCATCAATGACTTCATAAATTTCTTTCTGCCTTCATCCATCTGCTTCAATTTTCTTTCTACCTCATCCAGATCTTCCCGGGGAATAAGCCTGGTAAAAACCAGTGTTTGTCCGTCGGCTGATATGGAAGGCCAGTATTCATCATGCTCACTGTTAATTTTATCCCCAAGATTTCTGGGATCAAAAGGCACCGGATCTTTCAGCTGTTCCAGGGCAAAGTTACAGGACCGGATGTGTTTGTTGGCTTTTTCAGCAAAAATAGGCCCAATGTCTTCTTTCCCAATAAAACGGCGGAAATAGTCTTTAGCCTGAGCATATTGGCCCATTCTCAGTCCAAGCAGCCCGGCACTATAAAGTACTTTTGGAAAAAATCCGGCATCAATGCTTATGGCCTTTTTATATGAATCCAGAGCCAGGGAATCATCTCCCCGGGCTTCATAAATCTGGCCTCTCACAATATACGCTTCTATAAACGCCTCATCCCTGTCCAGTGCATCAGTGATATATTCAAGAGCCCGATCATATTCCTTAATTCGATAATTCCGGAGGGCCTCCTTCAGATTCTCAGCAGCCCTCTCAGAAGAGGTTGAGTATTGTTCCTGAGCCTGCAGGCTGGAAAAGAAAATGGCTATAAAAAAAAAGAACATCAATTTTTTCATGGTTGTTGTTGATTTTCAATATTCAGGCTGCATAATCGGACAATAAACTTAAAAAATTATAGCAGAATATAGTGGAATCATCGAATTACTTAGCTTTCAGGGAATCCGCATAAATTTATGGGCCTGCAGGGATACCCTCCATTCCGGATGAGTTTTCACATATTCCACAATTGAAGGAATAATTGTTTTGTATTGGCTCCATTCAGGCTGAAGATAAAGTTTACACCTTCCATAAACTTCCCTGGCCGCTTTTTCCGCCCATTCAAAATCTTCATATTGGTAGACAATCACCTTTAACTCATCCGCTGCTTTATAAAACTCGGTTTTGGGAGGCTCTTGCTTTTTGGGCGAAAGACATATCCAATCCCATACGCCGGTGAAATTTCCAGTGCCTGAGGTTTCAAGATATGTTTTAACGTCAATGGTTTTCAACGCGCTGCAGAGAGGATCGAGGTTATATAAACCGGGCTCACCACCTGTAACAACAATGGCTTTAGCCGGTGTTTCCTGAACCGACTCCTTGATTTCCCTTACATCCACAAGTGGATGAACGTCCGGGTTCCACGTCATTTTGGAATCACACCAATGACATCCAATATCGCATCCTCCTATTCGGATGAAATAAGCCGGTTTGCCGGCATGAAACCCTTCCCCCTGCACTGAGTAGAACCTTTCCACTAAAGGAAGCTTTTCTCCTCCCTCGAATATTTTGTCATCCAATGAAATCAACCTTTCCTGTTTTATGAAAACAAAATTAATCAATTTTACAAACGAAAAAAGGTCATTTCTGAAGTTTCGAGAAATAGGGTTCAGAAATGACCTTCCGATTTTACCGAATGAATTGTATTTGACTAAAAAAGTTGTCTGTCCATGTCTTTATCCCCACGGCCGGACAGATTAACAATACTCACTGCCTCCTGATCCTTCATCATTTTCATGGCCAGTGATACCGCATGAGCGGATTCGATAGCAGGGATGATTCCCTCCAGCCGGGATAAAATCTTAAAAGCCTCAATAGCTTCCTGATCAGTAACGGTAAAATATTCAGCTCTTTTGGTATCTTTAAGATAAGAATGTTCCGGCCCCACACCAGGGTAATCCAAACCAGCCGCCATAGAATAGGTATCTATCGGATTATGTTCCTCATCAACCAGGCAGTAAGAAAAAGTACCCTGAAATACCACCGGTTTTCCCATAACCAAGGTAGAAGCAGTTTTATAAAGAATTTCACCTTCTCCGCCCCCTTCCGCAGCATATATTTTTACCTCAGGATCATCCAGAAAACCGGAGAACATACCTATGGCATTGGACCCACCGCCAACGCAGGCAAAAATAGCATCCGGCAACCTGTTTTCCTTCTCCATAAACTGGTTTTTGGCTTCATTACCGATGACACTCTGAAAATATCTGACCATAGATGGATAGGGATGTGGACCCACTGCCGAACCAAGCAGATAAAATGCTTCGGGATGATCCACGTAATATTCCAGGGCAGCATTAATGGCATCCTTTAAGGTAGCCGTACCCCTCTCAGTGGTAACCAGCTCGGCGCCGAGAATCTTCATCCGGTATACATTCATCTGTTGGCGTTCGGCATCTTTCCGGCCCATAAATATCTTGCATTTAATCCCCATCAGAGCCGCTGCCGTAGCTGTGGCAACGCCATGCTGACCAGCTCCTGTTTCCGCAATAATTTCCGTAGCTCCCATATGTTTGGCCAGCAGAATCTGGCCGACGGTATTATTAATCTTATGAGCCCCGGTATGATTTAAATCCTCACGTTTCAAATATATCCGGGAATTGACATGTTCTGACAACCTATGTGCATAATATAAAGGAGACGGCCGGCCTATATAATCCCTGTAATAATAATTAAGCTCATTGACAAAATCCCCTTTCTCTTTAATCTCATTGAAAGTAAATGCCAAATGATCCAGTTTTTCCTTTAATACTCCGGGCACATGAATGCCTCCGTACCGGCCAAAGTAACCCTTCTGATATGCCTGACGGGTGTATTGATTGCTCTGATTATCCTGAACTTTATTTGTATGCTCCATTGTTGATTGATGGTTTATGGGTTCAAATATCAAATTATTGGTTTTCCGTAGTATAGCTTATCTCAATAATCTTTAACGCCAGGGAAAATGGATTCGCTCCCACCAATACCGTAGCTGAGTATTCATTTGGATAAAAGGTTTATTAATTAATATTTCTGAATTAACTACTCTATGGTAATCTGAGGTATCAAAGCCAACACCACCAATAAAACCGTGTGTAAGGTGTGATCTCTCTCATCCCATAATATTTTGATGGGCCAAATGTAATAGTTTCTGATTGTATTCCGGCAAGATTCCTATTTATAGAAATGTTCCCGGCAATTTATTTATAATTAATCAAAATAATGCAAGATTTATTATATTAGAGCCTTTTAACTCAAATAAACACAAAGACCATGGAAGACATCAAAAAGTATATTGAAGACAACAAGCAGCGATTTCTCGACGAATTGTTCGAACTTATCCGTATACCGTCCATCAGTTCTGAAAAGGAACATAAAGAGGACATGAAAAAAATGGCGGAAGCCCTAAAGCAAAAGCTTCTGGAAGCAGGTGCAGATAAGGCCCAGGTTCTCCCAACCGATGGAAATCCGGTGGTTTATGGAGAAAAATTAATTAACAAAAATAAGCCTACCGTTTTGGTTTACGGACATTATGATGTGATGCCGGTTGACCCTCTCGAAAAATGGAATTCCAAGCCTTTCGAGCCTGAAATCAGGGATGGTAAGATATACGCAAGAGGTGCGGATGACGATAAGGGGCAGTCCTTCATGCATATAAAGGCTTTGGAAATGCTTGTAACAACGGGCACGCTAAATTGTAATGTAAAGTTCATGCTGGAAGGGGAAGAAGAAATAGGATCCCCTAACCTTAAAAAGTTCTGCGAGCAAAATAAAGATATGCTCCAGGCCGATACGATATTGGTTTCCGACACCAGTATGCTGGGCATGGAGAATCCTTCCATAACAACCGGGTTACGGGGTCTTGCTTACATGGAAGTCCATGTTACCGGCCCCAATAAGGATCTTCATTCAGGCATTTTCGGTGGTGCCGTTGCCAACCCTGCCAATGTCCTCTCGGAAATGATCGCCAAACTGAAAGACGATAATAAAAAAATTACCATCCCCGGATTTTACGATGATGTCATTGAAGCAACAGAAGAGGAAAGAAAAGAAATGAACAAGGCGCCCTTTGATCTGGAGGAATATAAAAAATCTCTGGATATTGATGAAGTTGAGGGTGAAGCAGGTTATACCACCCTTGAAAGAACAGGCATCAGACCCTCTCTGGATGTAAACGGAATGTGGAGCGGGTATACCGGAGAAGGAGCGAAAACCATACTTCCCTCAACAGCAGGTGCCAAAATCTCCATGCGACTGGTTCCCAACCAGGATCATAAAAAAATCGCCGGACTATTCAAAGACTATATCAAATCCATTGCTCCCCATTCTGTTAATGTAGAAGTAAACGAGCTTCACGGTGGGCAGGGGTATGTTTGTCCCATCGACCTGCCTGCCTATAAAGCTGCCAGTGAAGCCATGGAAGAAACACTGGGCAAAAAACCCATTCCGGTAAGAACCGGTGGAAGTATTCCGATTATTGCCACCTTTGATCAGGTATTGAATATAAAATCCATACTTCTTGGATTTGGCCTGGAGGCTGATGCCATTCACTCTCCAAATGAAAATTATCCGCTCGACCAGTTTTATAGTGGAATAGAAACCATTGCCCGTTTTTACCGAAAATTTGCAGAAACAGAAAAATAAAAAACGCTAGACCTGAAAATCATTTGGGACAAATCTATAACGCAGAGCGTCATAAAATTTCTCGAATTCTTCCCCGTTCCTCCATGTGGCGCGAATAAATATCTAAAGTCCGTAGAAAATTTCTTCGGCGCCACGACGGAACTCGAAAAGATTTGTCAGCCAAATGATTTTTATGGTCGGCCCAAAGAAGGGACCACTACATTCTATTTGATCTATCTTAATTTTCTGCTTCTATGAAAGGGTTATTGGTGCCAGTCAATAAACACCTCTAAGACTTGGGATTTTATCCAAACTTAGCTACTAACGGCGCGAAGGCCCGAAAAAATCGGCCGGGTCAGGGAGGGATCGCGGGTGGATAGGCTCATTTTTTCTTGATTTTTTTGCTTCTTTTTTCATCAAGGAAAAAAGAAAAGAATACTCACCTGCATTATTCTTACCACAGGTTGAACTGCAAACAAATTTCTCTTAACCTGATAATAAGTACCATACTCAGATTTATGCTCATCCCAAAGAAAGAATCAACACAAATATAGTATCTAAATTTATTCATAATCAACTTCTCCACAGCCAAAGTTATCTCGGATCTAAACTTTTGTCACAAAAACAAAATTATTGGGAGTGATAGCATAAACGAATCCTGCTGAAAGCGGGAAAGCTTATGAACCGGAGCGAAGCGGAGCTCGAGACGCGTTTATCGCATCTCAATGCGGGATGGATAGCGGGGAGGATGCAGGTTACCCCGCTTTAACAAAGGTTTGCCTCGTTTTTTCCACACTTACCGATTCCAATAACCCAAACCCTAATTTCCAATATTTGAAACACCGCTTTCTTATGACAAAAGAACAAATCACACGCTTCATTAAAAACACCTGAGAGCCGGCATTAAATCTCTGTTAATTCCTGAACACATTTTTTTATCTTCCGAAAGAAAAATCGTTTTCTGTAATGTTCATATTTGTTTTCTATGCCGTCAAAACACATATTACCAATATGTCCGATTGTACTTGAAGCCATCTTATAATCAGGAGAATACTTGCCTTCACTGATTTCAGATGAAACCTTATGATAAGCCTCCCTAAAAGGCATACCTTCTTCTGTGTAATGCTTGATTCTGTTTACCGAAAACACCTCCCGGTAACGCTTATCATCTATCAGGTGTTCATTAACCCTGATATGGTCCAGTACTTTGGTGAAAGTATCCAAACTTGCTTTCAAATCGTCAATGGCTGGAAATAAACTATGCTTTGTCAACTGAAAATCTCTTGAATATCCTGTGGTTAAATTTGTAGTATACATAAAGATCTCATTCGGAAGTGCTTTCAATCGATTGAGTTTGGCCCTGAGCAATTCAAATACATCCGGATTCTTTTTATGGGGCATAATGCTGGAGCCGGTGGTAATCTCATCACTTAATGAGATAAAACCAAAATTCTGACTCAAAAACAGACAACAGTCATTGGCAAAGCGGGAAAGAGTGGTGGCCATAAAGGCCAGGGCATTTGCAGTAAGGATTTCTGTTTTTCCCCGTGACAATTGTGCACCGACTACATTAAAATGCATTGACTCGAATCCCAGTAAAGAAGTGGTAATTTCCCGGTCAATATTAAAAGTACTTCCATATCCCGAACCCGAACCCAGTGGATTCATATTGGACAGTTGGAAAGCCGAATGAAATTCGATGAGATCTTCCGCCAATTGCTCGGCATAAGCGCTAAACCACAAACCAAAGGAAGAAGGCATGGCCACCTGCCCGTGGGTATAACCCGGCATAAAGGTATACTCATACTTCCTGCTTAATTCCATCAATTTATGGAACAAACCATCCATACGACCTATGATCTCCTCTATTTCGTTTCTGATATACAGTTTGATATCCAAAAGTACCTGGTCATTCCTGGAGCGGGCAGTATGAAGCTTCTTCCCAACCTTACCCAGCCTGTCGGTTAAACACAACTCTACATAAGAATGGATGTCTTCAACATCCCGGGGGATTTGAAAATCTTCCTCCAAACTCTCATTGTAGAGTTTTATCAGTTCGCCCTTCATTACTTCAAATTCTTTTGCCCGAACGAAATTACACTTTCTCAGCATGGTAAGATGGGCTATGCTTCCAATTATATCAAAAGGAGCCAGCTTTTCGTCAAATGTCCTGTCCGATGTGGTGTGTTGATACACCCAATCTTCCGTATTGTTAGTTTCCGACCACAATTTCATAACAGCGAAATATATTGATTTATCAATCTTTTGTAATACAATTTTCCGGTATATAATTCGTGTGTATAGACAAATTCATCCGGTTTATGGGAGCGGCTTGACTCTCCGGGTCCAATCTTAACAGACGGAAACGGGACACAGGCCATATTGGATAAGGTGGAAGATCCGTACTGTTTGATTTTTAATGCTTTGGCGCTTTTCACGATCGGGTGATCCAACGGGATACCGGAGGCTTTTTTATCCAGTGACCGGGCTTTCAGGCTACAACCCAATTCTTTTTCCAGAATCTCCAAAATTTCCCGCGGGGTATACCTCTCATTCATTCGAATATCCAGAACAAATCTGCATTCAGAAGGAGTTACATTATGCTGCATCCCTGCATAGATTTCCGAAACAGTTACCTGCACGCCTCCGAGTATTTCAGAGACTTTTTCAAAACGTATATTTTGAAGCTTATTCAACACCTCCATGGCATTTAATATGGCATTATCGGGATTCTCGAGAGCTGCATGTCTTGCACTTCCCGCCACCTTACCATCAATAACAAGCAATCCTCTTTCACCCACAGCCATCTGCATCCCGGTGGGTTCACCAATGATGCCCAACGAAACCTCAGGCAATTTCTCAATTATGGATTGCACCCCGTCATTCCCCCCTGTCTCTTCTTCGGCAGTAGCCGAAAAAATAATATTTAACGGTATATCTTTTTCAGAAAAATGCATAAATGTATCCAAAAGACAAACCAACGAAGCCCCGGCATCGTTTGAACCCAGTCCGTAAATCCTCTTTCCCCTATCCATAGGTTGATGAGGATCCATGGTCCAGCTTTCCGAGGGTTTTACCGTATCAATATGGGCATTGAGCAAAACATTGGGATGTTCTTCGGAAAAATTTCCAGGAAGTAACCAGATATTGTTTTTTTCACGGGAAGGACTCAAACCTCTCTTTTTAAGCCTATCCTCAAGAAAATCTGCTGCCTCCCCTTCCTTCCCGCTATAAGAAGGGATTTCAATAAGAGACTTCAGCATTTCCGTGGTGTCAATGGTATCTTGTTTACTGTGTATATTCATAATTGATCAGATCCGTATGTAAGCCGTAATAATTTTTTAAAGAATTGGAATAAATTTTTATAAATCCTTTAACATCATCTGCATCCCACCCGGTATATTTTTCACCGTACTGATTATTTGAGGATTGCATCAAATCATAGGGAGATTTAATCCCGTGAAGTTTGAAATCATTTTGGCGGAGCTGTAAATACACCTCTCCTGTTACATATTGCTGGGAACTTTCCAAAAACCTTTCTACATCCCGCATAACAGGTTCCATATACAATCCTTCATGCAACATACTCCCATACCAGTCTGCTATATGATTTTTCCACTGAAGTTGATACTTGGTGAGGGTATGTTTCTCCAGAAGATGGTGGCTTTTAATGATCATCAGAGCAGCCGGCGCCTGAAAAGCTATTCGTCCCTTTTCCCCGATGATGGTATCGCCGGTATGATAGTCCATTCCAATCCCAAAGTCTTTTCCAATCCGATTTAAAACCTCTATTGTTTGTACCGGATGCTTGAATTTACTCTGATTGATACCTACACACGCTCCCTGGTCAAATCTCAAAATCATCTCCTGATTTTCCTTTTGATTTTTGCCCTGGATTGAGGAATCCTGAATAGACCGGTGTGAAGTCAGGGTCTCATCCCCTCCGATGCTTGTACCCCAAAGGCCTTCATTTAATGAATATTTATGATCTTCCCGCTTCAAATCCACTCCGTTATCTTTGAGATAAGCAATTTCCTCCTCCCGGGTCAATTTATTGTCTCTGACCGGCGCAAAGATCTCCAAATCCGGAGCCAAAACCGAGATAACGGTATCAAATCTAACCTGGTCATTTCCGGCACCAGTACTGCCATGGGCCACTCCCTCAGCACCCATCTGTTCGGCATATCTTGCTACCTGAGCGGCCTGAAAATATCGTTCCGAACTAACGGAGAGAGGATAATTTCCATTTCTCAACACATTCCCCGCAACCAAATACCGGATACAATGCTGATAATAATCCTCCGAGATGTCAACGGCCTGATGAGATGTAACCCCAACCTTGCCGGCAAGCTTCTGTATATTTTTTAATTCATCTTCACTGACCCGGCCTGAATATAAAAACAAACTATGCACTTCGTATCCTTTATCTGAGAGATATTTAGCGACAAAACATGTGTCAAGTCCCCCACTAAATGCGAGCACGATTTTCTTCTTGTTGGAATGCTTTTTCTTCATTATTACTGGTTTGTTTGTTGGGATTAAAAATCATAGCAGTACAAAGGCAGTCTTTCATTCCGGTACGCAACAGGATATCATAATTCTGACATGATTCACATCCTTTCCAGAATAAAGGGTCTTGTGTCAACTGAGAATAAGTGACCGGAACATAGCCCAGCCCGGCATTGATCCGCATAACCGCCGAATTGGTAGTCAAACCAAATAATTTTGCATGGGGAAACAATTGCCTGGATAATTGAAAAGCCCCAAATTTAATCTTCTTAGCTATCCCCTTTCCCCGCAATTCAGAAACCACAATTAAACCCGAATTGGCCAGATATTGCTCATGTTCCCATGCTTCAATATAACAGAATCCGGCCAATTGATCACCATTAAAGGCCAATACCCCTTTACCTTCTGAAATAACTGCATTCAAATAAGAAACAGATCTTACCGCCAGTCCTATATCTTCATGAGCGGCTTCTTCTTTATACATCTGATGAATCTGTGGTGAATACACCGTATCACCCGGTTCGCTATAACGGATCTTGATTTGTTCTGCTTTCATCATTGAAATGTCATTTATGTGTGTATAAACATTTAACCAAAATGCAAAAATATACATTTTGTATATTTATACAAAATAAATTCATAAATTTTCAAAGTTTTTTCTTTCGATTAATTTATAAATCATTTTAAATCAGAAATAAAAACATTCTAACCACTTAAACAGGATGTAAATCTATACAAACAATATTCAACTAAAGAAAGGAAAAACTCGGGAAATTCAGATGGGAGGCAAAAAGACAGGAAAACTACTCAATGAAGTTCTGCCAGTCAATATCTACTTTATTTTTTAGCTCCGGGATATGTTCCAGTAAAGAACCGACAAAGTCTTTGTAACTCACTCCCTCACGTAAGACAATCAGAATGGTATCATCCCCGGCTACTGTTCCAACGACCTCCTCAAAGTAGATTCGATCAATATAAATGGCTATTGCATTAGCAAAACCACTGCTTGTTTTAATGACAGCAATATTCCCACTGAAGTCCAGGGAAATGAATTCATCCATAGCAAATCGAATCTCCTGCCCCGAAGTAGATTTGTTTTCGGGAAGCACATACACGTATTCCTTTGCCGTACCATCATATTTTTTTGTGGCCTTCAGATATTTCAAATCACGGGAGAGGGTGGCCTGGGTAGTGTGAACACCTCGTTCTTTAATATGATCCAGCAACTCCTCCTGGGAAGTTATATTTTTTTCCCGGATCAAACTACGAACCAGGCGTATTCGTTCAATCTTGTCTTTTGAAGTATAATTATTCATGCTAATGCAAAAATATACAAAATTTTGTTTTTCCCAACGTGCATTCAAAGAGAATTATTACTGAATACTCATAACCTGGACAAGCCAGAACCAAACAGGAGTAAAATGGGTTAAATGATTATACCAATTGAATCCACCCCTCATTTTAACAGGGAAGTTTCATGAATTAAAAAAAACTTTGATTTAACCCCTGATTTATTGAGGGGATGAATAAAACATTTATATATTTGCGTTATATCTTAAAAATTTATTGGTTATGGCTACTGTAAGATTTAAAGCAATTGAAGAGGTATTAAAACGCAAACCCATTCATGTTGATTTGCCCGCAGTGAAAACTTCCCGTTATTTCGGTGAGAATGTCTTTGATAAGCAGAAAATGCAGGAGTATCTTTCAAAAGAAGCCTATGACAATGTGCTTGAAGCCATTGATAAGGGTGTAAAAATTGAAAGGCAATATGCCAACCAGGTGGCTTCAGGCATGAAAGCCTGGGCCATTGATCGCGGCGCAACCCACTACACGCATTGGTTCCATCCTTTAACAGGAGCTACTGCGGAAAAACATGACGCCTTTTTTGAACCCGCAGACAATGGAGGAATCATTGAAAATTTTCAGGGTGAAATGCTGGTGCAGCAGGAAAGTGATGCTTCCAGCTTTCCCAGCGGAGGATTGAGAAATACTTTTGAAGCCAGGGGATACACAGCGTGGGATCCCTCTTCACCCGCTTTCGTATATGGAAGAACCCTGTGTATACCCACAATTTTTGTGTCATATACCGGGGAAGCTCTTGACTATAAGACCCCCCTCATAAAATCACTGAATTATATAGATAACGCGGCAACTGAGGTATGCAAATACTTTGACAAAAGCATCAGCAAGGTGAATGTGACTCTGGGATGGGAGCAGGAATATTTCCTGATCGATGATGCTTTTTATAATGCAAGGCCCGATCTGTATCTTACCGGAAGAACCCTAATTGGGCATCCTTCACCAAAAGACCAACAATTAAATGACCATTATTTTGGTTCCCTGACCGACAGAGTGAAACATTTCATGCGTGATTTTGAAATCGAAGCCTACAGGCTGGGAATTCCAGCAAAAACAAGGCACAACGAAGTGGCTCCCAACCAGTTTGAATGCGCTCCCCGTTTCGAAGAAGCCAACTTATCCGTAGACCATAACCAGATTTTGATGACGCTTATGGAAAAAGTAGCCAAAAGGCACAATTTCCGAGTCCTTTTCCACGAAAAACCTTTTGCCGGTATCAATGGCTCGGGAAAACACAACAACTGGTCGTTATTAACCGATACAGGCAAAAACCTGCTGTCACCCGGGAAAACACCCAAAAACAACTTTCAGTTTATCACCTTCTTCATTAATGTCATCAAGGCAGTATATGAACATGCCGATCTGTTAAGGGCCAGTATCGCTTTTACGGGCAATGATTATCGATTGGGAGCCCACGAGGCCCCTCCTTCCATCATATCTGTATTTATAGGCAGGAAGCTTACACAAATGCTTAATGAGCTGGAACAAAGAATAGATAATACAAAGATGACCCCGGAGGAAAAAGGGGAACTCAAGCTGGATATAGGAAAGATCCCTGAGATTCTGCTCGACAATACCGACAGAAACAGAACCTCTCCTTTTGCATTCACGGGAAACCGGTTTGAGTTCAGAGCTGTAGGTTCTTCGGCCAATATAGCCTCGCCCATCATCGTACTGAATACCATAGTGGCCGACCAATTGAATGCATTCAAAGAGGAAGTGGACCAGCTGATATCCTCTGAAAAAATAAAAAAAGATGAGGCCATATTTAGAGTGCTGAAACAATACATTATTGAATCAAGAGAAATTCGTTTTGAAGGTGATGGTTACAGCCAGGAATGGGTAGAAGAAGCTGCAAGGCGCGGTTTGACAAATATCAAAAGCATTCCCGGTTCCCTGGAAGCCTTCCTGAGTCCCAAAACAATCGAAGTTTTCAGAAAGAACAACATCCTTAACGAAAGGGAACTGGAGGCACGTCAGGGTATTCAGCTTGAACACTTCACAAAAAGGATGCAAATTGAAGCAAGGGTACTGGGTGATCTGGCCATGAATCATATCATTCCAACTGCAATCAAATATCAGAATACCATGTTGGAGAATATCAAAGACCTCAGGGAAATTTATCCCGAAGAACAATATAAGGTCATGACCCATCATCAACTGGATACAGTAGAAAAAATTGCCCGGCATGTCAATACCATAAGAGAAAAAGTGGTAGATATGGTGAATACAAGAAAAAAAGCCAATCAGATTGAAAATGAAAAAGAAAAGGCATACGCCTATCACGAACAAGTGGTTCCATTTTTCAGTGAGATAAGAAATCACATCGATAAACTGGAAAGAATCGTTGACGATGAGACGTGGCCTTTCCCAAAATACCGGGAAATGTTATTCACCCGTTAATTGAATTTGAATATCAATCTTTTTATTTTGACCAAAAATCTTTACTTTTACGCAGGTTTATTGACATTTTCAACGATATAAAGCAACACGTACCTTATAATATCGTTGATTTCAGAGAACCATGAGTCAGAAAAAACATTGATATATGAAATTACAATTCGTGATTCCCTTCATTTTGAGCATTTGCCTGTTCTCCACGGCAGATGCTCAAATGAAATTTTACGACGAGGCTGAAGAAGCTTACCAGGCCGGTCAATTTTATGAAGCAGTAGAAATGTATAGAGATGCTTATGATAAAATACCGGGAAGTGAAATTAAAGACGAAATAACATTTAAAATAGCCGAGTGTTACAGAAAAACAAGCCAACCCAGAAAAGCCGAACTTTGGTACAGCAAAGCCATCAAAAGAGATTACGACAATCCCCTTATATATCTTTATTATGCAGATGCTTTAAAGACGAATGAAAAATTCGATGAAGCCATTGAAAATTACAAAAAGTACGGGGAATTAAACTCCGACGACCCCCGGGGGGAGATGGGTGTAAAATCTTGTTCCCTTGCAAAACAATGGAAAGAAAATCCCAGCGGATATAAAGTTGCAAAGCAAAGATACCTTAATTCCACAGAAAGAGATTTTTGCCCTTCCTATTCCAAAGCAGAGTATGATGAGATATACTTTACCACTTCCCGGGAAGAATGTACCGGAGAAGAAACCCATGGAGGCACCGGCGGGTATTTTACGGATATATTTTATTCTCAGAAAAATGTATCGGGCAGATGGAGCGACCCCGAACCCATACCAGGAGATGTAAATACAGAAGTAGAGGAAGGGGCCACTTCCTTTACAAACAATTACAACACCATGTATTTTACAAGATGTGAAGTGGACAACCAGCAAAGTATGGGTTGTAATATTTTTAGAACAGTAAAAGACAACGGAGAGTGGGAAAATCCCGAACCCCTTTCCCTGGCTGCCGATAGCCTGGTGGTCGCCCATCCGTCAATCACCGATGACGGTTCTACCTTATATTTTGTCTCTAATAGGCCGGGCGGGTACGGAAAAATGGATATATGGAAAATAAATCGTAATGATGATGGCTGGAGTGAACCGGTTAATCCGGGGCAAAAAATCAATACGCCGGGAAATGAAATGTTTCCTTTTATCCATCCCGACGGTACACTGTATTTTTCGTCCGACTATCACCCGGGAATGGGCGGACTGGACATATTTAAAGCCACCATGCAAAACAACGGAGAATATGAAATTGAAAACATGCGCTATCCCATCAATTCAACCCACGACGATTTCGGAATCATCTTTGAAGAAGAAAAGGAAAAAGGGTATTTCTCCTCCTCCAGAGATGGAGACGATAAAATCTTCTCTTTTGTTCTCCCGCCTTTAAAATTCAGTGTTGAAGGAATGGTAAAAGATAAAAAATCCGAAGAACCCATTCAAAATGCTTCGGTCAAACTGGTTGGGAGCGATGGTATGACAATGAGTTCCGAAACAAATGAAGACGGTGAATTTAAATTCATGCTACGGCCGGAAACAGATTATGTATTCGTAGCTTCAAAAGAGAAATACCTGACCAACAAAGGAAATCTTTCCACTAAGGGACTTGAAGAAAGCAAGGTATTCGAGTCGGAGCTTCTGCTCTCATCAATAGAAGAACCTATTGAACTGCCCAATATCTTTTATGATTATGACGACTGGACTTTAAGATCCGAATCCAAAGAGGCGCTGAATCAATTGGTGGAAACATTAACGGACAATCCAAGAGTGGTTATAGAACTGAGAGCTCATACTGACTATAGGGGAGATCACGCTTACAACATTGAACTATCTACCAAACGGGCTCAATCGGTGGTCAACTATCTGATCGACCATGGCATCGATCCGGAAAGATTAAGAGCCAAAGGTTATGCCGCTACCCAACCCAAGGTAGTGGACCAAAATATTGCAGAAGAATATGATTTCCTGGAGAAGGGAACAGAACTTACAGAAGAATTCATAAAAGATCTGAACACGGAAGAGCAAAGAGAAATAGCAAATCAGATCAATCGTCGTACCGAATTCAAGGTAATCGCCACCGATTATGAACCGTAGGGTGTTTGGTATTACAAGAGGACGGTTGGAATGGGGCAATATAACATTTCGGTTATATGAGCCCTCAGGCCTGAGAGGGAATGTTTATTGCCGGATTGTCACTCTTCTTCATCGATTGGATTGGGAGTGTGTGCTGCGTTCTTATCAGCTG
>JAIPAF010000071.1 GCA_021740225.1 Bacteroidales bacterium | reverse complement strand
TCCCGGAGCGCAAACTATAAATCAAAAAGAAAGAAACAAAAAGAAAAACGAATATGCCTTGGTCTGGTAAAAATTGCTTTCTTCCATCGGTTCACTGGTCCAAAAATTTATGGCGTACATCTTGCTTTGAAACAAAGCAGGGGCTCCGGCGTCCGAACCATTTATAGCGGTTCCGGGCTATCCAGTCGTAAACAGGGTCCCGGATGAAACGGGGGACAAGAATAAAAATATAAAGAAGGGGCCAGAGATGCCTTAACCTTTTTGCCATATGCAATGCTGCCGTGGAACGGGTATATACGTGTTTGTCTTCAACCAGTGC
The DNA here is from genome assembly GCA_021740225.1 of Bacteroidales bacterium. Classification (GTDB taxonomy): domain Bacteria; phylum Bacteroidota; class Bacteroidia; order Bacteroidales; family UBA12077; genus JAGXLC01. The sequence continues at coordinate 8,899 of JAIPAF010000071.1, read as the reverse complement.
GATGGAATCAGGTACATCATCTTCCATTTTCATATTCGCAAGGAGCCGGCTTGCAAAATCCGATTGAAGAGAAGCAAAACGAAAAACATCATCCCGCTCCCGTTTCAGTACAAAAACAACGGATCTGCTGCACAGATTGCAGTATCCGTCAAAAAGGACGATGGATTGGTGGGATGCTGAATACATTTATCTTTAGTCTGTTATAAAATCACAAATATCAAATTCCAAATATCAAGCAATTTCCAATTTTTTAAATTTCAATGACCAAAAGAAACTTTATCAAGAGACTGCTTCCTAATTTTGAGACCGATATCTGGTAGTTTTGGTCATTGAATATTGTAATTTATTTGTTATTTGAGATTTGGAAAGTGTTATTTAATTCATGTACCTATCTAAGAGGTATAGCACTCAGGTTTTAATGATTTTCCAAACTCTCTTTAACTATTTCTTTCCGTCTTCAATATACACTTCCAGTAACTTAACCGAAGGATGTGGTTTATAAGCCAGATGTTCAATGACAGCCGGTACAAGCAGCGTTTCCCCCTTTTCGAGTTCTATCGTATTTTCATCATTGTACGTTATCTCCACCTTACCATTCATGCACATATACACAACGCATGAATCCAGCTCGATCAGGTCACGCTGCTGAGGTTTATCCAATTCGAGTATGTTCGTAGTGAAATAATTGCACTGAACAAGTGTGGAAGCCTCATTCTTTTTCAGCTCATAATGCGTTTTATAATCCCCGTAATATTTATAATCAATGGCATCCAATGCCTGGTCGGTATGAAGCTGTCGGGGTTTACCATCCTTCCCAATCCTGTTCCAATCAAAGATGCGATAAGTGATATCTGAAGTTTGTTGAATCTCAGCCAGCAATATGCCGGCTCCTATGGCATGTACCCTGCCGGCTGGGAGAAAAAATACGTCTCCCGACTGGACTTTTTCATGGTTTAAAATTTCAGGCAATGTATTATTTTTTAGATGATGGAGATAGGTTTCCTTATCTATTTCCCGGTTGAAACCAGAAATAAGTTCCGCACCCTCCTCGGCAGCAATCACATACCACATCTCGGTTTTGCCGTTGTCGTTATGCCTGGTTCTGGCCAGCTCATCACCAGGATGCACCTGGATGGACAAAACATCATTGGCATCGATGAATTTGAACAGCAAAGGAAATTGCTCACCATAGGTATCAAAAATTTTCTCTCCTACCAGATCTCCCATATATACTTCAATCAACTCAGGCAGAGAGTTGCCTGCCAAAAAGCCATTCCTTACCACGGAGTAATTATCTTTTACAGCGGAAAGTTCCCAGCTTTCACCGATTTTTCGGTCGGTGGGAATATCCTTGCTCAGCTCTGTCCTTAACCGTTGATCGCCCCAAATAACCTCTTTAAAAACAGGCTTGAATTTTAATGGATACAATTCTTTCATATAATTCTTCTTTTTATCACAATACGTTATTCGAAAGGTTCCCGTAAACTTCAGAATATTTTCGACCGTCCGAAAACGGGTTCTCTCTTAATCCATCTTCCTCCGGTAAAATCGGGAAAATTGACCGACTTACTTCCCAGTGAAATGGATTCTTCAGATAGCGGAGTGATCGAGCTCCAGGCGGCTGCATCATAAACATCAATGGGAGGATAGGCATTTTGTTTTACACATTCAACGAAAGTACGGTCGGTAAAATAATCAATTCCTCCATGTCCTGCTTCTCTGGCTGCATTCTCATATTTCTTCCACAGGGGATGGTCATATTTTTTCATCCAGGCATCGTAGTCATCACCGCTCTCCCACTGATGTTGTTTGGATTTGCCTTCTATATATATTCTTCTGCCCTCATACTGGCCGTTCCATATCCCTTTCGTACCATGCAACGTAAAACCCCATGAATAAGGACGTGGCAGATTGGTGTCGTGACTGATTACAATGGTTTCCCCGTTAGCGGTTTTAATGATGGTGGTAACAATATCTCCCAGTTTCCAATCGAGTTTTGCATTGGGATGGTCAGGGCCTCCTTCCGGATGATCCACAATATACTGATGCAATCCTTCTGACTTGGTGGCTACAGAGGTAAGGTACTCAAAACGGTTCCCCCGGTTGATATTGAACCATTTTGCTACAGGACCCACTCCATGAGTAGGATATAGATCGGCATTCCGTTTCAGAGAATGCTGGGTTCTCCATTTGGCCTCATTATTCGCTTTTTCACCAAATTCTACTCCGTCAAACTTCACCCCCCGCAGATCGTGTTTATATCCACATGTTGCATGAACCGGGGTGCCGAACAAATTATTTTTTAGCATCTGCAGCACTGCCAAAACCTCCCTGGCGTAACAGACATTTTCCAGGAACATCAGTTGAGTCCCGGTCTCTTCATGAGCCTTCACAAGGTCCCAGCATCCATCGAGTGTGGTAGCAGCAGGAACCTCCAAACCAACATATTTGTGTGCTTTCATTGCATCCACCGCCATTGGAGAATGCCACCTCCACGGGGTAGCAATGATAACCCCATCAAGATCTTGCCTCTCCAAAAGCTTCCGGTACACATTTGCATCCTCCGTATAAGCTTCCGCTTCCTTTTTACCATTATCCCGCAATACTTTCTGGGCTTTGGTAATGGCATCGGGATCGACATCACAGATAGCAGGTACTGTAACATCATCCCTTCCGGAAATTAAGTTAAGGTGGGATCTCCCCCTTAAACCCACTCCAATAAATCCAATTGATACCTGACCTTGACTGTTCGATGGATTTCTCCCGAGAACAAACCCCGGGGTAAGAGCTAAACCGAGACCGGCTGCAGTAGTTGTCTTTAGAAAATTACGACGATTTACATTATTTTTCATAGGGCTTTCAATTAAAGATTAATAATTATAATGGAGTACAGTAATCGATCAGTGTTTTAATCAAACAAACTCATTGTATACCATATGATTTTCTATTATTGATATATTGGTTAATCTTATCATTATAAGCCTGCATCAAAAAAGCCATCAACCTGTTTTCCACTGAAAACGTAATGTTGTCGATCCGTTTTACAGGTAAAATTTTCGGCGTGGTACCAGAAAGAAATGCAGTACCAAAGTTATTCAAATCGCCCTGATGAATTTTTCTTATTTGTAAATCCAAATGGTGCTCCCGGCATATATCCAAAATCTTACTTCGGGCGATCCCCGGCAATACAGCCTCATCGGGAGGGGTGAACAGAGTGTAGCCTGCTATAAAAAAAATATTCGAACGGCTTCCCTCGTTTATGAAGCCCTCCCCATCCACAAGCAGGGCTTCATAAACGGACAATTCCCGTATTTTTGCGTCTGCTTTAAGCCGGGCTTCAGTATTAAGCATTTTCACATTGGGATCATTTCGTACAGCGTGGCAAAGGATCGTTGCTATGCCATTTTGATATTGATGCTCTGTGGGCGGCTCATAACGGTCAAAATAGAGCCACAGGCCATAATCCAAACTTTGCGGATAACGGTAAAAGTTCGCCACCATCTTGATCTTTCCTGAACGGACGGGATTGTTGCCTATCAATTTGCGCACCTGATACTCCAGTTCCTTTCTACTTTCCTTAATCCACAACTCTTCCAGCTCCAGGGAGTGATAAAGCCGTTGCAGATGATCTTCCAGAAAGATAGCAATGGAATCCTTCACCCGTACAATTTCATATACCGAAAACCCTTCATTATCATAACCTTCATAAAGGTCATCCGTAGATTTTAACGTATTGTTCAATAAATAATATTTACCAATGTCAGGGATCATGAATAAAGAAATCTCATTTCACACAAATGTACAATATCGTTCTTAAAAGATTCAATCAATTGGAATCTTTATCTTGCATCCTTTAAAATTAACTGACAAATAAAATATTAAAACCACCATCCGCAGGCTTATTCTCTTCTTTTTATTTCCGGAAATAACCTCCCTATAATCAACAGATAACTCCCGTACGTTATCGCACAGCCGGTGTATCGATACCGAACAATCCAATCAGGATCAATATAAAATAAAACAATGAAATACAGCTAAAAAGATAATTTGGCATAAAAATTGAGTATTAAACAATAAATCAATGGTATTATGATTACATTAAAAAGTCTTTAAAATCTACATCTTAACAAGGAAAAAACCAAACAATCATGATAGGACTCATTTTAGTTACCATAGCGTTAATCATCAGTTTTATACAGTCACTTACCCAATAAAGATATTGGGTATCCATTGCCGTGATTTCTTTATTATCCAACATACGAGAAAAAAGAAACTCTGCCGGGACATCGCGATTGGCAGAGTTTCTCTGTTTTTCTGGTCATCTTTTCTTTATCAGAAGGTATATCTTACGGATAATGCACCTCCGTATGCCCGGAATCCCCTATAACCGGTTAAATTCAGTAAAGGTTTGTAATCGGCGCTAAAAGAAATGGGAATTTCCTGTTGTATCCATAGTAAAAATTATCAACCGATTGACGGAAAGTTATTATATTTGAAACCATTAATCAGCAAGCCCAATACTATGAAAAAACCAACAACCCCCATATTTATTCTGCTGGTTTTCCTTGTTTCTTGCGGTTCCGGCACCAGTAACAAGAAAAACGAAAGCATTGACGTAGCTACACTGCGGGGTCCTTCTGCAATCGGTATGATCCATATGATCGACAGCCTTCAGACCATACAGGGTAAAAAAGTCAATTTTCAAATCAAAAATGAACCTTTACAAATACGGCCGCTGCTGTTTCAGGAGAAAGTTGAGTTTGCCGTAGTACCCACTAATATGGCTTCGATACTTTATAATAAAGGGGTCAACTATCAGCTGGCGGCTGTTCCGGTCTGGGGAACGCTGTATCTTTTCGGGAAAAGTGAAGAAGTCACTTCGTGGAATGATTTGAAGGGTAAAAAAATCCATCTGATGGCCAAAGGTATGACTCCTGATGTGATGTTCAGGTATCTGCTGGAGAAAAACGGCATTGATCCCCAAAAAGATGTAGAACTGGATTATTCTTTTCCCACCCATATTGAACTGGCCAATGCCGTAGCTTCAGGGAAAGCCGATCTCGGGGTTATTTCAGAACCCATGGTAAGCATGGTTATAAGCAAAAATAACGGGGTAAAACCGGTAATTGGCCTTAATGAGGCATGGAAAAACCAAACCGGCATGGAAATACCCCAGACAGCCCTGTTGGTGCATAAGAAATTTGCACAGGAAAATAAGCAGGAAGTCAATCAATTTCTAAAAAAGTACGCTGAATCAACCCGTTGGATAAACAACCATCCAAAGAACGGCTCTGAACTGATTGTTAAAAACAACATTCTGGAGAGTGAACAAGTAGCATATCGGTCGATTCCCCGGTGTAATATGAAATTCACATATGCTTATGATATCAGGGAGATGGTTACCGATTACCTTGAAATTTTTTACCAAATGAATCCAGACATCATAGGAGGTAAATTACCGGATGAAGACTTTTATTACAAAAAATAAAAGCATTACCGTCCTGTCCGTCCTTTTTCTGATAGGCTTTTGGAAAGCCGGGTCGATGATCGTTGCCTCAGAGCTTATTCTTCCTTCTCCTGAACAAACCGCTATAGCGGTGGGCAAGCTATTTGTGGATGAAGAATTCATAAGTATTATAGGTGCTACCATTCTGAGGGGACTGATTGGATTTTTTATTTCTTTTATGTTGGCACTCATCCTGGGTATAGCCGCGGGCATTAACGAAAGTTTTTATGCTTTTCTGCAGCCCATTTTGGTAACGATCCGCTCCACGCCGGTGATCTCGTTTATCCTCCTGGCACTGATATGGTTTGATGTAAACCAGGTGCCGGTATTCATCGCCTTGCTTACCATGTTTCCCTTCATCTGTACCAATATTATTGACGGCATAAGAAACGTCAATCCCAAACTGCTTGTCCTGGCAAAAGTGTACCGTGTAAAGACCAAACACATCATCAAAGATATATATTTACCTGCCATTTCGCCTTTCATCTTTAGTGGTATTTCCAGCGCCATGGGTTTCGGATGGCGGGCCATTATTATAGGAGAAGTATTGAGTCAGCCCAGGTACGGCATAGGAACTTTCATGCAGAACGCACAAACATACCTGCTGGTAGATAAGGTAATTGCATGGACCCTCATAGCCATTATGCTGAGTTATTTCTTTGACCATTTGATCCGGTCTGTTGAAAAAAAGATCGTGGTATGGCGTTAAAATTTTTTCCCGGCATATGAATGTACAACTGAAAAACATAAACAAATCATTCAAGGATGTTGAGGTATACAGGAATTTTTCCCTGAACCTGCCGGAAAACAAGATAAGTTGTATACTTGGGCCCTCAGGATGTGGTAAAACTTCGCTGCTGAATATGGTCGGTGGCATAATGCTTCAGGATTCCGGCAAGATTGAAGGATTAGAAGACAATGTTTTGTCATTCATTTTTCAAGAGCCCCGGCTACTTCCCTGGAAGACAGTCGAAGCCAACCTCGGATTTGTACTTAAAGGTGTCTCTTTGGAAAACAAGGCAAGAATAATCCATAGAAACCTGCGAATCGTAGGGCTTCAGGATTTTGCCCGTTTCTACCCCAATCAGCTTAGCGGTGGAATGAAACAAAGGGTAGCTATAGCCAGGGCTTTCTGCTATCCTTCAAACATTATTCTGATGGATGAACCTTTAAAAACCCTGGATCCTAAACTCAAGTGGAACCTGATGAAAACCTTTCTGAAATTGTGGAGAGAAGACCGGCGAACCGTAATCTTTGTCACCCATGACGTGGACGAAGCACTGGTGCTTGGAGAGGAGATATATGTATTCAGCCGACCACCCGTAAGGGTGAAGAAACGTTTTGTCAACCCCTTGACCGGGGAAGAAAAACAAATGACCCACATGAAGTTTTTCAGACAAAAAAATGAAATTATGGACCATCTGGATTAACCGGATTTACAGCCCATAATTTCCCATCAATATATTTTAAAATTCAGGTTCCGGGTGCGTTACTCAATTTCTATTTTTTTCCCTTTATCTTCTTCCTGAGTTTCCTCTTTTTTAGGCAACTCAACGTAGAGAACGCCATTCTCATGCTTAGCCTTTATATTTTCGGCATCCACATTTGACGGCAGATTGAATGAACGTTTGAAACTTGTATAGGAGAATTCTCTGCGTTTATAATCTTCCTGTTCGTCCTCATTACTTTGTTCTTTTTCTGAAGAAACGATCAATACACCATCATCCACCGATACATTGAAATCTTCTTTATTCAAACCCGGTGCAGCTATTTCAATGGTATAATTGTTTTGATTTTCTATGAAGATTCTGCTTACCGTTGGGTATTTTGGCTTTTCGCTTCTGTTCCCGGCACTTTATTAACTTCCAGTAACTCCACTTCAAAAATTAAGGCCTCATTGGGCTCAATTTCTCCTCCCGGCTGTACACGGGTACCATAGCCCAGCTCAGTAGGAATAAACAATTTATACTTAGCACCCTCTTTCATTAGCTGAAGACCTTCTGTCCATCCCGGAATAACTTGATTTACAGCAAAAGTAGCGGGTTCATCCCGTTCTACAGAACTATCAAAAGTATCGCCATCAATAGTCTTTCCAATATAATGAACTTTCACGGTATCGTTGGCATCGGGGCTAACACCCGATCCTTCGTTGATTATCTTATATTGCAAACCACTTTCGGTAACCGATACATCATCATTTTTCTTATTTTCGGCCAGAAATTCCTGACCTTCTTTAAGGTTCTCCTGATTTCTTTTCTGAGACAATTGTTTAAGGTAAGTTCTGATCCTGCTTCTTCTCTCAGCATCGCCCATACTTAACTCTTCCTTTTCAAAGGCCTCCTGCATTCCTTTCACAAATGCCTCATAATTAAGCTCTGTAAGTCCGTTTCTGTTTTTTAAGCTATTTGCTACATCCGCGCCCAGTGCATAACTAACGGTATCCAGCTCTGACTCCATCTTGGCACTGCTGCCTAAATTGGCATTTTTACCACAAGCACCTGCAAAGAGCACTAAAACCGATAAAACTAACAAGTTTCTAAAATTCATATGCTTTCTTTTTTAAATTCATGATAAATCAATCGGCTAATTTAAAATAAATAATCCGGTTAAGTTCAAATTTTAGGCAATAAAATTATCCGGGTTTTACAGCTCTTATCATTTCATGTTTCCCCGGAGGACCATTGAGCAACTCAACCCCAAAACCCACCCTTTGTAATGTTCTTTTAATCGCTCCTTTGGCACAGTATGTAACCAGGACACCTTCAGTCTCCATAGCATGAAAAAGTTTGGCAAAATTCTTCTCACTCCACATCTCTGGTTGTTTATCAGGAGCAAAGGCATCAAAATACACAACATGGTACTTTTGTTCAGGTATAAAATGGTTAAAATCCTGAAGAATTTTATAAAGTGTAAAAATATCACTCAGGGCATGTATCTGATTCCATGGTAACGTGTGCAGATCTCTCAGTAATTGAGGGTTGTCCATATCCAGGAAACGGGTAAAATTTAATTTTTTAACCAGGGAGGTTTCGAGTGGAAACAATTCTATGGCGTCGTACTGAATTTTTATTTTATTCTTCTTACCTGAAATATAAGTTAGCAAGGCATTCAAACCCGTACCAAATCCCACTTCCAATACAACAATATCTTGTCTTCTAATACTACTCAGACCGTTCCAAATAAAGACATGATTTGATTCCTGAATGGCTCCATACACGGAATGATAATATTCACCCAGGGAATCCACATATAAAGTATGTGAACCATCTTCTGTAAGAATGATGCGTGTTTCAGGTTTCATGAAAGATTTATTCAATTGACTTCTCTCAGCCAATATATTTTCTTATTACCGTTTCAAAAATAGCAAATTATAAAAAAGGTGCTTCTTTTTTT
>JAIPAF010000070.1 GCA_021740225.1 Bacteroidales bacterium | reverse complement strand
ATTAAGCCATAATGATTCTTGTCTTTTCCCTTTTGATGAATTTATTGTTTTTGTTGGTGCATCAATTCTATTCCAATCCTTATATAAACCATCGTATATCTCTGTTCTATATCCAGAAATTACAACTCTTCCTTTAATCTTTTTAAGAAGATCTGCTAATTCAGTATGGTCTTTTTCAGTCATTTCATAACCATAGGCTTTACTATCACCCCGGCTTTTATGCATGTAAGGAGGGTCAAGATAAAATAATGTGTCTTTCGTATCATATCTTTTTATAACTTCACTAGCAGGGGCATTTTCAATTTGTACCCTTTGTAATCGTTGAACTATTTCTGGTAGACCTTCAACTGCACCTAACCACCTTGAAACAGCGCCAGCCATACCAGCCCTTGAGGTAAGAACGCAATGAGCCCATCGCCCTTCACTACTCGTTTGGGCTAATCCCGTTCGCGTTTGTCTTGCTCGCACATAAAATCGTCTTGCTCGCTCTAATTTGGTTAAGTTTGGATCAGGTTCAAGTGCTTTAATTAATTCTTCCCTTGAAAACGGTGTAAGACTTATGGCTTTTATAAGTTCTTCTCCATAATCTCTTAACATTTCAAAGAAATTTGCTAACTCAGAATCAATGTCATTATATGTTTCAACCGGTGCTGGTTTACGATTTATTAGTATCGCAGCCGAACCACCAAACACATCACAAAAGTGTTTAGCATCATCTGGTAAATATGGCAATATAAAATCAAGGTGAGAAAACTTTCCTCCATACCAGCCAAACGCAATCATCTTTTTTCGTCTTTGACGTGCGTTTTTTACTAATCTTCGGTTGTTAATTTCTTTGCTCATTCTCTCATATAAAATTTTCTAAAAGTTCAATCCTTAATTTGGGATTGATGTAAATATAGAGAGTTTTAATAGAAAAACAAAACAAGCTATGGATAAAGGATTACCCCTCTAAACAATAAATTTAATGAAAACCCACTTTTGTGTTTGCAATTGTATGCAATAAAAAAGGAGCTACAAGACTAATCTTGTAACTCCTTAATGTTTATGTGGGCGTTGATGGATTCGAACCATCGACCCCTTGCTTGTAAGGCAAGTGCTCTGAACCAACTGAGCTAAACGCCCTTTTGATTTTAGGCGTTGCAAATATAATGCTCTTTTTTTATTCTCAAAAGATTTTGATGAAAATTTTAGTCTATGGTTAATGTTGCATGCTTATATAAGACTCGTATTCCGGGAAGAATTTGGATATGACTGTTAAGTCAAATTTCGACATGATGGATTCCTTAGGTTCCTTTTCCAGTAAGAATTCAAAAGACTTTTTGATGAGATCTTCCTTGGATATGACCCCGCCGGTTAGTTTTTTGTGATATTTATCATCCAATGTTACGTTATGAGATGACCTGGAACCACTTTCCTCAACGGTGACCTGGAAAGTATTTTCGTCTTGTTTATCTACTGTGATCATAATAAAGATTTTTTGGATTAAAATATGATGCTTTACTTTTCAAAGATAATATCTGCCGATCAGAATTGCAATAATTCTTAATCCAATAGAAATTTCGTATTTTTGACCATAGTTAATTGATCATTAAATCAAAACCCAGATAAATAAAGGTTGTTATTGAATATCTGCCCTTCCTTATCTTTTCAACACTATCTTTTGAGCCAACTCTTTGTCCATGGCTGCTTGGGTGCGATGGATCTTCAGTATAAAAACGGGATACCGCTGGAGCACTTTGACAATCCTTCCCGGCAGGATGCCCATGGCCAGAAGTTTTTGGAGGTTCTTACTGTCTTCCGTAATCAAGCGTTTTACAACAGCCGATTGACCCTTCTTTAGTTTATCCAGTGTAACCTCTCCGTGGGTAGGTGAATCTGATTTGCTTTTATTATTATACATTAAGATTTGGGCTTTATCATTATTCAAGGCCGGCATTTTTACGGCCCATACTGAATAGAACAAACGAAGGAAGGCTATTGTTCTTGTTGTATTCATTCTTAAAGCAAGTTGTTGTTGGTTTTATTGATTACTGCTGGGTTTATTTAATATTTCCTTTTTTTGAAAACAGGTTTTTAAAGAATTTCAGGGAATTGGGTTCCGGTACATTCTCGAAACCGCAGTTGGGACACTTAATGAGTTTACAGTTGGAGAGCGGGCAGCTTCCGCATGCCGAGTGGCCCTGTTCCTCTGTGTATTCCATTCCGCAAAACGAACATTTAATCATGATCACCTCCCTAGAGCATTATGTTAAAAGCATTAAATACAAAGTTGAGCAGCCATCCCATCGAGAAAGCCAATACCAATACAAACAAGAATATGCTTATGGCCGTTTTGGTTCCCCTTTCCTTGAACATAACCATCAGCTGGGCAATACATGGCACGAATAGGGTTAAGACGACGGCAGCAATGGTCAATTGTCCTGCCGAGAGCATTTCTTTCATGTCGTATAATCCGGCAGCACCGTAGTCTCGTCTAAAAAACCCGAAAAGAAATACATCGGATGTGCTCTCGGGAAGTCCGATGGAGTTGACCAGGGGTTCCAGGGCTTGCAAAATGTATGGAAATACGCCTGTTATCTGCAGCAGCCAGATGACTACACTGGCAATGATAAACAGGGGGAAGACTTCTTTAAGGTACCATATTATGCGTGCGTAGGTTTTGGCCAGTACATTGGATATTTTGGGTGTTCTTAACGGGGGCAGTTCCATGAAGAAGGTAGGCTTTTTTCCGGGCAGGATCTTGGAAACCAGAAATCCTACCAGCAGAAAGTTCCCGGTGATCACCACTGTCCATATAAGCAAGGCTTTTGGAAAAGGAGCAAGCAAAGCAAATATCACCCCGAGTTGTGCTGAACATGGGATGGCCAATGCCAGCAGCAGGGTTGCAATAACCCGTTCTCTTTTGGTTTCCTGGGTACGTGTGGTGATGGTGGCCATCGTGTCGCATCCCAGTCCCAGCACCATCGGTATTACTGCCCGTCCGCTCAGACCAATTTTTTTAAATATACGATCGATAAGCAATGATAGCCGTGGAAGATAGCCCGTATCCTCAATGATTGAAAAGGCCAGGAAAAATGTCCCTACAACCGGCAGGATGATGGCAAGGGCATAGGTGAATCCCAGTGTAATTAGTCCGTAATCGCCGATTATCAGCTGTCTGATAGCTTCTGAGCTTGTGAGGTTCCTAACCCCCTCTGCTATGGCGGGATTTATGTATTCCCCGAAAAGCTTGCCTTCGATAAAGTCAACAATGGTTCCGGCTCCGAATACACCCACAAATTGGTAGAATACCAGGTAAAGGATCAGAAGCATGATGGGTACGCCGGTGACTGGGCGGGTCATGAGTGTACTAAGCTTTTCGCCCAGCCTGAACCTTTTCTTCTTAACCTGGTAGGTTACCTCGTCGCTGATACGCTCAGCCTCTTCATGTAACCTAATCTTCATTTGGTAGAGCAGCGATTCCTTAATCTCTTTTCTGGTATGTTTGATGATGGTGCCAATTGCTTCATAAGAGCCGGGTTCCCTGTCCATAACCAAGCTATGGGCATCCTGGTCATCCTGCATAAGCAATTGGGCCAGGCTTCGTTTGTGGAAGGAATACTTTTTGCTTAACAAATCCTGAATGTCTCCCAGGCTTTCTTCAATGGTTTCTTCAAAGGGGATGACCTCATGATGATTGTCTCTTTGATAGTTCAGAATGTGCTTCAGGATTTGATTGATCCCTTTTCCTGTAACCGCTACCGTAGATACAACAGGAATGCCTGTTTCTCGGGAAAGCTTGTGTGTATCGAGGCTGATCCCTTCCTTTTCTGCTTCGTCCATCATATTCACCACAAGAATAACCCTGAGACCTGTTTCCGAAAGTTCCATGGCCAGGGGCAGCATTCTTTTCAGATTTCTTGCATCCACTACATGCAGGACAAAGTCAGGTTTGTTCAGAAGCAGGGATAGCTTGGCCACCCTTTCCTCTTCCGTGATGGGAAGCAATGAATACATGCCTGGTAAATCCCAAATATCGTACTTTTCATTGCCTATAACCAGCTGTCCCCTGTCAACGGCTACGGTAGTTCCGGGATAATTGGAGACGGTTACCATTGAACCGGTGAGCCTATTGAAAAGCAAACTTTTTCCGACGTTAGGCTGGCCGGTAAGGGCAATCCAACGTTCGCTTTGGATATTTCCCGTTCCTGTGTTATGACAGGAGGGAGAAATGGATTTATCGGGTTTTTTATATTGTTTTGCTTTTGTCTCCATCAATCTATTTCTTCTTCGTCTTTATTGATCCCTTGATATCTTGTACCATCATTCCAACCGTTCTTCAGATCAATTCTACGCGCAAAAATCTTTGTTATAAAGATAATATGCAATCCCAACATGTTGGGATTTTATTGGAGCATTTGAAGATAGGGGATTAAAGTGTTTATGATTTCCTAATCGGGCTGAAGTCCGGGAAAGAATGAATCCTTCTGTAACTCTTCGATTTCTGCCGGGAATGGAACATTATTTAATCTGATCTTTGGGGATCAAATCGTTCAGTACTGCATATAACGTAAGTCCGCTCACGGTTTTAATTCCCAGCTTAGAGGTGAGATTTTTCCTGTGGGAGATAACTGTGTGTTTGCTTATATGCAGCCTGTCAGCAATTTCCTGATTGGTATATCCCATGGCCACTTGTTTTAGTACTTCCTGTTCGCGGGAACTAAGAATCGCTTCCTCATGTCCGGTTGCATTAATTTCATTTTTCAGCACTTTTTCGATGAGCGGAACAATGTCATCTTTTTGTGCATTTCTGTTCAGTACAGCATCGAATTTTCTCTTGTTCCGAATATTGGGAGTGTCAGAAAGGACTATATATCGGGTGTCTGCTTTCAGTTGGAAGAAGAGTTCCGGATCTTGCATTTCATTCAATATTTGTTCATTAATGAACACGGCCTGAACCATATTCATGTCAAGGTAGTGGTTGAGTTCATGCGTATCATCCAGGAAGATGATTTCTGCATGAAGGATGTCACCGATTAATGCGGCGAGCCCCCGTTTCATGAGGTAGGAAGGTTCTGATATGATTACTGAAAAGGGCATATATTATTTTATTTGTTTTGTCTGTATTGTGCTTCAATATTTTCCAGAGCCGGCAGGAGTATTACATCCTCCAGCCTTTCATGATCCCTGAGATCATCTTCAAATAAAAAAAGCCAGTATAAAAGGTTATTGCACTTACCATGATCATAATCCGGAGGAAGGTATTTGATGAGGATGTTTTTCAGATCAAGTAGTTTGGTAATAACGCTCTCGTGTTCTATGGAGTGGGATGCATAGGAGAAGTTGTATTTTCTGCGTATGGCTTCAAGGTTTTTTTCCTTTTCTTTTTTGTCAATCAAGGCTTTTACATAAGGAAAAAACTTTTCCTCTTCGCTTTTCAGATGATTTTCAAGTTCTGTCTTGTATTTTTTATAGAAATCTTCTATCAGTCTTAAATTATCGCAATCACCCCTGCATGAATGTACCAGTTCGTCGATCATCTGTTCGGTTTCCGGGAGCATTTTTTGGGTATAATGCTCATGAGATTTGAGAAGGTAATTTACGATCAGATTGATGGGGTATTCCCTCATTTTATCCAGGGGGAAATATTTCGGATCATGATAGGTATTGATGATGTCCAGGAAAAACGACAGGTTGATCCCGTACTCGGAACATACCTGTTCCACTGTTTTGTCCCCGAATCCCAGTTTAATATCGAACCGGTTGATTACGGGAAGGAGCAGATAATTCATGTGAATTACATCTGCCATTTTGATGTCCCGTGTAACGATGTTTTTTTTTGTCATGGTTGTGCAGCTAATTATTCAATCAACAAATGTAAGAAAAATAGATGGTTAATTCCTGCAAAGGGGGATATTTCATTCATCGGGTGACGTATGGTATTAGATATTATTCGTAATAACCAGCATGATGAGTCCGATGCCGATAGCCAGCATCACAAAGCCGGTAGTTAGATGGATTTTTTTCAGCTTTTCCTTCCGGAGTTTTTCCACTCTTGCTGTTGTGGTTAGTCCGTAGCCAACACCCAATGTTATAGCAATGAAAGGCAAAATGAATATGATGTTGTAAATGATGAGCAACCATACAGCCATAAGCCTGGAAGAGGCTTCACTGAGCATTCCGATCACTACTATATAGGGGCCGGAGGTACAGGGAAGCAGGAAAATACTTACCAGAAAGCCAATCCCAAAAGCGCCCGGGACTGACGTTACGCGGGATGTAATCCTCTCCAGTTTAGGCCTCCATGATTGGGGCACTTCCATGGTAAACCACTTTTCTGGCCAGAGATAGTCCTTTAGGTTACCCATACCTATTAATATGGCTAGTGTAGATACTCCAATGTATATATATTGTTGAATTCCTGCAATGCTTATGGCATAAAAGAGTCCTAAACCCATTAGCAAATAGGATACAAGGGTGGAAGCAGTAAAGGCCAGCCCGGCTTTAATGACATGTGCCCGGTTTTTTCTTCCTACCAGTATGGTGCCCAATAGTAATGTAAGCACGGCACAGGCACACGGGTTAATGGCATCCACAACTGCTGCGCTCAGAACGGCTGAAAGACTTATATTTCGTTTAATACTCCTCCGATTATTTAAAAGGGTAAGGGGAGAAGGGGCCTCATTTCTTACTGCATTCCTTACCGATTCTTCGATAAGCCGGAGCGATTTTCTTTCATCGCCTCTGATTATGGTATCTCCAACAACTATCGAAGGGGTAGATACTTCGGTATTGTAAAGTTCTGCGAAACGACTCAATAACCGGGCATTTTCAGATTGATGGATTTCGTGTTGTTTAATTTCTACAGAGTAGTTGGGCTTTATCCTTTCATTCAAAAAACGTTCTACCCTGGCACAATGGGGACAGCCTTTCTCGTAAAAGAAGAGGACTTCCACCGGTTTTTTCCCCGAATAACCGTTTAGAGGAAGGATGGATATAAAAAGAAGGAATAATATCTTGATATATATGCGTTCTCTTTTCCCTTTCACCTTTTAACTTTGGATTTTCACCCTTTGGTTGATATTCAAGACTTGTAGTGTAATTTACCTGTTTTGCTCTCCTTTCATGGTAAAATGGTAGGTTCCCGAGGTTACAGAAAAAGAAATGCATTTCTCTTCCTTTTCGGCACTTTTGATCCCCGGTACTTCTCCGGATAGTGTTCCGTTTTTCCAGATGGTTTCATCCCCTTCGCTAATTTCTATTGCTTCACCCTTCAGCAGCGGAATACATACTTCACCCGTTGTATTTGCCGGAATGGTAACCTGTACCTTAAAAGATTCATCCTGGTTTTCCCAGCGTGATGCAACTTTTCCGTTGACGGTTTCCAGAGATGCCTTCACCCATGACAGATTATCCGGGACAAGAGGTTTGATTCTTATGTGCTTGTATCCACGGGTAGTTCCCTTATCGGTGGGAGCTCTCAGACCAGCCAGGTATTTATAGAAGAATTCATCCACTGAGCCGAACATCTGGTGATTGTGTGAGGCCTCTCCCGACCATTTTTCCCAAAGGGTGGTAGCCCCTTTTTCCAGCCAGAATCCATAGCTTGGATAGGTTGTTTGTGTGGCTACTTTATAAGCAAGATCGCTATGGCCGGAATTGACGAGAACAGACCACAGGTGCTTTGTGCCTATGATACCCGTATTCAGGTGTCCGTTCCGGGTTTCCCGTATATCGTTAATTACAGTTTGCAGTACTTCCTCCCTGTGGTTTTCCGGGACAAGACCGAACGATAAAGCCAGCAGTTGATAAGTCTGGTAAGTCGAGTCGGTGCCATAAAGATTGGTATTGGGATTAAAGAATTTTTGATTGTAGGCCTCTGCAATGGAATCGGACAGTGCACTGTATCGCTCAACATCTTCCTTCTTTCCGAGCACTTTGGCTATTTGTGAGAACAACTGTACATCCCTGAAATAGTAAGCCGTGTTGACCACCGGATGGTTTGGTCCGTCCGACTCACCCGGAGCACACCATTCACCCAGTGAATCCCAATATCCGCCAAAATCGTTGATGATTAGTTTTTCTTCCGGGTTGGAATCTGAACGTGCCAGGGTATAAAGGTATTGGATGTATCTTTTCATGGTGGCGTAATGTTTTTCCAATACCCTTGTATCATTATAATATTGGTACATCCACCAGGGCAGAAGGATGTATGCGCTGCCCCAGGCTATTCCTCCACCATGTCCTCCGACCAGTTCAGGAGCGGTGTTGGGGATGCGGCCGTTATCCTGCTGAGCGTCCTTCATGTCGTTAAGCCATTTGGTGTAAAAGGCTGCCATGTGGAAATCATGCATGGAGGCTTCAGCAATAACCTGCCCATCTCCTGTATAAGCTCCCTTTTCTCGTTGCGGGCAATCTGTAGGATAGCCATGGGAGTTTCCTCTTTGTGACCATATTGTAGCTTCATGTATGTCATTCAAAAACGTATTGGATGCAGAAAAGGAACCATTATAAGAAAGATCGGAATGCACTACACGCCCTTCTATATTGATAGACTCAAATTTATCGGGATCATCCACGCTAACCTCTACATACCGGAGACCGGTATAAAAGAAGCGCGGTTCATATACTTCAGTTCCCTCGCCTTTGAGTGTATAAGTTGACCAAACGTTTGCGTGATAACTGTGTTTGCTGCTGATTTGGTCTCCCGGTTTAAGGGATTTAGGGAATAGGGAATCGTTCAGTGTTTCTGCACCCCTTATTCGAACCTGTGCCCCGGTTTTTCCTTCAACCTTTAACTGCCACCATCCCGGGAAATTTTGTCCCATATCGTAAAGGTATACACCCGGTTCCGGATTTGTTTTGTTTTCTGGGGAAATTGTTTCTATCACTTTGATGGGATGCGTCAACTGAGCATCGAGTTTTCCTTCCGGACCGCTAGCTATGCGTACCTCCTGCCATCCGGAGGCATTATAGTCAGAAGTGGACCATCCCGGTTTTTCTTTACGTGCATCATAATCCTCTCCTGCATAAAAATGATTGAAGGTTATTGGGCCAGCGGAGGATTTCCATGTTCCATCCGTTGCGATGGTTTTCTCTGTGCCGTCGGCAAAAGTGATCTCAATCTGAACAAGCGCTTTGGGTACACCGAAATTATTATTTATGCCTCCCCACGAATACCGGTCTTCAATCTTTTTCATCCTCAAGGCACCGTTTCCGAGCATAATGCCTGCAGCGTTGGAACCTGAAGTCAGCTGATCCGT
>JAIPAF010000069.1 GCA_021740225.1 Bacteroidales bacterium | reverse complement strand
CGATTATTCACAGATAGAGCTAAGAATCATGGCCCATATGAGCGGCGATCCGAATCTGATTGAAGCCTTCAGGCAGAATCTGGATATCCACAGCTCCACTGCTGCAAATATATTCCACCTGAACAGCCTGGATGAAGTGACCAAAGACCAGCGAAGAAAAGCCAAAACGGCCAATTTTGGCATTATCTACGGAATTTCAGCTTACGGTCTTTCTCAACGGCTGAATATTCCCAGAAAAGATGCCAAAGAACTGATTAACGAATATTTCAGGAATTTTCCGAAAGTAAAAGAGTACATGGATTACAGGATTTCCATAGCCCGGGATAAAGGCTATGTGGAAACAATATGGGGGAGAAAACGATTCCTGGAGAACATCAACTCCCGAAATGCCACATTGAGAGGCATGGCAGAGCGAAATGCAATTAATGCACCCATACAGGGATCAGCCGCCGATATCATCAAAATTGCCATGTTGAATATCTACGCGGAACTCATAAAACATGACTATCGCAGCAAGTTAATCCTGCAAGTCCACGATGAGTTGATATTTGATGCTTACAAACCCGAGGTGAAAACGCTAAAGGACATGGTGAAAGACAAAATGGAAAATGCTTCCAAGCTGGAGGTGCCTTTAACAGTGGAAACAGGCACCGGGAACAATTGGGTGGAAGCACACTAGAGCAAGTGATGAGTGATTTGTCCTGCCTGCCCCCCTGGATTATGGTTTCATCCTGTTGGTTTATGATGCCTGCCTGATGGTTTATTGTATTCTTTGAGTTAAATAATGTCACATTGCATCAGGATATAAAAATTTCATACAGACCTTTTCAATTTAACAATTTCGTTTGTATATTGAAACCAGTATAAAAAGGGATAAAATGAAGAAAAAAGTTAAGAGCCTTTTTGAAATGCGGCACTTTCTGAAGAAAGCCGGCAAGGTGCCTGGAGAGCTGGAATCTGAAAAATCCGCTTATGAACCCGCTTCGGTTGAACTGATCCGGTTTCATAAAGACCATTACGAGCACAAAGTCATTAGAGAATCCGGAAAACTGGATGCTTCGCTTGATTCAGGAATGTGTAACTGGATTAATGTTGTAGGGTTAAGCGATATACAAACCATCCAGGAACTGGGAAATTCTTACGACATCCACGCTCTTACCCTGGAAGATATCATCAATACCGACCAACTTCCAAAATGTGAAGTGTCAGAGAACCACCTTTTCTTCACACTAAAATATCCCACTTATGATCAGAAAAATGATTACCTGGAACTCAAACACATCAGTCTCATCCTCTCCAGCCATTATTTAATTACGCTGCAGGAAGGGAACAAAGACCATCTTGCTGCCATAAGGGAACGGATAAAAAACGCACAGGGCAAAGTGAGGCACAAAAATATCGAATACCTGTTCTACGTTATTATAGACTATATTGTCGACCATTACTTCTATGTAATGGATACCATCCGGGATAATATTGAAGCTACGGAAGATTTACTGATCGACGAACCGGAAGAAAACCACATACAAGAGATTCACCTGATCAAAAAAAGGATTGTTTATTTGCGAAAATACATCACTTCTCTGATCAAATCCGTTAATACCCTGTTAAACAATGAGATGCCCTTTCTCGATGAAAATGTAAAGATATATATCCGGGATGTGTATGACCATACAATTCACATCAACGAATCGCTCATGACTTCTAAGGAGTTGCAGACCACCCTCCTGGAATTAAATATGGCCAATGTAAACAACAGCATGAACCGGGTAATGAAAACCCTTACGATTGTCGCGTCAATATTTATACCCCTTACTTTTGTGGCAGGCATTTATGGTATGAATTTCCAATATATGCCCGAATTGGAATGGAAATATGGTTATCCTGCTGTTCTCGGAGCTATGCTAATAGTTGCCTTGATCATGGTGAGCTTTATGATAAGAAAAAAGTGGTTTTAATATGATTTAATTATGTAATAATTTTTTTTCCCTTTTTGAATCAACAGATATTTATCATTTAATAGCTGATTGGAATCTACCTCGGTTTCCATTGACCCGACTTTTTCTTTATTAATACTCAGGCCACCGTTCTTTATCAAACGCTTTACTTCCCCTTTGGAACCGAAAACAGCAGTTTCCCCGGCGAGCAGATCCACAACATGAATACCCGAATCAAGTTTTCCACGTGGAACCTCATAAACGGGAACTCCTTCGAAAACGGAAAGGAAGGTTTGTTCATCCAATGATTTGAGCTCGCTGGTCGTTGACCTGCCGAATAAAATTTTACTGGCTTCTACGGCTCTTTTGTATTCTTCCCGGGAATGAACCATTACGGTAACCTCTTCGGCAAGTTTTTGCTGTAATAATCTTTTATGAGGAGCCTCGCGGTGTTTGGCAATTAGTTCATCAATCTCTTCTTTCGGCAGTACAGTAAAGATCCGGATGTGTTTTTCCGCATCTTCATCGCTTACATTCAGCCAGAATTGATAAAACTTATAGGGAGAGGTCAGCTCCGGATCGGGCCAAACATTGCCTTCCTCCGTTTTTCCGAATTTGCCGCCGTCAGATTTGGTGATCAGCGGACAAGTGAGGGCATAGGCTTCACCACCCAGTTTACGGCGGATCAGTTCCGTTCCGGTGGTAATGTTTCCCCATTGATCGGAACCTCCCATTTGGAGTTTACAGTTCTTTGTTTGATACAGATGGTAAAAATCGGTGGCCTGTACCAATTGATATGAAAATTCGGTAAATGAAAGTCCGTACACGGCATCCTCTCCCAATCTTTTCTTTACCGAATCCTTACCCATCATATAATTTACGGTAATGTGCTTTCCAATATCACGAATGAATTCCAGGAAGGTATAATTTTTCATCCAGTCATAATTGTTCACCAGCTCGGCGGCATTCTCTTTACCCGAGTGAAAATCAAGAAAATTCGACAGTTGGTCTTTCAATGCCACTTCATTTTCACGGAGTTTCTTTTCATCAAGCAGATTCCTCTCCTTTGACTTCCCGGAAGGATCGCCTATCATGCCGGTTGCCCCGCCCAATAAAGCAATGGGTTTATGACCTGCACGCTGAAAGTGCTTCAGTAGCATTACGGACGTCAGGTGCCCAATATGTAAAGATTTGGCTGTAGGGTCGATACCTACGTAGGCCGTAGTCACTTCGTTATTAAGCTGTGCTTCTGTACCCGGCATGATATTATGCAACATGCCTCTCCATCTGAGTTCTTCTACAAAATTCATAAACGTGCTTTTTCGGGCAAAGATAATAATTGCGATCCAAAAATATTCCCATCCCAGTTTCAAAACAGGATTCAAACCATTTGCTCTTTATCTTCCTGCTCTGTCTCTTTATCTTCCTGTTTCAGTTCATCTTTCAACTCATCAAATTTCAGATAGGGAAAAATCATAGGCGCAAAATTGGAAAGGGGTTGATATAAATAGGAACTGTTGGTGGTCTCCTTGGGTAAAAAATGGTATTTGTTATTGGCTTTATTCACAAGTACCAGTATAATGCTGATTATAAATGCTGTTTTGGCGATACCAAACACAATGCCCAAAATTTTGTTGATAAAGCCCAAAGCAATAGCCTGCATGAGTTTCTCGATGACCTTGGCCAGCAGATGAACAGCAATTACAATGATGATGAATGTAACAGCAAAAGCAATAACATTAAGATAATTGGAAGAAAGGTTAAAATTATCTGTCAGGAATTGGGCGGTAAAATCAGAAAATTTGATCGCTCCCAGAATACCCAGAAGCAAGGCAGCCAAAGTGGAAAGCTGCAATATAAACCCCTTTGTAAATCCTCTATAGGCGCTCCATAAGAGTATAACAATAAATATCAGATCTATAAAATTCATTTCAGTTCTTTTTAAAAGGTAAAAATAATAAAAATTGAATACTTGGTGTAGTAATATGGGAATACTCATAATATCTTTGACTTATAACCGGTAATAGCCTTCAAAGAATTTTGTGAATTTAAAGAATTATAATATTTTTGCGGCTATATATCAGGCCCCATAGTTCAAGGGATAGAATAGGAGTTTCCTAAACTCTAGATTCAGGTTCGAATCCTGATGGGGCCACAAAAGGGTAAAGATCACCGGAAGAATGGTCGTTACGCGCCAGTTAATACGGGGTTACTCTTCCCTTCTAAACGCTATCTTTTGAGAATGATTCGTATGGTGGTCCCTTTATCGGGTTCAGAATAATGCACGAAGATTTTGCCATGATGATAATGTTCAACAATCCTTTTGGCAAGGGATAATCCCAGACCCCATCCCCTTTTTTTGGAAGTATATCCGGGCTGAAAAATGGTTTTATGTTTCGATTTGGGAATACCCGCTCCTTCATCGGAAATATCGATATATAACAAATTGCTTTTTTCATACAGAAATACCTGGATTTTCCCTTCCCCATTTGTACTGTCGATGGCATTCTTAAAAAGGTTTTCCACCACCCATTCAAAAAGTGCTTTGTTGATAGGAGCATAAATCTCCCTTTGTACATCAAAATTTAAAGAAATCTCCACTCGTCTGGAAACCCGGGATTTTATATAACTTACAGCATTCATTAACACTGTAGAAACATTCTGGGACTTAAGGGAAGGTTTGGAGCCGACTTTTGAAAACCTTTCAGTAATCTTTTTCAACCGGGTGATGTCTTTCTCAATTTCCTGAAGAACAGACTGATTTTTCAGTTTTTCCATTTTTAAAAGCTCCAGGTTAGCCAGCAAGCTACTTATGGGTGTTCCAAGCTGATGAGCCGTTTCTTTCGACATGCCTACCCAAACCTGATTTTGTTCAGCCCTTTTAGCAGTACTAAAAGCATAATATGAGATGAAAAGAAATAAAGCCACTACGGCAAGTTGAATCAGCGGAAAAAAAGAAAGACGGGTAAGTAACGTGGAATCTTTATAGAAAATGTATTGTTTCCCTTCAGGTAAATTAATCTCGATGGGCTCATGCTCGCTTTTCATCTCATTGATCAATTGGTGCAGTTCAGCTCCCCGGTTTCTATCGGGTAAGTTTACATTTCGGGTAGAAAGAACCTGTTCATTTTCATCTGTTAAAATCATAGGAACCGTTTCATTTTCCTTGATCACCTCGAGAATAAAACTGTAGTCACGGTCGAGATCCCTGTTCTGCGTAAGCTCTTTCATTCCCTTAGCCCATAATTCCACCCTTTTACGTTCTTCTTTGGCCAGTTTCTTGGTAAGATCATTAGTAAACATAAAAGAACCAACGACGATGAACAACGCGGCAATCAACAGATAAATCTTCCATCTTTGTTTTTGATGATAAATATTCATGAGCAAAAGGTTTATTAGAATAGTCACATTTTCAAAATTTTATCATATCATTTCAACGTATCATCTTCCCATTGAATGATAAATTCTCCCCTCTCTTCTTTGGGGGAACCACTAGTGACTGTTTTTTCCGATTCTTTTACACGCACGGAGTCATCCGCTTCCCAATTAATATTAAAGCGTTTTGCCTCGCTCCTGCTTTCTTCTGAATGGAGTATGGAATCCCGCTCAAACCAGCCAAATTCCTCATTAAGTATGCTTTTCAATTCATTCTTCTCCTGCTGAAGATTTTTCCTTATATTGTTTTTCAGGCCTTCTTTATCGTACTGTATAGCATATTTTTCAGGGGTCCCATGGATCTTGAGGAAAATTTTGCTCCGGCCTACACCGTCTTCCTGGATAATTCCGAACTCGGTTTCTAAATCATCATTCTGACGCGCCTTCTTGGAAATTACCTGGGATAAAAGGAGATTCACCTGATAGGAAAATGTGTTTTCGAAGGTATGGTAGCCTGAAACCGTAATGTCGAAAGCCGAAGAACTGATATCCATCTCAGGAATGTAAATGGTTCTGTCCTCTATTGTAATCTCGTTGGATAAACGCGAAAAAGAAACATGTTTTAACTCAGAAAGACTTGTAAAATTAGCCAATTGTATTAAAGGCTCAAAGTCAACTAATTTACCATTACTAATTATAATATCGCTAAAAATAAATAAAGAATTCTTATTTATTTTTAGGTGATTATTTAGATTTGATTTAAGTTTTACATCGCCGCTGAGATATCCATTTAAATTCTGATGCGTGATGTATTGCTGCCCGAAATCATGAAACACACTAAACACCTTGTGGATATTGATATGATCCAAATACAACCGTGAATCGAGCAAATAAGCTGAATCTTTCCCGGTATCTTTCAAGGTAGCGTTCGCATAGGTCATTCCCTGAAATGCATCAATTTCAAGCTGGTTCATTTGAATAAGCCTATCAGAAAAAGATATCCGGCCACTCATTTCCGAGGCATTAAAATCATTCCACTCAAACCAGCCGGTATGAAAATCAATATTCCCGGACATCTTATGGGGAAATTGAAAATTCACCAGAGAATCCCGGGATTTAGGACTGTTGGCCAATAAACGATTCATATTGATTCCCGGACTTTCCACAGTCAGATCGAAACGGTAAGGCTTTAAACTATCTCCAATGTTTTCATAAATCCCGTTAAACCTCCCGTTAACGAGCATCTCATTCCCATTGAGGGAAAGCTGTAGGCTATCCAAATACAGATTTCTGTCAAGATAAGCAAAGCCGCTCCCCAAAGCAACATTGAATCGGTCATTATTGAGGGTAGCATTTTCAAAAGTAGCATCAACGGTTAATCTTCGGGAACGGATAAGATGTTCCAGGTTGTCCAAATCCTTCATATCCTCATCCAACTCATAGTTAAGATATACCCTCCCCCGGGAATTTTCTAAAGCCGGATGAGTTAGATATTCCGAAAGCTTTCCGAAGTTAAGATCTGCCGACCCCTCTATTGCCAAATGGGGTTGTTTGAAATCCGAAAGATTTACATTGCAGTTTAATTCATTTCCATTCCATTCCGCATGCAGATTATTCAATGTTAAGACAGAGGAAGCAGGTGAATTGAAGCGACCATTGGATAAATAGCCTGTAACGGATACGTTTTCCAAGCGTAAGGGTTTCCGATGCTTAAGAAGTATTTCTCCTTGATTCAAACTGAAATCAGCCTGAAATTCCGGTCTGCCATCTTTAACGGGTCCGTTCAGCCG
Source organism: Bacteroidales bacterium (assembly GCA_021740225.1). Classification (GTDB taxonomy): domain Bacteria; phylum Bacteroidota; class Bacteroidia; order Bacteroidales; family UBA12077; genus JAGXLC01. Next base: position 2,203 of record JAIPAF010000069.1, on the reverse strand, counting down.
TGCATAGAAATCCAGTTTACCCCCCTTAACCGGCAATACTTCCATTTTCTTTTTTATTTCCCAGGGAAGATATAAACGTGTACTTTCTACATCCAGACTATTGCCTCTCAGGCTAAGATCAAGCACCCGCTTTTCCCTGTTGAAAAATCCCTCCGTGGTAAAAGGTAGCTCCTCGTAATAGATGTTTCCGGTTTTCACCTCATACCTTTCAGGAGTAACCGACAGATTAAAAGATAACCTCAAATCTTTTCGTTGTATGTAGGGAAAACGATCAACTTTCAAGCTATCCACAAATAATTTGGAATCAACTTGTAAATCAAACTTCTCTAAACTTACATTGCCCCTTAATACGGTTTCCGGGGCCTTACCCTTCAGAGAAAAACTTTGATCGGTATTCCCAATAGAATAATACAAATCATTAAAAACAAGCTTATTGATATCTAAAGTAACCTTATCTGAAGATTTCTTTTTGAAATTCATCTGTCTCCGACCTGCACCTGAAATGATATTCAGTTGGCATTGATTGAAATAAATATTCTCCAGGGTGTATTTTCCCTTAAAAAGATCGATCACATCAAACTGAAAATTGACCTCTTCAGCAGAAAAACTAAAAGATCCATTTTTCTCATGACTTTCTTCAGATAATGAATGAAGTTCAAAAGACTGTAGCTCAACCACGGCACTGGGAAACTTCTTCAGAAGAGATAGATTGACCTCCTCGGCCCTTATATCCTCTTCCACCCGAGTGTTGAGCTCTTTCAGAAAAATTGCAGACACTTCATCTTCATAAACAAATGAAATGATAAATGAAACCACAATAATCACAAAAACGGTAAAAAACAATCCTGCTAAAATCGACAGAACAAATCTCATAATTCAGCTTTCTTAAATACAAGTGCATCAAACCTACTGAATACTTAAACGAAAACCATACCAAAATGGTACAGTACAATGGGAAAGGATGTTATAATTTTTGCAATTTCCTTTTCAAGCCGGAGAAAATTTACTTGTGAGATTTTCGCACCTCCTCTTCATACCTTGATTTTAAGGTTCTCATCTTTTCAATACTGGTATCCCGGTCATAAATACGCAACATATCGACGATTCCACTGATGCGATAAAACACACCCAGAGCAGCATCAAAATTACTCTCAATTAGATTGTTCTTAATATGAAAGGTAAAATTTCTGAATGCTTCCCAATCCAGCTTCTCGGGCAATTCAATATAATATTTGGATTTATTTTCTAAGTCGCGATATATGCCCTGTTCTTGCTCTTCAACCAAAAAATTTTTATCTACCACAATAATGGCCCTATCATTAATGGCTTTATATTTGGAAAATTTCACCCCTTCCTGAATAAATTTTTCCTGCAGTTCAGGAAGAAATGAAAAACTTGCCAGATATTTTATCCTTAGGCAGTTATACGTATAGGGCTGGAGATAAATGGAAGCAATGGAAGCATTGAAATCATATTCAAAATTTTCAGCGATCTTCTTTGATATTCTGGCAATATCTTCAAAAGAATAATTGTTTCTGATAAGAAGAAAAAGGGAACGGGGTTCGGATTCATCCGGGAGGTTTTTTCCGTGATAGCCAGGGAATGGCTTCATACTCTCCAAAACACAAGTATTATAAGCAATATTGCTTTCTATGGTTGTTAAAGTTTCCCGTTTTTTGATGTAACCGGTAACTTCAATGATACGACCAGATGGTTTCATAACTTAAATTTTCGAACAAATTACAAAAATTAACCTTTAAGACCAACTGTTCTTCAATTATTCTGACAAATACTGGCAATCGATTTTAAATTACGGACCTTCTCTTGTATCCGAAGGAGGGGATTTCCCATATAAATGAAACAAATTGAATTCTACCATTATATTAAGAATTGGTTAATTTTGTAAAAAATTACATGCTATGCGTTCATTAAATATACTGGACTCATACAATAAAGATCAAGATGAGACGAGAAGACATTGAAATTATGGCTCCGGTTGGCTCGTATGAATCCTTACAGGCTGCCATACAGGCAGGGGCAGGGTCCGTATATTTCGGAGTAGAAAATCTGAACATGCGGTCCAAATCCACATTCAATTTCACTTTAAACGACCTAAAAACAATCGTTAACCAGTGCCGGAAGCATGGCATCAAAACCTATCTGACCCTGAACACGGTCCTTTAAAATGATGATCTTAGAGAGA
>JAIPAF010000068.1 GCA_021740225.1 Bacteroidales bacterium | reverse complement strand
TAAACAAAAAACGCTAGACCTGAAAATCATTTGGGACAAATCTAATTTCTCGAATTCTTCCCCGTTCCTCCATGTGGCGCGAATAAATATCTAAGGCCTGCAGAAAATTTCTTCGGCGCCACGACGGAACTAAGCCCGAATTATTCATGAATAATTCTGACGCTATTGAAAAACCTGGATTTTTGCTTCCTTAATTATTGCAAAAATCCGGTTTTTCTAAAGCGGGGCAACCTGCATCCTCCCCGCTATCCATCCCGCATTCATAAACTTTCTCGCTTTCAGCGGGATTCGTTTATGAATAATGCAGGTTAGCCCGATCCCACCCGCAATTCTCGAAAAGATTTGTAATCCAAATGATTTTTATGGTCGTCCCAAAGAAAGGATCAACACAAAATCTATTTGATCTATTTTAATTTTCTCTTTTTATGAAAAGGGTTATTGGTGCCACTTAAACAGCATTTCCAAAATGTGTTATTTTCTCCAAACTTAGCTATTAACGGCGCGAAGGCCCGAAAAAATCGGCCGGGTCAGGGAGGGATTGCGGGTGGATAGGCTCATTTTTTCTTGATTTTTTTGCTTCTTTTTTCATCAAGGAAAAAAGAAAAGAATACTCACCTGCATTATTCTTACCGCAGGTTAAACTGCAAACAAATTGCTCTTAACTTATATAACATTTGGGAAATTGAGGAAATGTTTTAGATTTGGCCCGGAAAATTTAAATGGAAATCCATAAGAGATAATATAATGGCCAATCGAACACTCAGAGATTCTGTATTCATGCGATGGCTGGTATTGATTCTGACCAGTGCCGTTATGTTTTTTAACTATTATTTTTATGATGCCTTATCACCTCTGAAGGATTTAATGCAGGAAAATCTTGGATTTTCATCTTCCGAATACGGCACTTTTATGTCAGCCTATTCCGTTCCGAATGTTTTTCTACTGATGGCTGTATTGGGTGGAATTATTCTGGATAAGATCGGAATCCGAATAACGGGGTTTGTCTTTATTCTTTTTATGGCAATAGGTACTACCATTACTGCCTATGGGGCTTCTGAAACTTATTTAAGCGGCGGGTTTGGATATGGTTTTATGAATTCCTTCTGGCCCAGTGTTTCACCTGCTTTGAAAATGATGTACCTGGGCTTTTTCCTCTTCGGGCTGGGAGCTGAAACGAGTATTGTTGTACTTTCCAAAGTAATTGTAAAATGGTTTAAAGGTAAGGAAATAGCATTGGCTCTGGGCTTAAATCTTGCTATCGGGAGGTTGGGAACAGCCCTGGCACTCAATTTGTCTCCAACTTTGGCCGAAGTGCAATGGACCAATGCCATTTGGTTTGGTGTTATGCTGTTGTGGATTGGTTTATTGACTTTTATCATATACATCTTCATGGATATAAAAATAGACCGGCAAATTCGGGAAACCATACCCCATGATCCGGAAGATGAATTCAGATGGAGGGATTTAAAATTGTTGGTTACCAATCCCACTTTTATTTATATTACCTTGCTGTGTGTTACTTTTTATTCTGCTGTATTCCCTTTCGTTAAATATGCCCCCGATCTTTTGATGAATAAGTATGACCTGGAAAGACAGATTAGCGCGAATATCTCATCTATCCTGATGTACGGGACCATTGTTTTAACCCCTTTGTTTGGCTGGATTGCCGATTATAAAGGGAAAAGCGCTACCTTAATGTACCTGGGCTCTGTCCTGTTGATTGTGGCACATCTTATGTTCGCTAAAACTATGATTCCTCCTTATGTTCCGATATTTATTCTGGGGGTGGCATTTGCTCTTGTACCTGCTGCTATGTGGCCGGCTGTAACTAAAATCGTTGGAGAAAATAAAATCGGCACAGCCTATGGTGCTATGTTTTCTGTACAGAACCTTGGTCTTTGGGCCCTACCCATTTTGATCGGTATGGTATTGGATTCATCCAATCCCAATTATCAGACCGCATTGACCAATGCTCAGTATGCATCATTGCAGGAGAATGGATTATACCATGGGACCTATCATCGTGGAAAGGATGAGGTAGGGAAGAATGCCGAATTTAAAGTCAAATATATTGTTCATCAGGATAGTTGCACGGGCGACATTGTATGGAAAGCCATTCATGAAGTACGATCCGATGCAAACGGAAACTATAGGATTCATGTGGGTGAGGGAGATGTTATCAGCAATGCCGAATTTGAAAAAATTGACGTGGAGCAATATAATTTGGGAATCAGGATTAAAGATCTGGATAAAAAACCCGAAGTTACCGTTGTTAAGGAGACGCTAAACATAAGTAACCCCCAACAGACATATTCCGGTGTTTACCGGAGTTCTGGCGAGCTTCTTACCAATGAAAGGTTCGAGGCTTTGATTACGGTCTATCATCGCGAAAACAATGACGTTGTTTACAGTGAAAAGCAAAACCTTCGCACCGACGATCAGGGTAAGATGAAGATTGAAATAGGTCAAGGGGCGGTGCAGGAAGCGAGTTACAAGTATTTCAACTTGCGGGATGGGAATTATTGCGCTGAAGTGCTTACCCCATTGGACTATACCAACCCGATGCTTATGTTATCGTTACTGGGGGTATTGGGACTTTTCTTTGCTTTCCTGTTGAAACGTGAGGATAAAACTTCGGGATACGGGCTGGAGCAACCCAATAAAACCCAATAAACAAGGTTTATACAAAGACATAAAAAAACCGGTTTGATATTTACCGGCTTTTTTATGGGAAGGAGGAGGTTCTACTTCTCAATCAGGTGTTTTCTGTCGGGGCCGTTTGATATCAGTTTGATGGGGACTCCTGTTTGATCTTCAATGAATTTGATATATTTTTTGAATGATTCCGGAAGGTCGTCAAAATTCCCAATTTCAGAGATGTCTTTGTCCCAGCCTTTGAATTCCTGGTAAATGGGTTCCTCAATCTGGTGCTGGTCATAAGGAAGGTAATCGATTTTTTCCCCGTTGATTTTGTAGCCCGTGCATACTTTAATCTTTTTAAATTTACTCAGTACATCTGCCTTGGTCATAAGTAGCTCGGTCACCCCGTTCAGCATAATGGCATATCTGAGGGCGGGCAGGTCAAGCCAGCCGCAACGTCTTGGTCTTCCCGTGGTAGCTCCGTATTCGTTGCCTTGTTGTTGGAGTTGTTTTCCTTCTTCATTGGTGAGTTCGGTGGGGAAAGGACCGCTACCTACACGCGTGCAATATGCTTTGAAAACGCCATAAACATTACCTACATTTTTTGGAGAAACTCCCAGGCCGATACAAGCACCGGCACAAATCGTGTTGGAAGAAGTAACATAAGGATAAGAACCAAAGTCAATGTCAAGAAGCGTGCCCTGCGCCCCTTCGGCCAATATTGTTTTTCCTTCTGCCATCAGCTGATTGATCTTGTGTTCACTATCCACGAAGCGAAAGGTTTTCATCAATTCGATCGCTTCAAACCACTTTTTTTCTTCTTCCTCTAATTCGTAATCATAATCATATTGGTTCAAAAGGGTTTTATGTTTGTTTTTAAGAAACTCATACTTTTCCATGAAATTTGTATCCTCAATGTCTCCCACGCGTAGTCCGTTACGTCCGGTTTTATCCATATAAGTAGGACCGATGCCTTTCAATGTGGAACCGATTTTGGATTTGCCCTTGGCAGCCTCTGAGGCAGCATCGAGAATTCTGTGGGTGGGAAGGATTAAATGAGCTCTTCTGGATATCAATAAATTGCTGTTGATGTTAATCCCCTTTTCCTGCAGTTCTTCCACCTCCTGTCTGAGGATTACCGGGTCAATAACCACACCGTTACCAATTATATTGAGTATTCGCTCATGAAAAACCCCGGAAGGTATGTTGTGCAGAATGTGTTTTACATTATCGAATTCAAGTGAATGACCGGCATTCGGCCCACCTTGAAATCTGGCAATTACACTGTATTGAGAGGCAAAAACATCAACTATTTTACCTTTTCCTTCGTCTCCCCATTGCAACCCTAGTAACACATTGATTTTCATATTCATTGTTTTTATAAATTTGAACTTAATTGTAAAACTTAAAAATAAAAAAATCCCCTTTGATTGAAAGGAGATTTTCGATGTTTTTTGAATAAATGTTTGGTTTATTTTTTTCTGTTTAATTTTTTGTTTTTACAATCCTTGCACAAACCATAGAAATAAAGAGAATGATACTCGATATCAAATTCCATCAGGTCTGATATGGTGTTTTGGATTTCCTGAATTCTTGGATCGCAAAATTCGATTACCTTCCCGCACTCCTGGCAGATCAGATGATCATGTTGTTTGCATTGATAAGCCTTTTCGAATTGGGCTATGTTTTTCCCGAATTGATGTTTGATTACCAGATTGCTTCCCAGGAGCAATTCGATGGTGTTGTATAGTGTTGCCCGGCTAACCCTGTAGTTTTTGTTTTTCATGGAAATGTACAAGGTTTCTATATCGAAATGGTTGTCACGGGAATAGACTTCTTCTAGTATGGCATAACGTTCGGGGGTTTTTCTATGGCCCTGTTTTTCAAGGTAATCAGTGAATATTTTTTTTACTGTCTCTTTTGTTTCACTACATACCATAATTCTATCCGATAAGAATTTAAATTTAGGTTAAATTTAGAATAAATATTTCAGATTTACCAAAATTATTTAGAATTATTTTAAAAAAAAATAATGCTACAAAACCATTGGTTCGACAATTTGAACATAATTTTTGTTTACAGGAAGCTCAATAGCTACTGTTATCATCGAAAAAGATTTACTTTCTGGTTAAACCTCTTCGACTCTTTTTACCGAATCAATACCCTTGATTTTACTGAGGTTTAAGATGAGGTTGTTCAGGTCGTTTACATTGTGGACATATAATTCGATATAACCTTCGAACATTCCATCGATGGTATCGATGTGCAGTTTTCTGATATTGGCATTCAGTTCGTTTGATATCAGTGCAGTGATGTCTTTTGCGATGCCAATTCTGTCTATACCTTTTATGCCCAGCTTGGCCAGGAAAGAAAGATAGGTGTGGGTAGTCCATCGGGCCGGCACGATATATTGGCCCTGACTGGACATTAATTTGATGGCGGTCGGGCACTTGGCTTTGTGCACTATAATCTGGTTTGAATTGGGCTTTTTGTATCCTACTACTTCATCACCCGGTATGGGATGACAACATTCGGCAATTTGATAGGGCAGTTGGTCATCGTCGGCATTTTCACTTATGATATAGGGCGATTTATAATCGAAATCTTCTTCTGATTTTTGCGTATAGGCGGTTTTCTTATTCCTTGGTATGGTTTTGTTAGCAGTCCTTGATATTTGTAAACCCCAATAGCGGATAAATTTATTGCGTGAATGTTTTTTGATGATTTTATCAATACCCTCCAGAGAAATGATGCCGCTTCCGATTTTACTGTAGAGTTCTTCCTTGGAGCTTACTTCATACGCTTCCAGAAACTTTCGGATGAGGTTGGAATTGGGTTTTAACCCAAAACGATCCAACGTTTTTTCCAGTTCTTTTTTCCCTTTATAGGTGCGGTTTTTTGTTTCGGCTTTTATGGCATTGGTAATGCTGGCTTTAGCTTTGGCAGTGGTTACATAATTGAGCCATTCTCTTTGAATTTTCTGGTTATCGGAGGTCAGTATTTCAACCTGATCTCCGTTTTGCAGAGCATGACTCAGTGGAACGAGCTGATGATTAACTTTAGCTCCAATGGCTTTATTACCCACCTCTGAATGGATTTCGTAGGCAAAATCCAGTGCAGTGGATCCGGCCGGTAATCTTTTTGCATCTCCTTTTGGGGTAAATACAAATATTTCCGAAGCAAAAAGATTCAGGCGGAATTCATCAAGGAACTCCATGGTATCGGGTTTGGGATTATCCAGATGTTCCTTGATTTTTGACAGCCATACGTCGAGGGCATTGTTTCGCTCTTTTTCGTCTTTATATTTCCATCTGGCGGCAAATCCTTTTTTAGCAAAATCATCCATTCGTTTTGTACGGATCTGCACTTCCATCCAACGACCCCGGGGTCCCATAACCGTAACATGGAGCGCTTCGTAGCCGTTGGATTTCGGCGCGCTTATCCAGTCCCGTATGCGTTCTGGCTTGGGTACATATAAATCGGTTAAAAGTGAATAAATATCCCAGCATTGTGCTTTTTCCGCCTTGAATGGTGTAGGATGGATGACAATTCTAATATTGAGAATATTGGAAAGCTCATCGAAAGTGAGATTTTCCTGTTGCATCATATTCCAGATGGAATATATCGGCTTGGGTTTGGCTACCAGTTCATAGGTGATGTTGTTCTCATCCAGTTTCCTTTTAATGGGATCCAGGAATTCATGGATCTCTTTATTTCTTTTTTCTTCAGTCTCGTTTAATTTGTCTTCAATCTCCTGGTATTTGGTAGGATGTCGATACTTAAGGCTGAGATCTTCCAGTTCGTTTTTGAGCCTGTATAATCCCAAACGATGAGCAATAGGAGCATAGAAGTAGATCGTTTCCCCGGAGATTTTGATCTGCTTGTTAGGGGGCATTGAAGTGAGCGTTCTCATGTTATGAAGCCTGTCGGCCAGTTTGATAATGATTACCCTGACATCTTCCGACAAGGTCATCAATATCTTCCGGAAATTCTCGGCCTGAAGAGAATTCTTTTGGCCAAATACTTCGGAAATTTTTGTTAATCCGTCAATGACTACTCCGATCCTTTCGCCGAATTCCTGCTTTATATCTTTTATGGTTGAAGGGGTGTCTTCCACTACGTCATGAAGCAGGGCACAAGCTACTGCCTCGGCTCCCAAACCGATTTCATCATGAACAATCTTTGCTACCGCCAACGGATGAATGATGAAGGGTTCGCCCGATTTGCGACGAACACCACTATGCATCTCCTGGGCACGATCGAAAGCTTTTTTTACAAGATTCAGATCCTGCTCATTCATGCTTTGGGAGCAACTGTTGTACAACGCTTCAAATTGCTCCTTTATGTATTTGTTCTCTTTTATTACCTTGGTGTTCATCAATACATCCTTTTGGAATCAACTGAGTTGATCGCGCCACTAATATATAAATTTATTTAGAGAAAATATTGAGAAATCCGCAAAGGTTAACAGGTTTAACGGTATTCCAATATTGAAAGCTCAATAAATTTTTATTTACATACTAAAACTTTATTTTTTTAATTTTAGTATACTGAGAACTTTTAATATTTTTGACAATTTTGAACGGATGAATATAAATGTTTGTTTATTTTTGATAAACCACGGTCACTTCTCCCTTTTTCCTGATAACCTTTTTTCCCGGGTTTTTCACTTCCAGGTAATACATGTAGGTACCTCCGGGTACTTTTTTCCCTCCCTTGCGCCTACCTTTCCAGGGTTTCTGGTAATCCCGCGATTCAAATACTTTGGTTCCATCCCGGTTATAAACAATTAACAGATAGTTTTCAGGGATGAAGGTGAATTCGGGCTTAAATGCATTGTTTTTGTTATTGGCATTGGGTATAATGGCGTTAGGGATAAAGATTTGTGGCTTGATGTAAACACATTCTGAGTTGGAAGTTACTGTGGAGACTATACCTTCATCATGTTTTATCTCAGCTTTTATTTGATAACAGAATTTGGAGCTCGTATCCTGCCCTTTGTAAGTTTCAATCTCGTTATCGGTATACGGTGACTGGAAGGATGTTTGGAGGGAACGAAAGACCTGTTTTCCGATTTGTCTGTATATTTTGTAACTGATGTTTGAAAAACGGCCCATCTCGTTCCATTCCAGTATGCTGTTAAGATTTTGCTTTTCCACGTTCAGCAGCAGGTTGCTGAGCGTATCGGAGCGAGTGGTAAGGGTCCCGCAACTATTGACCGAAGCCATGTGGTAATAGTGCACTTCGTCTTGCGGGTTGACCGATTCATCGGTATAGGAGATTTTATTATACCGCGTGTTGAAAGTTTCCGCGGTGTCATAAGGGCCGGATAGGCTCTCCGACCTAAGCAGTACGTATCTTTCAAGATCCGAATTCCCGTCTATGGTGAACTTCAAATCGATTCTCCGCTCTTTTGTTTCCAGCTTGTCGAAGTGTATGAATTCGGGATCTTCCGGCATTTCGGTATCGATGATTACCCGGTTCGATTTTGTACTGATGCCGGGATAGTCTTTACGAACGCCTTCTATATAATATTTGTACGTGTGGTTGTATTCAATGTTGTGGTCGGTGAAGGTGGTGTCATCGGCAACAAGGTTGGAATCAATCTTCGTATAATGATTTCCATCTTCCGAACGGTAGATATTCCAGGAGCTCATTTCTTTAATATCATCATTAAAAATTAATGATTGTGAAGTAGTTAAATATATATAAACCTGATCAAAAATAAGAAACTGAAGGTTATTAAAGAAGTTTAACCACTTTGATTCCGGTGGAATTACGCGTCTGCTCCAAATTAACTGGTTTTCTTTGTTACATATATCATGATCAATTTTTGTGTGTATTGTATTAAACTCATTGCTTTGACGTACCCCCGGACCTTCCAGATTGTATGCCAGTTTATAGGATCTGGTTTTACTATTGGCTCCGGAACTGCTATCTACCCAGGTTGTTTTACTGGTATCTTGAATTAGATGTATTCCGGTAAAGGCATTTATGTTAAGAGAATCCCGTTTAACAGAAAGATCAGCATTTACGGTATCTGTCAATTCCCATGTTAATCTGACGTCCCCTTTTTCATTAATCACACTGGCATTTTTTAAAATGGGAGGGGAGATATCTACTTGAGCAGATGCCATACCAGCCATGATGAGCAACCCTATAAAAACCAGGTATGCAACGATTCGAACTTTTTTCATTGAAGCTTTATTCACATTTTCCTGCTATTGAGCGTATCATATCTTCTTCGTTCAGGTATTTGTTGGCCAGCTCCCTTATATCCTCTGCCGTGATCCGGTTTATGGTATCGACCATCTTTTGATAATAATCTTCCTTCAGGCGCAGTTCCATCAGCGAAAGATAGGTGGCTGACGTGGGTAATGGCCCGTCAAAAGCCCTTAAAAACTGCCCCAGCATGTAATTTTTAACCATATTCAATTCTTCCTGTCCCACCTTTTCGTTCCTTATTTTTTTCACTTCTTCGTAAATGGCGGCAATGGCATCCCGGCATACGTCTGTACCTACTTCGGAGGCGATCACGAAATACCCTTCGTTCACCATTGGCACCAGCAAGGAATGAATCCCGTAAGTATAACCCTTTTCTTCCCGTATTTTTTTCATCAACCGGGATCCGAAATATCCCCCAAGTATATTGTTTACCACCTTCAGGCCGGGAAAATCCGGGTGATGTTTGCCAAATATGATTATTCCAATGCGCAATGCAGATTGTA
>JAIPAF010000067.1 GCA_021740225.1 Bacteroidales bacterium | reverse complement strand
AAACAGGGCCTATTTTCAACCCAAAGGGCGGGTCTTGATTTTCCATCCCGACTTAATTCGCGGGACATCCCTGGGACGTGAAATAAACCAGTATACTTTTTTTTCCTATGAAACCGACGAAGCGCTGCATCTTTCCAAACGCGAAAGAAAGATCGTACTGGAAAATTTTTCAAACATTGCCTATGAAATAGAACAAAGCATTGATAAACACAGCAAGAAATTGATCGTAAACAATATTGAGCTGTTTTTCAACTACTGTATGAGGTTTTATGACCGGCAGTTTATTACCCGCGAGAATGTCAATAAAGGAATTCTGGAAGAATTTGAAAGCTTGCTCAATGATTATTTCCAATCGGAAAAAGCGCAAATGGAGGGATTTCCCTATGTCGCCTATTTTGCTGAAAAGTTGAATCTTTCACCCAATTATTTCGGGGATCTGGTTAAGAAAGAAACCGGAAAATCGGCAAAGGAATACATTCATCTGAAACTGATTAATATTTCCAAAGAAAAGCTTTTTGATACCAGTAAGTCGGTAAGCGAGATAGCTCACGAACTGGGATTTAAATACCCTCAGCATTTCAACCGGATGTTTAAGAAAAGTACCGGTTATTCTCCAACTGAATATAGAAAAGGTATGAATTAATAAGAAGTTTTTCTGGCCTCAAATAGCCACGATTACACCTACGACTGCACCATGCCCAGATCGATTATAGCCTGATGCGTCTACAGCCCGGCTATCTCGGTCTTTATCAGCACCACTTTCTTGGCGGAGTGGGACAGCTTGATCAACTTCAGCAAAAGTAAAGCACACGCCAGGCCTTCGAAAAGCTTCGCGATGGAGGCATTATTCGCAACATTGGCGTGACGGGGCATTAAATATTTATCAGGTTTTCTTTATACCTATCATTTGACCTAGACCACTTTCCAGGGTGACTTTTGAAATATCTGTAAAACCTGCATTTTTCATCCAGGTACTCACTTCATTTTCAGAATAGCAATCACCACCCTCAACACCCACCAACATATTGATAGAAAAAATAGCCCCTTGTAAAGGTTCTGTTTTCGCATCATTCATTATCCAGTCCTGAATGACTATTTTGCCACCGGTGTTTAATGCATTGTAGCACTTTTTTACTAAGCCTTCGTTCATTTCATAAGAATTGCTGTGAATAATGGCTGATAAAAACACCAGGTCAAATCCTTTGGGAAGCTCATCAACTGTAAAGTCTCCGGTATAATGTTCAATCCTGTCGGTGTAACCTTCTTCTTCTACAATTTTCTTTGAAATGGGAACTACCTTAGGGAGATCGAAAACGGCCGTTTTTAAACCGGGTTTTCTGTTTAAAAATTCCATACAGAAAATTCCGGAACCTCCTCCAACATCCAATACCGATTCTACGTTCTCTAGATCAATACCGGAAATTTGAGAAGGAGCTTGTTTCTTGCCCCTGTCGTGCATGGCATGAATAAATGCCTCCAACCACTCTTCCCCTCGTTCATTAATGTTTTCAGGTTGAGCGACATCTCCGGTTTTCACTACCTCCGTCAAATGGCTCCAGGTATGCCACAAATGGCTTGAATGCATCAAGCCGGCCATATAATCAGGACCATCTTTCGAAAGAAACCTTAGACTATCTTCGGTATTGCTGTAGTATTCATTATCCTTTTGCAAAATATTTAAGGAAACCAGGGCATTCAGCAATCTTTCCGTAGCATTTTTATTTAGCTCCAGTTCCTTTGATATGGTTTCGGATGTAAAACTTTTCTCACCAATAAATGTGAAAATATCCAATTCGAAAGCAGTCAATAATATTCTGCTTTTCTGAAAACCTCTAACAATTTCTCTTAGTTCATCAGACTTCATAAAATTTAAAATTTCTGGTTATTATCACTTATTCTCCTTTTCATTAGTTTTATACTGGTTTAATTTTTTAAAAATCACGGGCATGGTATCCTCATCAATTGCCTGCATGTCAATTAGCTTCAGTGATTTGACCATTTCACGGGTTTCTTTTTTATAATGTTTGAAATGTTGTGTTTTCAAATGTGCTTCGTATGCTTCTTTGTTCGCATAGATTTCCAGGATTCTGATTTCAGCCGGATTTTCCTTTTGGAACATTGGAAAAATGGAAATTACTCCCGGTTCCTTCCTGACGGAAGCTTCCGATTCCTCTTTAAGTATAGCAATATATTCATCCAAATGGCTTGAGTCAATCTCAATTTCTGCAATTCGAATGAGCATATCATCGGAATTGAAAGTGTTTTTATCTTTGTCTGTCCGATTACAAGAAATAGAGAATAAAGTGGTAAAGAGGGCTAAAAATAATATTTTCAGAAGTTTCATAATGCGTTAATTTTTAATTCACAAATATATAGCAAAGCTCTTATTAAATTATTATACAGTTCACAGGAATATGTACCATTTTTACTGATTTACTTTTTTAGACTGGACTCATCTCTATATTATTAATGATATATTTGTATCAAAATTAAAATGAATTGACTATGAACAGAAGAAATTTTCTAAGTAATTCAGGTAAAATGCTGGCCTTATCAGGCCTAGCCGGTCTTTCGCAAAGAGGTTTGGCCGGAAATCTATTGGTAAAAGACACCCAGGGCCAACAAGACAAGAACAATGATGAAATGCTGTACCGTACCCTTGGAAAAACGGGCATCAAGCTACCAATTGTGAGCATGGGTGTAATGAATGCCAGCAATCCCGCACTGCTCAAAGCTGCCTGGGATGCAGGCATAAGATTCTTTGATACCGCATGGGTTTATCAAAGAGGCAATAATGAAAAAATGGTGGGATCTGTTCTCCAGGAAGTAGGTGCCAAGCGTGAAGATGTGACCATCGCAACCAAGATTAAATTGGGAACTGATATCAAAGGCAAAGAGGCAAAGGAGCTGTTTCTGGAAAGATTCGACGAAAGTCTTTCGCGTCTTCAGACGGATTACGTAGATATACTTCACTACCACGACGTTCAGATTCCGGAGCAGATAAACGATCCATACATCCGGGAAGCATTTACCGAGCTTAAGGAAAAGGGAAAAATCAGGTTTTCAGGTTACTCAATTCATATCGACTGGCCTGATATGGTTAAAGATGCAGCCAGGGAGAAATTCTATGATGTGATCCTGCTATCCTACAATTACTCTATGTATGACGACCAGCGGGTAGCTGATTCAATCAAGCAGGCACATGATGCAGGCATTGGCCTCATCGCAATGAAAACACAATGCCAGCAGGACTGGTACAAGAGAAATCTTCCTGCTGATCAGAAATCATTCTACGGTGAAAAAAATATGAATACCGCATTGCTGAAATGGGTGCTCCATAATAAGCACATAACAACAGCAGTGCCGGGATTCACAAATTTCGACCAGCTTAATGAAGATATGACCGTGGCATATAATCTTGAATACACAAAAGAGGAAAAGGAATTCCTGATCGATCGAAACGTTAAACTAAGTATTCAGTCGGTTTGCAGGCAATGTGGAACATGCACGGAATCTTGTCCCGGGAATGCAGATATTCCAAATCTTATGAGAACGCACATGTATTCAGTAAACTATGGTAATCCTTTGATGGCCAGGATGACCCTTGATGAGATCAAGCCGGGAAGGGGAATTGAAGCCTGCAGCAATTGCACTGAATGCACAAGCAAATGCAAATACCAGGTTCCTATACGGGAAAGGATTAATGACCTTGTAGAGATATACGGTTGATCTGAATTATTTTTGCCGCAGCTTAAGCTGCGGCAAAAATAGTTATAACTCATGATAAGTACAAAGCTCATGATTAAGTAGCTTAGCTTTGTCTCCGCAAGAAGTTGAGCGAGTTTTACTTTGTTTGTTATTGTTTAGATTGACTGTTTTTGAGCACTTCATCTAACACTGCCCGGGCCTCTTTCGCTTCTTTTTTGCCGGCAGTTGATTCAATAATATCTACAAATTCATTCAACTGTCCGGGGGTTAAGGCGAGGTTCAGGCAAATTGCCAAATGGGAATGCAGCATGGGTTCAACTCCGCCAATACTGCTGAGTACCGATATGGTTACCAATTCTCTTTCAGCATAAGTCAAAATATCCCGGCCAAATATATCGGCGAACAGATGTTCTTTCAGAAATTTTTCTATCACGGGGACAAAAGCGGCATAACCTTTTTTCGGTCCGGTCAGTGGCCTTCCTATAAGTTTTTCCAGATTCTCTTTGCCCCGTTCGTATTTGCTGCGCTCATCATTTATTGGCGAAGCCTCGGGGCCCTTTTCATCGGTGATCCCCCGGGCTTTGCGTTCATCGAGCACTTCCATAAAAGTTTGCAATCCCCTAATGCTTCGTGGGAACCCGCAATAAGCATACAGATGAACAATTGCTTCTTTGATTTCATTGATGGTTAAGCCGGCATCCAGTCCTTCGTTCAATGCCGGTTTTAAATGCTGAAGTTCTCCTTTTGCAGTATAAGCTGCAATTGGGATAATGCTTTGTTGCTTTGCTGATAATTCCTTATCGGATTCAATATTACTTTGAGCGTAAAGTTCACCTGAAAAACAACTTATGGCAACAAGCAATGCGAAAAGTAGTTGTGTCGTTAATTTATTCATTAGAATATGTCTTTGATAAAGTTAATAATCCCATTTGTTTATATTGATGTTTATTTATTTAAATTCAGTGTTTTAAAAATATCAGTTAGGGTAATGAAATTTTCATTCTCATGGCTTTAATCGGACTTGCAAGGAATCATGGTTTTATAACCTCAACTATACGCTTTTGCCTGAAAGGCAAATATAACCAAGCCCGGGCCAACGGCCCGGGATATAAGGTACAAGCCTCTTGTCGCCCTGTAAGGGCAGTATAATCAATCTTTGTATTAATTCCCTTCTCAATGATCATTTATTTTTATTATGCTCTTTCAGAGCGTTAAAGAACTCTGCAAACTTTCCCCGCCGATATAGGCGGGGCTATGCTATTTCAGCCTTTCAGGCTAAAAAACCATACAAAATTTTACTCCCTCCTGGATCACTTTCTTGAATAAAACTACAAAACTAAACGGCTTTTCTTCATATTCATGTCCTTTTGTTTTTGTAACTTACCATTTTTTATAACTGCCTAAGGATGAGTGTTTCATTCGTTTAATTCCAGTTTAAAGGTTTGTATTTCAATATAATATAATCTCAAAATTTGTTTATCATACCTTTCTCACCATGGAACCCGCATGTTACACATGTGCTTGTTGTGTAGGTTCCTGCATGCGGGTTTCATTTTCCTATTTTTATTTGCTGATTAAATACCCCGTGATTGTAAACGTTCTCTAAACTTCTCAGCGGCTTTTTTAATCACATCCAGTCTTTCTTTTCTGGGATCGGGCTTGCCGACCGGTTTCCCATCGGACTCAATTTCGAGTATCTTTTCATTTTGCGTATTGTAAACGGGCCATTTTGGTAATCCCTCGCCATTAGGGTCGCCTGTTTTGGCGAAGTTTGCCCAATAGGTGTTCATCACATGCGCAACCTTTTGCTCTTCAGTCGTTGGCTCAGCATTTCCCCTGCGTGCATCCAGGTTGTTAAATACATAGGAAACTTCTGATCCGTGTCCGGCGCCAAACCGCATCCGCTCCTGCATGGCCTTTGGAACGTAGGAAAAAAGATACATATAAGCCGGATTGCCTTCGTCAACAAATGCTCTTGCTGTCATCCGGGCCGGCTCTCCCCATGCCCAGTCGGTGTTAAACTTTGTGATTACCTCAGCGAATTCTTTGTTGTTATTAGGATCATAAGCAGCTTTTGCCTCATCTTCCAGTTCGCCAAACAGTGAAAACAATTCTTCTTTTGAACTGCTGTTATTCACAAAATTTCCTCCTATTTCCGCACTGCAATTCCCAATGATGAGCGGAACGTCTGCCTGTCTGCCTGCTTTGTAGGCACTCTCAGCCGTTTCTACCACCAGTTTTCCATCGCGAATCGGGCCTGAATAGATAGGCACCTCTTCGGGGCCATAGGTTTCCTGGCCTCCGTCCACAATCTCTTCAACACTCAGGGCACGCAGCTTTGCAAGTGCGGCTGGACCTGTACCTTCTATCCCCTTTTTGCGGGCAAAGTTTATCCCGATCGTTTCCGCAGAAACAGGGTAGAAAGGATCGGCGTTTTCTTCACGAATCGGCCTGCCGGTCAGCACACCGTCACGACCGCCGCCCGATTCACTGATTGCTTTATGAAAAAGGCCTCTCGCGGCCGGTATGGTCATGAGTGAATGTACCGACACGCCACCGGCGGAGAAACCGAAAATGGTAACATTATCCGGGTCGCCTCCGAATGCGGCAATGTTTTCCTGAACCCATTCAAGGGCAGCGATTTGGTCCATATAGGCATAACTGCCCTTCGGCTCTTCAGGATGCTCTTCGCTCAACGCAGGGAATGCAAAATGGCCCAGGCGACCCAAACGATAATTGAAGGTCATCAGGATGACGTCTTGTTTGGCAAATTCATTTCCTGCAGTGGCAGCACCGGCACCGCTACCCCCTACGAAGGCGCCGCCGTGGATCCACACCATCACAGGCAATTTATCTCCCGGCTTAGTCCCGGCAGGTAGCCACAAATTCAGATATAGGCAATCTTCCGATGAACCCTCGGCAATTGATCCGGAACCGCGGGGCCGACCTGCCTGCGCACAATCTGCGCAAAATTCGGTTGCATCACGTACTCCCTCCCACGGGGATACGGGTTGGGGCGGCCGCCACCGATATTCGCCCACAGGTGGAGCAGCATAGGGAATTCCTTTGAAAGTGGACACCTCCCCTTCGGTTACACCCCGAACGATACCCGACTCAATACGAACTGTCGGTGACTCATCCTCAGAAACATTGCCTCCTGTTTGCTGAGCATGTAAACTGCAGCCAATTATGACGGCTAATACTGTTAATATGCTTTTCATTTTAAAAGTTTTTATTTGTGAGTAAATGTTCCGCCTTGCTATTCTTCACCTTGGGTATGTAGCCTGGTGAATGATAGCGAGCCCAACTTCCAACTACCATCTTGTTTTATATAAACCTCTGTAACTTCAAAAGGATTGGTGACCTCGTTGCCTCCAACTTCTGCCACCAATGTAATTCTGTTTAAAAGGATGGCCGTGTTGTCAATTATATTTACAGACACTTCATGGATATCTGCTTTCTTGTACCAAATTCCTCCGCTTTCAATGATCTTGATTTCCCGTTCTTTACCCCAGGATCCACCCATGTGAACAAACACAGCCTTTTCGTGGAAAAGGTTGTCCAATTTATCTACATTTTTGTCTGACATCCACTGCCATTTTTCTTTAGAGAGATTGATGATTTTCTGTTCGGCTTCAGTATTTTGTGAGAAAGATAACTGAGCGCCAATTAAGATTAAAAAAAGTCCGATAATTGTTGTTTTCATAATGTTGGTTTTTATTTGATGTTTCATTCGTTTATAAATATTTACCAAAGAACTCATTGAGTTTATTCATCGCCTGATCTACATATTGAGGAATATGATAGGTTTGAATATGGGTGGCGCCATCAATCAGGAACAATTCTTTCTCCTCAGTACCTGTAGCATTTCTGAATGCTCTGTCAGTCATGTAATAGGTATCGGCTTTGCTTCCTGCCATCATCAACAGGGGCTGATTGATTAAATCCATATTGGTTGCTGCATCAAATCTCATCAGATCAAGCAAACTACTCATCGTGTACCTGAATGTGGAATTGGGATGCGCATGGGTTCTGTGGTAATAATAGTGGCCTTCGCGGTACAGGTCGAACGGCATTTTGTCTGCTTCTTCATCGGTCGGCACCGTATTGGCGGCATAAAGAATTTCCCCTCCGGCCGCTTGCTGTGCGCGGGCTTCTGAAGCCTTTTTTAGCCTTTCCTGAATGGTAGAAACCTGGGAATTCCTAAAGCCGTTTTTCCTTACCACACCTGTATTAAACATACTTAAGGTAGCCACCACTTTAAAGCGTTTATCGGTTTGAGCGGCCGCCAGTGAATAACCACCGCCACCGCAAATACCTAATAAGCCAAGTCGATCGGCATTTACACCTTCATATTGTGTGATAAAATCTGCCATCCCGCGAATGTCCTCAATACGGTTGGCCGGCTTATCCACATTTCTTGGTTTTCCACCACTGGCTCCCTGGTACGATGCATCGGCCGCAATGGTAATGTAACCCGATTCTGCCAAGCGCTGCGCGTATAGTCCTGCAACCTGTTCTTTCACACCACCGTTCGGGTGAGCTACTGCCACCGCCGGATATATCTTTGATGGATCATAATTGGCCGGTGTGTAGACATTTGCAGCGATTTCAATTCCATTCAGCTTATAACTTACCGGATGAATATTCACCTCTCCTGGCACATTTTCCGTAATAGCATCCTGATAAACCAGGCCAAACGGGTTATCGGGCTTGGTTTGACTTGATGCAATGAGGGTTGTCATTATAAGTATAACTATCAAAAATTGGCTTCTTATTATTCGTTTCATGATTTCTTTCATTTTACAGGTTAATGATACATTGTTATCGGTAGATCTATAATTTTGAGATATCTTCTTTCTAAAAGAACAAACATCTATAGGTCAAGCGTTCTGCTTCCCATCCATTTTATAATTTCCGGGTCGCGATGATCGAAAAAGCTGCTGGTTTCAGTATCAAGAGTTGCTATAGCTTCCATGTCTTCAGTGCTCAATTCAAAATCGAAAATATTGAAGTTTTCTTGTATCCTGTCTTTATGAACTGATTTGGGTATAGCTACTACTCCTCTTTGTGTAAGCCAGCGAAGAACCACCTGAGCCAGGCTTTTATTGTACTTTTCTGCTATGGAAAGCAGCAATTCGTTCTGAAAAAGATTGTTCCTGCCTTCGGCAAATGGCGCCCAGGATTCAATCTGGACGTTATTTTCGTTTAAGAATCTTTGGGTTTCTATTTGTTGATTAAAAGGATGCGTTTCAATCTGGTTTACCGCAGGTACAACATCATTGAAAGTTATTATATCCATCAAACGGTCGGGATGGAAATTACTCAGACCAATAGCTTTAACCTTTCCTTCCTTATACAACTCCTCCATCGCTCTCCACGAACCATGAACATCTCCGTAAGGCTGATGGATCAGGTATAAGTCCAAATAATCAAGTTGCAGCTTGTTTAATGATTTTTCAAAAGCTTCTTTTGTTTTTTCATATCCTGTATTCTGCACCCAAAGCTTGGTGGTGATAAATAAGTCTTCTCTATTGACACCACTTTTATTGATTGCATTCCCAACCGCAGTCTCATTCATATACGATGCTGCCGTATCGATTAATCGATAACCTGTTTTAATAGCGTTGAGTACGCTATTTTCACATTCATTGTGGTCGGTTATCTGAAAAACACCGAATCCAAGGATCGGTA
>JAIPAF010000066.1 GCA_021740225.1 Bacteroidales bacterium | reverse complement strand
GCAATAAAATTACCCGGTTTCCAATCTTTTGTTTTCTTTGCAGAGCCAAATGCACATCTTATGAGAAAAGAATATATCAAACCGGGGTTTCCCTTTGATCCTTCCAGGTTTCCTTTTCCTTATGCCTGGATGATACTTGCGGTAGGTACGATCGGATTCATGATGAGCGTACCGGGTCAGACAATCGGGGTTTCAGCATTTACCGATTATTTAATAGAAGATTTTGGCTTAACAAGAAACCAGCTAAGCATGTCTTACATGGGCGGCACACTAATAAGCGGACTTCTTATCAGCAGGGCCGGAAAGCTTTATGATATTTACGGTGCAAGGATCATAGCTATATTATCCGCTGTAATGATTGGCATTGTTCTGATATATCTGACAAATCTGAACTTTATAGCTTCTTCCATCAAACATGCATTTCCTGTAATAAATAAAACCATAATAACCATAGTACTTTGCGTTGTAGGTTTTTTTACGCTCCGCTTCTTTGGCCAGGGCGTTCTCACGATGACCAGCAGAAATATGGTCATGAAATGGTTCGAAAACCGCCGGGGCCTGGCCAATGGATTTCTGGGGGTATTTATTGCTTTTTCTTTTTCGATGGCTCCTCAGATATTCAACGGCGGCATCAATGCAGTGGGCTGGCAGGATACCTGGCTTATTACTGCACTTATCGTGGGTGTGGGATTTCCGCTGGTGGTTTTCGTATTTTTCAGGGACAATCCGGAGCAATGCAACTGTTACATTGACGGAACAAAAAAGGACCTGGCCAGTGAAAAATCAAAATCCATGCATAGGTTAAAAGATTTCACCCTCAAGGAGGCAATCAGAACCTATTCGTTCTGGATATTTAACCTCTCACTTGCCATGCATGCCCTGATCATTACAGCATTGACCTTTCATATTGCATCGATTTTTGAAGTAGCAGGCATGAGCCAGGAAAAGGCAGTTTCAGTTTTTCTCCCGGGCTCCATCATATCCATCGTACTAAACTTTAGCAGCAGTTGGCTGAGTGATTTTACCAAACTGAAATATCTTTTAATCGTACATCTAAGCGGCTTATTCGTCACCCTTCTGTCAATAATTCTTTTAAAATCGGCACCGGCAGGATACTGGCTGGTGATTATAGGATACGGAATTTCAATGGGACTGTTCAGTGTAATTTCGAATGTTACCTGGCCACGCTTTTTTGGTATAGGCCATCTTGGCTCTATTTCCGGTTATGTTCTGGGCTGGTCAGTGGTTGCCAGTTCTATTGGGCCGTACTTTTT
Organism: Bacteroidales bacterium; assembly: GCA_021740225.1. Taxonomy (GTDB): domain Bacteria; phylum Bacteroidota; class Bacteroidia; order Bacteroidales; family UBA12077; genus JAGXLC01. The sequence goes on along the minus strand of JAIPAF010000066.1, from coordinate 8,142 downwards.
CAGTCTGTCGCACGATTTTACCGGCGGATACACTACCAGTGCACTCATCTGTCTGGGAATTGTTTTTGTTTTGCTTATATTGTCTTTTAAGGCTGAGAACGTGAACAGAGAAACCGAACAAGCATGATGACGATCAGAAAACCAAATCAACAACCCCCAGCAGTTTCAATGCTGAGCCAAAAATTACCACCAGCAATACATATCGGACATACCTGGTACCCCATGACACGGCAAACCTCGATGCCACAAATGCACCGAGCATATTACCCAGTGCCAGAATCAGTCCTATCTTCCAGTTGACCTGATCATTCATGAAAAAAATGGCCAGCGCAAAGGGGGTATAAATCAAAACAATCAGCAATTTTATGGCATTGGCCTTCACTACGTCAAAACCTGCTCCAAGCACCAGTCCGGCCAGCAGAAAGATGCCTACTCCAGCCTGAATAAATCCTCCATATATACCAATCACAAAAAAGATGATAAACTGAAGCGTGCTGGGTTTTGACCTGACAAGGCCGGAATATTCTTTCACCCATTGAGCGGGTTTGTAAAGAATCAAAAAAAACATAACAATCAACAGAATGCCAATGATCCGTTCCATCACCGCTTCCTGAAGCTCAATGGCAATCTGGGCACCAAGCAGCGACCCGGCCACAGCGGGCAGCGCAAGCCATAATCCCATCCGTACGTTCAACACCTTCTGTTGCCGAAAACTGCCAACTCCCACTATATTTTGCAGAAATATCGCAATCCGGTTGGTACCATTGGCCACATTGGCAGGCAATCCCAAAAACATGAGCATGGGAAGAGTTAACAGAGATCCACTACCGGCAAGGGTATTGATGAAGCCGGCAAGAAAACCTACACCGATTACTGCTAATATAAGATACCATTCCATAGATTACTATGAACAGACAATTACATGGGAAAAATACCCAAAAGACAGAGAAAAACGAATCAAGCACCAAATCCTAAATAACAATTAATATCCCATCTCCAATATCCCAAAATCAGAAGATTATCCAATAAATTGAATATTGAAATTTGGTGCTTATTTGTGATTTGGTGCTTGAATATTGGAATTTCCTAACCCATTGATTGTTTTACGTGTTTATTCTCTAAACCATCGGACATGATTCATCATATTAATACGCAAACAACGGATATTGATTCATCGTTTCATGAACCTTCCATTTGATATCCTGGACCACGTTTTCATCCTCAATATTGGTAATGATGTTGTCAATATATTCAACGATCAGTTTGACTGTGTCTTCCTGAATTCCCCGCGTAGTTATTGCAGCAGTTCCCAGGCGCATTCCCGAGGTTTTCAACGGTGGCCTCGAATCAAATGGAACCATATTTTTGTTAATGGTAATGTCTGCCTTGATAAGCGCATCTTCTACATCTTTTCCGCTTATATCGGGAACTTTTGTTCTCAGATCAATCAACATGGAGTGATTATCCGTTCCACCGGAAATTACCTTATAGCCCTTCTCGTCGAATTGTTCTGCCATTACCCTGGCATTCTTCTGAACCTGTTGCTGGTATTCCTTAAACTCCGGCTCAAGGGCCTCAGCAAAACCTACTGCCTTTGCAGCAATGACATGTTCCAGCGGACCGCCCTGAGTCCCCGGAAATACTGCCGAATTCAGAAGACCCGACATTTTCCTCACGGTTCCTTTCCTGGTGGTTATTCCCCAGGGATTCTCAAAGTTTTTACCCATCAGGATAATGCCTCCTCTGGGTCCCCTCAGCGTTTTATGAGTGGTAGAGGTAACAATATGGGCATATTCCAGTGGATTTTCCAGGAGACCGGCTGCAATAAGACCAGCGGGATGGGCCATATCTACCATGAAAATGGCACCGACTTCATCTGCGATTTCCCGCATACGTTTATAGTCCCAATCACGTGAATAAGCCGATGCACCGCCAATAATGAGTTTGGGTTTCTCTTTTTTAGCCACTTCTTCCATCTGGTCGTAGTCTACAAGACCCGTATCCTCTTTAACTCCATAGGAAACCGCGTTATAAAGCTTACCTGAAAGGTTCACCGGCGAACCATGAGTTAAATGCCCACCATGGGAAAGATCCAGCCCCATAATGGTATCCCCGGGGTTCAATGTAGCCAGAAATACAGCAGCATTGGCCTGTGCCCCGGAATGAGGCTGAACATTGGCATACTCTGCATTGAATAATTCTTTAACCCGATCTATGGCAAGTTGTTCCGACTGGTCTACAACTTCGCATCCTCCGTAATACCTTCTGCCGGGATAACCTTCGGCATACTTATTTGTCATGCAGGAACCCATGGCTTCCAGTACCTGTTCGCTCACAAAGTTCTCGGAAGCAATCAATTCAATTCCATTTAACTCACGTTGTCGTTCCTGTTCAATTAAATCAAAAATTCTGGTGTCTCTTTTCATAATTGAAAAATTTTGTTTTCTGAAAACAGTTCAGGCCAAAATTACTTATTTAATCTATGAATAAAAAAATTTAGGGAGTTTTTTACTTAACAGGTTCAATGAAAAGCTGTAAAACCGGATATAAAAGAAGGATATTCATTGTCCCCTTTTGTAAAATGTACAACTTTGAAGGAATGTATAACCATAAAACAATCTTCCAAAAATGAAGGATAATGTGCTTTTCCCGGAATTCAACGAAAGTATGGATTTTAAAAATCTCACTGGCGAACAGATAAAAGAAGCCAAAAAGGAAACCATTTCTCACGTTGAGGAGATCATACAAGAAATAACAGACGGCAAAAAGGAGCAACGAACCTATACCAATACACTCAAGCGTTTTGACGATCTGATCAATGAACTCGAACGGGTTCACTCCTCTATTTTCCTGATGGCCTATGTACATCCGCAAGCAGGTATCCGTAAAGAATCCCTGAATAGCATCAAAGAACTCAGCACGGTGGAAAACCGGATCAAAATGGATGTAGGTCTTTATCAAGCCATCAAGGAGTATGCCCAAACTGAAGAAGCAGCAAATCTTGAAGAACCGGCAAAAAAGTTTCTGGAGGATACCATCCGGGATTTCGAACAAAACGGGCTGGGATTGCCCAAGGAAAAACGCGAGCAGATCAAAAAAATTCAGGACGATATATCGGAGCTGGGCATTCAGTTCGAATCCAATATCACTTCCTATCAGGATGCATTGATTGTCGGGGAAAAGGAAATGGAAGGGCTGCCCGAAGACTACAAACAAGCCCGAAAAACAGAAGACGGCAATTACAAAATTGATCTCACCTATCCCTCTTACTTTCCTTTTATGAAATATTCCGAATCAGACTGGGCAAGAAAGGAATTATCCAGAAAGTTCAAAAACATTGCCTCGGATAAGAATCCGGAAGTGCTTGTTAAACTTTTAAAAAAACGAAAAGTACTCTCGCGTTTGTTGGGTTATGAAACATACGCGGCCTATATATTGGAAAACAGGATGGCAAAAGATCCTTCAACTGTATGGGATTTTGAACAGACCCTCCGGGAAAAAGTAAATAACAAAGCCCGGGAGGATTATGAGAAACTGCTGGAGAAAAAGAAACAAAAAACTGAAGGCAACCCACAGAAAATAGAAGCCTGGGAGGCTACATACTACAAAACATTATTGTTACGCGAGGATTATCAACTCGATGATGAACAAGTCAAGCAATATTTTGAGCTCGACCGGGTGATCGGGGGATTGTTCGATGTAGCCGGCAAGCTCTTTGGTCTGGAATTCAGGGAAGTTGAAAATCCCTCCGTATGGCATGAAGATGTCAGGTTATTTGAAGTTCACTCGGATGGTCAACTAAGGGGACGGTTCTACCTGGATCTTTTCCCCCGTGATAATAAATTCAATCATGCCGCCTGTTTCACTATCATTCCGGGCAAAGAAACAGAAAAAGGATATCAGAAACCCACAGCTACGCTGGTAACCAACTTCCCGCGTCCCGCAAAACAATCCCCTGCATTATTACCGCATTCCGACGTAGTTACCCTTTTCCATGAATTTGGTCATCTGATGCACGATTTACTGACAATAGCCCCATTATCCGCACAATCAGGAACCAGCACAAAAAGGGATTTTGTTGAAGTTCCCTCACAACTGCTTGAACACTGGGCATGGGAATATGAATCCCTGAATAAGTTCGCAAAACATTATCAAACAGGAGACAATTTACCCGAAGCACTACATCAAAAGATGGTGGATACCAAAAACGTGGATTCCGGCCTGTTTATTCTCCAGCAGATATTTTATGCGATGCTGGATATGACCTTCCACGAGCGTTACAATCCCGATAATGACACCAGAAGTACCACTGAAATAGTAAAAGAGTTGCAAAACAACATCACTTTATTTGATTATATGGAAAACACGCATTTCGAGGCCGGATTTGGCCATTTATACGGCTATGCTGCAGGTTACTATGGTTATATGTGGGCCAAAGTCTATGCCGAGGATATGTTCTCACTATTCAGGAAGAACGGGAATTTTAACGCTCAATGGGGTGAAAAACTCAAAAAAGATGTGCTTGAAAAAGGGGCTTCCCGGGAAGAATCCAGGATGGTCAGAGATTTCCTGGGCAGAGAGCCCGGCTACGATGCATTTATGAAATCTATGGGGATTAAGTAAACACCATAAACAAATACGGCTTTTTGTTGTAATAACTACAATTTTATATTCGTTAAAAGAATAGATTAAAAGAGAATTAACTATGTTAATATACATTACAAAGGAGGTTAGTTATGATAGTATACAATAAAATTTTAAAATACGTAATGGCTGGTATTACAGTAGTTGCTTTTTTTACTTTAACAGCCAAACCGATAACAGCCCAGGAAGAAATTGAAGAAGAGGTATACAAAAAGGATTCCCTCATTGACCGGGTGGGAATGCAAAATATCGACACCTCTTATACCTGGGAATGGAACCAGGATTCCAGCAGGTGGGATCTTTACGGAAGAAATCTGAAATTCTTCAAACAAAATCAAAAACTGCTTGCCGAGCTAAATCAAAGATGGTATCCCGGTAAATATGAATTCATTAACCATCATAGAACAATTAAGAGTTACAACAGCATAGAGAAACCGGTGGAAGTCCTCGAACAGGAATGGCATACGACAAGGAACGACTGGGTTAACGTGCAGCTCAGAACCCTGACTTACGATCAACAAGGTAATAAGAGTGAAGTGCTCTACCAGGAGTGGAAAAAAGCGCTCGGACGGTGGGTCAATACTACCAGATATTTAATAGATTATAACAGAATGGGCGAAAGAAGCAATATTGTGATCAAAGCTTATGAACCGGAAGCAGATGAATGGTACAATCATCAAAGATACCTTTTTCAGTATAAAAGTTCCAGCTATCCCCATGCAGCCCTTGTTCAAAAGTGGAACAGAAAAGCCCGGGAGTGGCAAAAGAAGGGTCGGTATAATTTGAAACACAATTATAGAGGACAAAAGACAATGGAAAGCCGGGCTACCTGGAACGAAAGCATAAAAGACTACATCAAGGGAATCCGGTATCTGATAGACTACGACAAGAAAAAGAAAACAAGTGAAATCCTGCAGCACTACGATTATGCGTCGAAAGAATGGAATAACAAAAGACAGTTGAAGTTTAAATACAACGAGGAAGGCGAACTGAGAGAAGAACTCACCTATAGTTGGAATAGCAATAATCAGGAGTGGGCGCTTAAAAGAAGGATGAGATATTCGATGAAGGAACCGGAATTAGAGAAGAAAGAAGAAGATCAAACTGAATCCAGGCAATAACAAGAATTTATAAAATATAATGTTCAAGTAAGCGGGAAACGCAGCAAATATGCGTTTCCCGCTTTTTATTTTCGATTACATACCTGTCGAATCACTTCTACATGAAGGAATGATATGTCAATAGCCTTTTTCATGGAAAGCGTGTATGAGTCAAACTGGTTGTTTATGTTTTTTTATATAATTTTTAAACAAAAATAAAAGTTCCTTGTACAGTGTATACAATAAAATATACACAAGAAATATGCACCGAATCGCACCATTGGCACTATTATTATTTTTCATCGGAATCGGATTAGATACTTTTGGACAATCGGAAAATGGAGTAATCAAGGGCAAGATTTTTAATACCAAAAACAATGAGCCTGTTCCCTTTGCCAACATAATTATCCGACAAACCAATATCGGCACGGCATCCGATTTTAACGGTGAGTTCAAATTTACGGGGTTAGAGCCTGGTTATGTTAAGCTAACAGTCTCCTCAGTGGGATATGAAACCTATATCACCGAATCATTTATGGTGACCAACGCCAAACCTGCTTATATTGAGATACCCCTCAATGAAAAGAGCGAAGAAATTGAAGAAGTGAGGATTACAGCCTCTCCTTTTCGTTTGGATAAGGAAAGTCCGGTTTCATTGCGTCGTATTGGAGTAGAACAGATCGAAAAATCCCCCGGCGCCAACAGGGATATTTCAAGGGTTATCCAATCTTTCCCGGGAGTTGCTTCCAGTGTCTCCTTCAGAAATGATCTCATTGTCCGGGGTGGAGGGCCCGGTGAAAACAGTTTTTATCTGGATGAAGTAGAAATACCCAATATCAATCATTTTGCCACCCAAGGTGCTTCAGGAGGACCTGTGGGTATCATCAACGTTGATTTTATCCGGGGAGTAGATTTTTACTCAGGCGCCTTCCCGGCCAATCGGGGAAATGCCCTGAGTTCGGTTCTGGATCTCAAGCAAATCAACGGAAACAAAGATAATGTTGAAATCCAAGGATCCATAGGAGCTTCCGAAGCTTCCCTGACTTTTGACGGACCCATTAGTGACAATACCACCTTTGTTTTTTCCGCACGTCGCTCATATCTGCAGTTGCTGTTTAAGGCACTTGAGCTTCCTTTCCTACCCACCTTCAATGATTTTCAGTTCAAATCCAAAACCCGCCTGAATGATAAAAACGAACTCAGGCTGATCGGACTGGGAGCCATTGATGATTTCGCTCTCAATACAGATGCCAACGATACCGAATCGCAGCAATATATCCTAGACTATATTCCTGTGAACACCCAGCGAAACTATACCATAGGAGCGGTTTATAAACATTATCGGGAGAACGGAAATGACACCTGGGTATTGAGCCGGAATTATCTGAGAAACAGATCCTATAAATATCAAAACAATCGGGAGGTGGACTCTCTTAAACGTTTGGATTATACTTCGGATGAAGCGGAGACAAAATTGCGGTATGAAAATACCACAATCACCAATGGCTACAGGATTAATACCGGTTTAGGCATTGAATATGCATCTTATACCAACAACACTTTCAGAAAATCCTTTGTGGGAGGCGAACCCTTTACCATTGATTATAACAGTACCCTGAACTTTTTTCAGTGGAATCTTTTCGGACAGATCAGCAAGAGCTATTTTAATGAAAAATTGTCGCTTTCTTTAGGCATTCGGGCCGATGCCAACAACTATTCCGCAAGCATGAGCAACCTTATTGATCAGGCTTCCCCCAGATTTTCCCTTTCCTATCAGTTGGCACCTAAGTGGTCGCTCAACTTTAACACCGGCCGGTACTATCAGCTTCCACCCTATACCACACTTGGATTCAGCAATCAAGAGGGGGATCTGATCAACAAACAAAACGGATTGCAATATATTTCGGCTGACCATCTGGTGGGAGGTTTTCAATTCCTGCCCGATGATGAATCCAAAATAAGCATTGAAGGCTTCTATAAGAACTATAACAATTATCCCTTTTCGCTGGATGATTCCATCTCCATAGCCAATAAAGGTGCTGATTTCGGTTCCTACGGAGATGAGGAAGTTAAGTCCGTTGCAGAAGGCAGAGCCTACGGACTGGAACTGCTTTTCCGCCATCAGAATCTTTTCGATATCAATGTGATCCTTTCCTATACTTATGTCAGGAGTGAATTCAGAGAGCTCAACAATCAGCTTGAGGTTACCGGTAATTATATCCCTTCTTCATGGGATAACAGGCATCTGCTTAATCTGACCGCAACCCGCGAATTCAAGAAGAACTGGCAACTCGGACTGAAATGGAGATTTGTAGGAGGAACTCCCTATACCCCACTCGATAGGCAAAAATCCTCACAAATTTCTGCATGGAATGCCAGAGGCAGAGCCTACCCAGAC
>JAIPAF010000065.1 GCA_021740225.1 Bacteroidales bacterium | reverse complement strand
CCGTTGAGGAACAGGCCGTCAACCGGGCCCACCGTATCGGACAAGATAAAAATGTAATGGTTTATCGTTTCATTTCAACGAATACCGTAGAAGAAAAGATACGCCGTCTGCAAAGCAGGAAGGCCAGGCTGGCCCAAACCTTCATCACTCCCAACGGAGCCCTGAAGAAACTCACCCGTGAACAGATCGTTGGGCTGTTCAGCTAATCACATCATAACGACTAACTATTTTTCCCAATTTCTCCGGCTTTTCGCAGGGAAAACTTAGCGATTACAGGGCCTATCAGTTCATGGATTACCGTAGCACCCAGTATAATATTGATGACAGGACCGGCTATATCTGAAAACACAGGATCTTTGTGAAGATAAGGCTTGTCAGGATCTTCTTTATTCAGTATTTTCATTTAATTCAGTTTGATATTGTGATGTGTTTAGGGCATCCTGGTATTCTTCTTCCAGAGCGGAAAATACCTGTTCAACCGAAACGATATGGGTATTTTTATAAGCATTGCTTCCTGCAAAAGCGAATCCTCCCTCCAGATTACCCTTCTGAGCGTTGACCAGGGCATCAGCTATACAATAGGGGGTTGTTTTGTAATTACATGATTTTAAACAATGATGCATACATCGGGTTGGTATCTGTTTCCCTTCAGAAGTTTGCTCTATAAAAGTATTGTTTATGGCTCTTCCAGGCATACCTACAGGACTTTTAATGATTACAATGTCTTTCTTTTCGGCATTCACATAGGCGTTTTTGAAACTCTCTGAAGCATCACATTCATACGTGGTTACAAAACGAGTTCCCATCTGTATACCATCAGCGCCAAGTTTGTGAAACCGAAGCAAATCCCTGCCGGTATATATACCACCTGCAGCAATGACCGGTATCTTCTTCTCATAATTTGCTTCATACTCATCTACCAGTTGTCGAACATCAGGCAATAAATCCTCCAACTGAAATTCCTGTTTATGAATTTGATCCGCTTTAAAACCAAGATGTCCTCCTGCCTTGGGGCCTTCAACAACCACAGCATCAGGAATATAGTTGTAGTTTCTCAGCCATTTGCTGAATATGATCTTCGCAGCCCGTACCGAAGAAACAATAGGAACCAGTTTTGTCCCGGAAGAACCGTTCAAATACCCCGGCAATTCCAGTGGAAGTCCGGCTCCGGTAAATATGACATCAATTTTTTCAGCGATAGAAGTTTTGACCAAATCAGCATAATTGGTGAGTGCCCCCATAATGTTCACCCCGAGGATACCCCGGGTAGATCTGCGAGCTTTCCTGATTTCCTCTTTTAAAGATTCTATACTTCCGCGTCGATACCCTTTTTGTCTTTCATTACTTAATAATCCCAATCCAACAGTAGCAATCACGCCAATGCCCCCTTGATTGGCAACTGCCGAGGCAAGCCCCGACATAGATATTCCCACACCCATACCGCCTTGAATAATACAATTTTCAGCAGTCAGGTTTCCAATACTCAATCTTTCCATAACCATGTGTCCTTCCTTTTATTCATAACCTCTACAGGAGCTTTCCATCCCCTAAAAAGTTTATTATAAAAAACAAATTATTCAGAAAAATGTTGTAGTACATCCAATCTTTTTATGAGATGATTTATCCGCAGTAGTTTTTAATTACAGTATGTCCACAGATTCCCCGAAGAAACCTGCCCCCGGGCAGGGGGCAAACAGCGATAGCAACAGGTTACCCCGGCCATCCTTCAAGGAAGACATTTATCATTCCGAAATTTTCAATATTTTTGGCTTTTCTTCTACAGTTCCCGTGACTATCTAAAAATATAGATACTGATAATTAATCCATTACGTGAAAAAATTTTCGAAATTTTGTAAAATGTAGTGCCAAAAATATTTTAATAAAACCTTGACGGATTAAAATTAATCGGGTATTTCTGAAATGATAAAAATAAATGCTATATGTTCGTCAGGGTCAAAAAAACAGGTGAATATCAATACCTTCAGATAGTACAAACCTATCGCGAAGGCCGGAAAGTCAAACAGAGAGTGCTTTCTACGCTCGGGAGATTGGATAAGCTGCAGGAAAAAGGAGAGGTGGATAATATAATACATTCTCTTTCAAAATATTCCAGTAATGTCCTTATGCTGCTCACAGGTAAAAGCCTGCCTGAGAGTCAGGTGTTGAAGATCGGTCCCGTATTGATTTTTAAACGGTTATGGGAAGAGTCAGGGATTAGAACGGTGCTTGGCCAGCTTTTAAAAGACCGTAAATATCAGTTCGATGTTGGCCTGGCTATATTTATCACGGTCCTGCATCGACTATTTGTAAGCGGCTCTGACCGATCCTGCGAGGTCTGGATGCAGGACTATGCCATTGAAGGCTCAGAGACTTTGTCCCTTCATCATTTCTACCGGGCAATGGCTTTTCTGGGCACCCCTTTGGACGAACAGGGCGGAAAAAACCCGTTTGCTCCACGATGCATCAAGGATCTGATTGAGGAAAGACTCTTCTCCAGGAGGCGAACCATGTTTTCACAGCTCGATTTGGTGTTTTTTGATACTACATCGATCTATTTTGAAGGCGAAGGTGGAAATGAGATTGGCCAATACGGCAACAGCAAAGATCACCGGCCGGATCGCAGGCAAATGGTGGTCGGTGCGGCCTTTGACGACAAAGGCTTCCCTTTGTGTTGTGAGATATGGCCAGGCAATACAGCTGATGTCAACACCCTGATCCCAATAGCAGATCGGCTGAACAAGCGGTTTGGGGTAAAAAAAATGTGCGTGGTAGTCGACCGGGGAATGATAAGCCAGGATACCATAGATGCAATGGAGACAAAAGGCATTGATTATATTCTTGGTGTGATGATGAGAAAAATTAAGCGGGTGAAAAAAGAGGTCCTTACACGCCAGGGAAGATACCAGGAAGTCATACCGGAAAAACCAGGCTCAAAAGCACCTGCACCTCTCAAAGTAAAACAGGTTTGGCACGAGGACGAACGTTATATCATCTGCCTGAATCCTAAGCAGGCCAGGAAGGATAAGGCTGATCGGGAGATTATAATCGAGAGCCTGAAGGAGAGGCTAAAACAAGGTCCCAAATCCATGATTGGCAATAAAGGGTACAGCAAATATCTGAAAGTTACAAAAGATGCCATGCAGGTTGACACCTCTAAAGTCAAGGAAGAAGAGCGGTATGACGGCAAATGGTTGCTGACAACGAGTTTAGATATGGCCCCGGAGCAAGTAGCCCTCAAATATAAGGAGCTTTGGATGGTAGAACATATCTTTCGCGACGTTAAGAGCATTCTGGAGACCCGGCCTATATACCACAAGGTAAATGAAACCATAAGAGGTCATGTATTTTGTAGCTTTCTCGGCCTTGTGCTGAAAAAAGAATTAGACAGAAGACTTGAGGCTAACGGAAAAAACCTGGAATGGTTCCAGGTCAAGCAGGATCTAAAAAGCCTGAAGGAGATAACCATAGAAGAGTCGGATAGTAAGATCAAGCTGCGTACACAAGCTCGGGGAAGCTGTCATGCGATTTTCCAGGCAGTGGGTATGGCATTGCCACCGACAATAAGAAAAATATAAAAATATGTAGTGACAAAAAGATTTTCTATGCTTATAATACCCACATTAAAAGAAAGATATAAAATGCAACTATAGAAGATGAGTTTGGGACGACCTGAGATTTTGTCAAAATAACAAAATTATTAAGAGTAATAGCATATTAAGCAATTGATTTTGCCTTGGATGAAATAATCATTTTTATTATAAGTTTGTCTATACATAGACATTCATATTAAGTAAGAAGGAGGTTTTTATGAAATTAAAACGACTTCAGTGTTATTCGTTTTTCCTTTTGGGAATTTTTCTTTTTATTATGGCATCCTGCGGGACGGATGATCAACAAAGTCAGAAAAAGAAGGAAATTGAAGAGGTTGATGTAGATTGGTCCCAAATCAAAGATCGTGGAACATTAAAGGCCATTACCTATTATGGTTCTACAAGCTATTTTCTTTATCGGGGGCAGCCTATGGGATATGAGTATGAGCTGGTCAGCAGAATGGCAGAGGACATGGGCCTTGATCTGGAGATTGTCATAGCCGATAATTTGGATAAAGAAATTGAAATGTTAAAAAAAGGACAAGGTGACATCATTATTCATGGTTTGACGATCACACAGGATCGCAAAGAGCAGGTAGCCTTTACCATTCCTCATACAAAAACCCATCAGGTGCTTGTACAGAAAAAACCGGATAATTGGAGACAAATGAAAATTCATGAGATAAGGGAGGAGATCATTTCCGATCCGGTCGAACTGATAGGGAAAAAGGTGTATGTCAGGAAAAATTCTTCTTATTATAAACGTTTACAGAATCTTGAGGAGGAGTTAGGAGGTGATATAGATATTGTTGAAATGTCGGGTGATCTGTCTACCGAGGATTTGATAAGAAAGGTAGCCGAAGGTGAAATTCCTTATACTGTAGCGGATTATAACATTGCTGCCATCAACAATACCTTTTATCAGAACCTGGATATTGATGTGAGATTAAGCTTTTCACAACGGATAGCATGGGCTGTGAGGAAGAACTCACCCACGTTGTTAAAAGAGGTCAATGAATGGATTGCCAAGATGAAGCAGAATACAGATTATTATGTGATATATAATAAATATTTTAATAATTCCAAATCCTACAGGCGAAGGGTAAGAAGTGACTTCTTTTCTCTGGAAACCGGCAGGATCTCGCGTTACGATGACATCATTAAGGCCCGGGCCGATAGCATCAATTGGGACTGGCGGCTGCTGAGTTCCATGATTTATCAGGAATCCGGTTTTAATCCAAGAACCAAATCCTGGGCAGGAGCCAGGGGATTAATGCAACTCATGCCTGCTACTGCTAAGGAGCTTGGAGTAAGTAATCTATATTCCCCCGAATCGAGCATAGAGGCAGGTACAAAGTATATTTCTTATCTCAGTAAACAATGGACTTCGATACCGGATTCCGCCGGGCGCGTGAAGTTTGTTCTCGCATCATACAATGTAGGACTGAATCATGTAAAGGATGCCCAGAGACTGGCTGAGAAAAATGATGAGGATCCAAACGACTGGGAAGTGATCCGTGATTACCTTCTGAAACTTTCGAGTCCGGAATATTATAATGATCCGGTGGTTCAATATGGATATTGCCGGGGTGAGGAGCCTTATTACTATGTAAAGGAAATCCTTGAACGTTATGAACACTATAAAAGGTTTGTGGGATAATCCAAATAGACCAAGGCATCCGGTGAACAATTATTTGAGAAATAATAAATGATCCTTACGGTTTCAAAATGGTTTGGATTTAATTAGTTTTGGGTATTTATTTGTATAAAACGTGAAATACAATATTTAAATAACATTATTTTACTATTATTAATACACAAAGCTTTAATAAACCTTTATAAAATGAAACGATTGCATTTATTCTTTTTGTTGTCTGTATTAATTGGTCTTTCACCGGCTATCGGGCAACAAGCCGGGTTCAATTGTTATACGCTGGTGGTTGGGGAAGAAGCCTCTCAAAATGGTTCTCTGCTTATAGCCCATAATGAAGACGATCATGGTGAAAACCTGGTCAACTGGTTCAAAGTACCTCGGAAGGTACATGATGAAGGAGAAACCATTACTTTGCACAACGGAGCTGTGATCCCCCAGGTTGATACTACTTATGAGTATTTGTGGCTGGAGATGCCCGGGATGGAATTTGCCGATTCTTACATGAATGAACATGGGGTAACCATTGCTTCCAATGCCTGTCCATCCAGGGAAGATCAGCCGGAGTTAACCGATGGAGGAATCGGCTACTGGCTCAGAAGGCTGATGGCGGAGAGGGGCTCTTCTGCCCGCGAGGCCGTGCAGATTGGCGGAGAACTGGTTGAGAAATATGGTTATGCTTCTTCCGGTAGAACTTATACGGTTGCCGATCAGGATGAAGCCTGGGTTATGTCCGTTGTAAACGGCAAACACTGGGTGGCGCAGAGGGTACCTGACAATAAGGTTATGATCATTCCCAATTATTATACCATTACCAGCGTTAACCTATCCAATGATGAAATTTATATGGGTTCGGACGATTTGGTAAGCTATGCAAAGAAAAGAGGCTGGTACGAGCCGAAGCGTGATGGGGCCTTTAATTTCAGAAAGGTCTATGGAAATCCGCAAACATTGGCCAGCCCCAGGAATATACCCAGAAAATGGCGGGGTTTGGAACTCCTGACAGGCAAAAACTATGAAATGGAGGAACCCTTTCCTTTTGCGGTGAAGCCCAAAGAAAAGATTACAAGGCAGAAGATTATGAAAGTACTGGCTGATCACTATGAAGGCACTGAATGGGACGAGAGTCAGTATTACAAGTATGGCAATCCGCATGCCGGAGGTGTAAATTCTATATGCGCTCCCCATAATCAATATGGGTTCGTGGCCGAGTTGAGAAAAGACATGCCTGTAGACATTGGCGCTGTCATGTGGCTGGCACCTCGCAGACCCTGCATTCAACCCTACGTTCCCTGGTATTTTGGAATGGCTGAAATTCCCGGGGACTTTGCTTTAACTAACCCTCAATCCGCTTTGGAAAATCACTTTTATGCCCCGGAAAACATACTTGAATACAACGAGGAGCATGCCTTTGCTGAATATGCTCAGTATGCCGAGCAGGTGGATGCACATTACGGAAAATATATCGAAGAGATCAAAGCGTTTAAATCTGAACTGCAGGAAGAGATGCTGAAAAAGCAGGATGAAATTGAGAAAAAGGCCCTCAAACTTTATGACTCCGATAAGGAGGCTTCAGTGAAGGTGCTTTTTGATTTCACGAAGAAATATCTGGATATAACAAGGGATCAGATGGATAAAATATATAATTGACTTTATCTTCCCGATATTTTTTAAAATTGTTTTCGTTTTTATTGCCTACTGCTGTTGCCTCCTGCAGTTCTTTGACTGCCAACTGCTTTTTGCCAACTGCCAACTAATTTTTCCTTTTAATTTGGTTCTGCAATATAGTAAGCTCAAACTCACTACTAACTCACTCCTTCTCCTCACTCCTTCTTCCTTATCATCATCAGTCCGTCACGCACCGGCAGGATCAACTGTTCCAGTGCATGGTCGTTTTTTACCATCTCGTTGAACCGATGGATGCCCATGGTATGTGAATCGTTGGTATCCGGATGAACGATTTTCCCGTCCCATAGTACATTATCAGCCAGGATGCATCCTCCTTTTCTGAGCTTCTCTTTGCATATTTCGAGATAACGGGGATATTCCCTTTTATCGGCATCAATGTATACCAGGTCGAAGGGGGAGGGGAGGCTTTTGATGATCTCCAGTGCATCGCCAATATGAAGGGTTATCCGGTCGTTAAGTCCCGACCGCTCCAGGTAGTGATTGATAAAATCTTCCAACTCATCGTTTATTTCTAGGGTATGGAGGATCCCTCCTTCAGACAATCCCCTGGCCAGGCAGATGGCGGAGTAACCCGTGTACGTTCCTATTTCAAGAATCCTGGAAGGTTGCATCAGTTTGCTGAGCATCTCCAGCAGTTTACCCTGCATATGACCCGACAGCATCCTGGGATGAAGCACTTTTTTATGGGTTTCCCTGTAAAGCTCGTGGAGCAGATCGTCTTCATTTTCCGTATGAACAAGAATGTACTGTTCTATATCCGGGGGTATGTCAAACATAATTTATTTATAAATTAATGTGGTTAACCGTTCGGGATCCAACACCTCGTTGGCTGTTTCCCTGAGTTCTTCTGCGGATATCCGGTCTATTTTGCGCTTCATTTCTTCCAGGGAATGCACCCTGTTTAGCATCAGGTAATTTTTCCCGTGAGCCAGCATACGGGATACGGGGTTCTCCGAGCTGATGGCAAGCTGACCGTATAACTGTCTTTTGGCCTTGTTCAGTTGAATTTTTCCCAGTTTGGTGGTTCGTAAACGTTCGAGTTCCTTGTGTATGTGGTGCAGGGTTTTGTCTACCCGGCTTTTTTCCGTGCCGAAATACACGGTAAAGAGTCCTACATCGGAGAATAGCGTATAACTGGATTCGATGTTATAGACATATCCCAGTTTTTCCCTCAGCAGCATGTTCAGGCGTGAGGTGAGCCCCGGGCCGGCAATGATGTTGTCCAGAAGGGCCATAACCATCTTTTTGGGATGGTGTATGTCATACGTGATATTCCCTATAATGCAGTGGGCCTGGTTGGTGTTGTGGTTTAGAATTCTTTTTTTGGGGGTATATCCCGCGAATGGTTCTCTGTGTTTTTTTGACCCGGCGGAAGGGACGGCCCCGAAATGTTTTTCTGCCATATATACCAGCTTGTTGAAGGAGATGTTGCCTACAGAAGTGATCACCATTTCCGGAGGGTTGTAGTTGCGGTCGACAAATCGCCGGAAGTCTTCGGCGTTGAAACGGTTCAGCAACTCGGGCCTCCCCAGGATGTTCTTCCCAAGGGGCTGGTTGGCAAATACCAGCTCCTCAAAATCATCGTATATGGATTCCGAAGGATTATCCCTGTAAAAATTGATCTCATCGAGGATGACGTTTTTTTCCCGCTTAATTTCGTTGCCCGGGAAAACGGAATTAAAGGTGACGTCGGCCATGAGCTCCAGCGACCGCTCGTAATCGTTTTTCAAAAACGAGGTGTGTATGCAGGTATCCTCCTTGGTGGTGTAGGCGTTTATCTCCCCGCCTACGTCATCCATCCTGCTTAAAATGTGAAAGGCCTTTCTTTTTTTGGTTCCTTTGAAGAACAGGTGCTCCACAAAGTGGGCGATTCCCTGTTCGTTTTCCAGCTCGTCGCGCGACCCGGAGTTGATCATCAATCCGCAGTGAGCCACCTCCGATTTGTCGGGCAGATGAATGATCCGCAATCCGTTGGAGAGCTTATGGGTATGGTATTGCATGTTGCTCCGTGTTTGAGTACAAAATTATAAAAGATCATTCTCTCCTAATAATTTTCCGTTTTTGAATTCCCGTTGGGGAATCGTATGGTAATCAGCATTCATAGTATTTTTATGGCGTTTAAACAGACAAAAATTCCATGCAAAAATTTTGTAAAAAAATATTTTTCCGTACATTTGCAATCGTTTGAAAAAAATGGAGCCATAGCTCAGTCGGTAGAGCAACGGACTGAAAATCCGTGTGTCCCTGGTTCGATTCCAGGTGGTTCCACAGCCCCGCCCAATCCGGCGGGGCTTTTTTAATGGTGGATGCCACGAATGCCCGGATGAATGTATTTGATGTTACTGAAAGTCGGCGAAAATTAAGGAACTTAAGAAAAACTGGGAAATGTTTCTATCCCGAATTATTCCTACCGCAGCTTTAGCTGCAAACAAATTTCTCTTAACCTGATGGTAAATACCATGCTAAGAGTTAATTAGCTTAGTTTTATGTTTTCCTTTTTTACTTTTTTTCATTACCAAAAAAAGTAAACAAAAAACGCTAGACCTGAAAATCATTTGGGACAAATC